>NZ_NRJG01000045.1 GCF_003585935.1 Psittacicella hinzii
TACAACCCTAGGGTTGTAGATGAGTTTTTGCAAACTCATCTACAATATAACAATCTTCTACTTACAGAACTAGGGAATTTAGGCATAAGCATTGCTATAGCATTGCTTGCTGAAAAGTGGAATAAAGATCGCTTTCTAGGTAACAAACCAAACTATTGGTATAACTATGGCTACTGTATAGGTGGTCCTATTGCTTATGGCTATAGCGATTGGGTTTATCACAATGCAATAAAACTGAATATTGAAAAGTTATTTTTAGTCGCTCGTGATTGTTACACCTTTCGTCCAATCATTGCAAAAATCGGAGAATTACGTGGTAAGGTTTTATTAGATGACTACGTGTATATCCCAAGATCAATTTACTATCGTTTTGCAATGTTAGAACAAGATGAGTTTACAGATCTAAAACAAGCGCAGATGACTTTTAACTTATTATCACAATATGCATTAAGTGATGAATTAAATACGGCGATAACTAAAGCTAAAAATGATTTAACTTTGGCTAATAAGGTATTCGCTGGTTATAAGCAAGAGATTAGAGAAATCATAAATAACTACGCTGATAAATATCGCTCTTACATTACTGAAAAATTACAACCTATAAGCCAAGAAAAAGTTGGGGTGGTTGATGTAACAGCCGGTACTTATAAGGCTCAAAAAGTTATTAAGCGTCTATTAGGTCAACAGGTGAATGTACTTGGTTTTTATTACGCTAATATCTACTTATTAGAATTTTCAATAATGCCTCATTTAAATTATGCTCGTGAGGGACTAGATCGTACGAAATTCTTGGATAAGCGTAATGTAATGGGACCAAATTGGGATATGTTTGAACATACTTGTTCAGCACCCCATCTAACAGCTACTGAAGTTACTTTTGATCAACATAATAAGGCTCAAGTTACTTTTGCTCATAAGGATGAAGTACTACAACGAGAAGTGTTCTTTGCTGAGCATTGTCCGTTAATTTATGAGGGGCAACAAGATTTTGCTCAAGACGTACTTGAGCGTTTTGGAGCCTATAGAGTAACTATGGACTTTAGTTGTACCTTTAACAACTTTGTAACTTTCCTTAAGAATCCAACTGCTGAAGATATAAAAGAGTTTTCTAAAATTGAATGTGGTTTAGAGCAAACCGCAACACAATGTATTTCTCTCACCGTGTACTCATGGCGTGATGTTCTCAAACATCCTAAAAGATGTTTAAGGAATTTGCGTAAAATTGCTTGGCGTACTCCATTACAAAAATATGCAGCTGCTTTATTACCTCCTATAGCTTTAAAAATTAGAGGGATTAAGCATATCGCGTTGCATATTTGTCCATTTGCACAAAAACGTTATGGATATATTGGATTAAAGATTAGAAATAAGTTCTTTTACGGTATAGTTTTTGGTTCTAAATACAAATAGAAAGTTAAGATCGCTACTTATATAGTATTGATTAAGATCTTTTACACAATTTTTAAAGATTAAAAATTATTAACATTGATACAACTTGTGACTTATTTTGTCGTTGCAAGTTGTCTCTTTGTTATAGAATACTAAGCCTTAATATATAAGGTTAATTAGTACAAATAGTCTCATAGAAAAATTAAACGAAAATCTGACTCGTCCTTTTTTCCTTTTGCATATAAATATTCCTGGATATATGCACTAATAGTTTTCAATTTAATATACAATTTATGACATTATTAGATAGAAGTAAGTCTGCAATTGATGCCGCTGAGGTGGTTTCTTTTGACATCTTTGATACCCTTTTAATCCGACCATATGTCTATCCAGATCATTTGTTCTCACATCTTGAAATGTTAGAAGATCAATTGTTAGGCATAAATACCAACTTTCTTTATCTTCGTCTTTCTGCTGAATCATTTGCACGTAAAAAGTTTAAACGAGAAGTGACCCTTGCAGAGATCTATAGCTACATTCATCCACAATACCAATATATGATGGAGAAAGAAATAGCTTTAGAATTACAAGTTTTACGCGCAAATCCTGAATATAAAGCTGTTTGGGATTATTGTGTGGCTCAAGGTAAAAGAATCGTTGTTATTTCAGATATGTATTTACCTCATGAAGTTTTAGAACAAGCTTTAGCTAAAAATGGTTATGCTAACTATGAAAAGCTTTATGTTTCTTCTACTTATGGCGTAATGAAAGGTACAGGAGAATTATATAAACTCGTCTTAAAAGAGTTAGCAATTAATCCAGAGCAACAACTGCATTTTGGAGATAACAAGCAAGCGGATATCGAAGAGTCATCGAAGCTTGGCATTAAAAATGTCTACAACCCTAGGGTTGTAGATGAGTTTTTACAAACTCATCTACAATACCAAAAACTTTTTTCTAATGAAGCTGGTAATCTAGGGGTAAGTATAAGTATCGCTTTACTTGCTGAAAAATGGAATAGAGATCGTTTTAACGGTATACAGCGTGATTATTGGTACAACTATGGGTACTTTGTAGGTGGAGCTGTGGCTTATGGCTTTAGTGAATGGGTGTATACTTATGCAACTAGTTTAGGCATAGAAAAACTTTTCCTAATTGCACGAGATTGTTACACTTTCCGTCCTATAATAGAGTCTATTGGTAAACTACGCGGTAAAGTTTTACAAAACGACTACATTTACATTCCAAGATCTATTTACCATCGTTTCTTAATGTCGGATCAGGAGTAATTTGATGACTTACAACATGCTAAAATGCTCTTTAGTTTATTGGAGCAATATCCAATTACTAGCGAACTAAAGGCTGATCTAAGTAATGTAAACAATGACTTAACAAAAGCTAACGCTTTATTTACTAAACATAAAGAACAAATTAGAAGTTATTTGGATGATTACAAACAAAAATACCGCAGCTATATCACGCAAAATCTTGAACTTCAAGAAGATGAACTAGTAGGAGTGGTTGATATTACTGCAGGAGTATATAAAGCGCAAAAAGTTGTTGAAAATTTAGTTGGAGATCAGGTTAAGGTATTAGGGCTTTACTATGCCAATATTTACGAGCGTAAGAATTTTATCATGCCACATCTTAACTATGCTCGTGAAAGTGTAGACCCTACTAAGTTTTTAGATATGAATAATATCTATGGACCGAATTGGGACGTGTTTGAGTATACCTGTTCAGCTCCAAGTCTAACTGCTACAGAAGTATCATTTAAACAAGACAAGCAGCCAGTGATTACTTTTGAAGATAGAAGTAAAGCAATGCAACGTGAAGTATTCTTTGCGGATCATAATGAACTGATTCATACAGGACAACAAGATTACGCACAAAATATACTAGAACGCTTTGGTAATTACCAAGTAAAAATGAACTTTTTATGTACATTCGGTCATTTTCTTACTTTTATTAATAATCCAACCATAAAAGATATTAAAACTTTCGCAAAAATTGAAAAAGGATTAGACCAAAGTTATGAAGTTCGTTTTAATGTAACTACCTACACTTGGAAAGACGTCTTTACTAAGCCAAAACAATGTTTACGTAATTTACGTAAAATTATCTGGCGCACACCTTTACAAACTTTTGCCACTTCTCTGCTTCCTCCTATAGCGATAAAAATTCGTGGTATAAGACATATATCTGTCCACTTAGCTCCTTATGCTCAAAAACGTTATGGAAGCATTGGTATAAGTTTTAAAGATGGAAAATATTTTTACGGTATTGTATTCGGTTCTAAATATGCATAAACGATTTAAGGCAAGGTTAAAAACCTAGCCTTAAATCATATGTATTAACTTAAATTACGAATATTAATTTCGTTTTTAGCGTCTACACCTAATTGACGTTTAGCTGCGGTACGTTTAGTACGGTCAATAACTTCACCAGCTAATTGACCACAAGCTGCATCAATATCATCACCACGAGTTTTACGCACTGTAGCTACAATATTGTATTCTTCAGCTAGAATTTTTTGGAAACGATCGATACGCGAGTTCGAAGAACGTCCGTATGGAGCACCTGGGAACGGATTCCATGGAATTAAGTTAATTTTACATGGAGTTCCTTTTAAAGTGCGAGCGAGTTCATGAGCTTGTTCCATAGAGTCATTAACATGATCTAACATTACGTACTCAACAGTAACTCTCCCACGGTTAGCAGGAGCGCTTTCAATAAAGCGACGTACAGCTGCTAAGAAAGTAGCAATGTTGTATTTTTTGTTAATAGGAACAATTTCATTACGTAGTTCATCGTTTGGAGCATGTAAAGAAATAGCTAAAGCAACGTCGATTTTACCGGTAATAATTTCTAAAGCTGGAACTACACCTGAAGTAGAAATAGTTACGCGACGTTTTGACAGACCATAAGCTAGATCGTCAAGCATAATGCGTAAAGCAGGTAGCACGTTGTTTACGTTGAGTAAAGGCTCACCCATACCCATCATAACCACATTGGTAATAGGGCGATCACCGTAGCCACCAATTTCTTTAATACGCTTGTTAGCGCGCCATACTTGACCGATAATTTCTGACACGTTTAGGTTTTTATTAAAACCTTGTGCTCCGGTTGAACAGAAAGTACATTCTAAAGCACAACCAACTTGCGATGATACACATAAAGTACCACGATCGGTTTCAGGAATAAATACGGTTTCAATTTGTTGATCTGGACCTACTTGCATTGCCCATTTAATGGTGCCGTCAGTTGAAATGTGCTCTTCTGAAATAGGTGGAGCTTTAATTTCACAGTTCTCTGTTAAAAACTGACGCATATCTTTAGAGATATTGGTCATTAAATAGAAGTCATCAACGCTTTGTTGATAGATCCATTTCATTAATTGTTGAGCGCGAAATGGTTTATGACCTTGCGATTTCAGGTACTCTTGCAGCATTTGCGCGTCAAAGTTTAAGAGGTTTACTTTTTGACTCATTTGAGTTTACCAAAGATAGTTAATGGGGATTATCTTTGCCACGCTTTAGACAAAGAATTCAGAGGCATATTATAACAAATCTCGATTATAAATACTTGATTTTTATCCTAATATAATAGCTCATGGAAGTGGATATCCATGAGCTAGATCACTAATAAAATTATTTTTTATTTGCTAATTTATCGAGTTTTTTATGATGGAAGTAGTAGTTTAAGCGACTATAACGCCACTTTTTACGTGGGTGTACAAAGTTTTGTAGAACTATCTCTGCTCGTTTCCCTTGTGGTGGGTACATATATGGATTTATAAATAAAGGATTATAAGTCCATGGTTTTTGCGTTTCTAGAGCTTTAGTTACTTGTTCTAATTCTACTTTTTCATAATTGTTAGGCATGTCCACATAGTCCAATAAACTTGTTGCAAAGTTATATTGGTGCCAGAAATTATGCATCATATTAGTGTAATACTGTACATCACGGGAAACTAAAGTACTTAATGGAGTATTCTTCCAGTAAGTAAATAATTCTTTAATTTCTTTATCAGGATAATTCCATTGTTTACGATGATCTTGTGATAAACAGTGAACAATACTAGGGTAATATGGAGCTTTGAGTAAACCGTTTTGTTTACCTACTTTGAGATTTTTACTTTTATGCCAACCGTCAGCATGAGAATAATATCTTTGCTCATAAAGAACATTTAAGAAATAGTTATATTTAACAGGTAAATAAGTTATGGCTTTAGCATGGACTAAATTAACAAAGGTTTGATCTAACCAAGGAAGTTCTCCTGTAAAGTATTTTTTAATCCCGTTTTGCCAAATATTCAAACCATTTTCTTGAGGTTCTTTGAGCTTATCTAAATCAAGTAGGAGTACTCCGGCATTAATGTAGTAATTGCCATTTTTACCAAATTGTGCAGCATAAAAATCTTCTGGATATTTCTCTTGAGAGAAATAATTATAGTCACTGTACTTTTCTTTAAACGTAATAATATCCACTACACCACCAACTGCATTGCCTTGAAGAATATTAGGGTCTGTAAAGAGCTCATTAATAGGTTGAGTAACCATAATATCAACGTCTAAATAGAGCATACGTCCGGTATATCCTAACTGTGGAATTAGCAGTCGGAAATTGGTTGGCTTACGCGAGTTGCTTGGCATCATGCCAAGATGGACAAGGTCTTGTCCATCTATATAATGAAAGTTAATCTCTACTTGTTTGTAGTCTATAAACTCTTTGGTTACACTTTCAAATGCAGCTTTGTTTGTTTCTTCTACATTATGTAAGATTACAAAACGTACAGGATGACGATGGAATGCTACAAAATTTTTCATTAAGGTTGTAGCATATGCAAAGTATGCTTCATTAGCAATCAAACATACTTGATAAGGAGTGTTATTTTGCATAGGCAATGATATTCCTAATTAGCTATTAACAAGCTAAGTATCTAGGTGATTTAAGTTAAGACAAAAACAAATTATTTTAGTTTGCTAATTGGCGCATGAAGTTTTTGACTTAATTTTAAAGCAAATTTTTCTCTTTGGCGCTCATTACCTAAATATTTTAGGCGGAATTTTCTTAAACTTCCCATACGATAAAGATTTGGGTTTAAGAAAATTTGAGGGATTTGCCAAGATTTAGCTTTTGCTACTTGCTTACGTACAGACTGTAAACTAATGCCAAGAACATCGTGATTTGGACTATAATCTCCACTCGCCATATCGTAGTGATACTGTTTGAAGAAATTGTGCATTAAAGTAATAAAATCTTCAACAGAAGTAGTTGTAAGCTGAGCTAAATCGAAGTTAGCAAAATGTTGATATAGTTCTTGCCATTCAGGACATAAATGATTCCACTGTTTATAATTAGTTTTATAAAAGTGGATAACTTTAGGAAAGAAATCAGGGATTTTACCTTGTTCTTTGGCTTGAGTATAGCTATTTTGCCATTTAGCATCGTAAAGATAAAAACGCTGATCTGTAAGAATTAAGCCACAATAGTTGTACTTAACATTAAGAATTACTTTATCATCGTTATGAACTATATTTAAAAAGTCTTGATCTGGGCAAGGTAAGTAGAATTGATAACAATCCCATATTTGTTGTGCCCATTTATTGTCATCAATACTAGGTCCTGTACGTAATTTATCTACGTCAATTACTAAGAAACCAGAGTTAAAGTAATAATTGTTTACACCGAAATTTTTCTCTAACATGATTTCAGGTTCTCCGATTTTAGCGAAAAACCCGTAGCGTTGATAAATTTCAAGATACATACATAAATCAGCACTTGCAGCTAAACCCTTACCCTGTAATAGATCTGGATCTGTAAATAATTCATCAACTGGACTAGTGAACATAATATCTAAGTCAAAATATACAACTCGACCATGATAAGGTAGAGTAGGAAGTAAAAGACGAAGATTTTGTGGATTAGCAATATGTTCTTCAGGAAGTTTCCAACGTCGTAGAATTTCAGGATCTCCAAAATGTGGTTTTACTTCTACAAAATCTAAAGAAGAGAAGCTTTGTACTAAATCTTGAATTGCGGGATCTTGAGGGTCAGGATGGTTATGAATAACGATAAATCTTACAGGACTGCGATGAAAAGAAATAAAGTTTTTAATAAATGCTTTTACATATGGAAAGTATGCAAGATTTGCAGTTAATAACACTTGATAAGGTGAGTTGAGAGTTGTCATGAAATTAATACAAAAAAGCTTTTGCTGGAATATTTTTTCTAGCACAAATTATAGAAAACTGGGATATATCTAAGAAATAGTCATTAGTTCTTAAATGTATTAACCTCTATTATATACTACAAGTATATGGATTTTCGTGGAAAACCTAAGGGTTGAGAAATCTCATTTAAGAAAAAACCAGAGACAATTTATCTCTGGTTTTAAATTATTTTAATAGTTTATTTAAGATTTCTTACTAAAATCACGGGTGTACAGTTTGTAGTATTCTCCGTTAGTATTTTGTACTAACTTTTGATGTGTTCCTTGCTCAACAATTTCTCCGTCAATAACTACACAAATTTGATCTGCGTTTTCTATAGTTGAAAGACGGTGAGCAATGGTAAGAACTGTACGTCCTTTTTGTAACTCTTCTAACGATTTTTGAATAAAGTATTCAGATTCATTATCGAGCGCGGAAGTAGCTTCGTCAAGAATAATAATTGGCTTATCACGTAATAAAGCTCGCGCAATAGCAATACGTTGTCTTTGTCCGCCTGATAAACGGGTACCGTCCGTACCGATGCGTGTATGTAAACCATTCGGAAACTCTTGAGCAAAGTTAGTAACGTATGCTAAGTCTGCAGCTTTTTGTACTTGTTCAGCGGTATATTTATCACCATCACAATAAACGATATTATTGTAGATGGTATCGTCGAATAAGTGTACGTTTTGTGAAACTACAGCAATATTGTTACGTAAATCGAAAAGGGTAATGTCACGAATATCGTTACCGTCGATTTTAATTGCTCCTTTCTCTAAATCGTAAGTACGTGAGAGTAAGCTTACAATCGTTGATTTACCACCACCTGATTTACCAACAAAGGCAATGGTTTTTCCTGCAGGAATTTCTAAATTAAAGTTTTTTAATATAGGTTCATCTGCACGAGTTGGGTACGCAAAGGTAACATTTTCGTAAGAGATACTACCGCTAAAATTAACTTGTTGTGCTGTTAGTTTACCGTTATCAGTTTCAGTATCTAAGGCTAAAATCCCCAGTACAGATTTAGCAGCTGTAAGTGAGGCAATATAAGCGTTATAGATATTGGTTAGGTTACGTACTGGTTTTAATAAACCGAACATAGCCGAGAAAATAACGATAAAGTCACCTGGAGTAATAGGTGGTAAGTTTAATTCTGTAGCATAGGCAGCTAAGATAATAATTGCCACTAAAAGTAATGAAGCAATTAATTGCACAATACTATGTCCTAAGTTACTAACTAGTACCCCTTTTTCGCTTTTAAGACGAATACTTTCTAATACTTGATAGAAGCGATTATGTTCAAAATCTTGTGCATTGTAAAGATTAACTACTTGGTGACCTTTTACCATCTCATTGAGTAGTTGTGCTTGTGATGAGTTAGCATCAAGTTGACCTTGAGTTAAACGCTTAATGGATTTAGAAACAACTTTTAGGACTAAATAAATAACTGGTAAGAGTAAAAAGATTACGCTCGAGAGCACCCAGTTAGTGTAAAACATTACCACTAAAAAGGAAATAATAGTCGAGCCATCACGTGAGATAGTTAATAATGATGAACCAGTAGCCCCTAACATCAAGGTTACTTCGTATTGGATTTTAGAAATGATTTTTCCACTACCATGAATATCGAAGAAAGCTTGAGGCATACGTGAAATGTGCTTGAAAAGCTTTTCCAGTAAGCTAACGTTTAATTTAGCTTGCGCCCAGTTAAAGAGATATTGTGAGCAAAACTGGAAAATAGCCCGTAAGGTCATTAAGCTAATCAGAATATAAGCAAAGCCAAGTAGCGTTTGACTATCAAGAATTCCTGAACCATTGTCAACAATGGTTTTAATACGTGAGATTAAGAAGGCATCAATGCCTGACCCTGCAAAGGTAATAATAATCCCTAAAAATAGCGCCCATTGGAAAGGGATAACATAACGCCAATACAAACGGAAAGCTTTACCGTTATCACAATTAAGTATTGGGTTAGGATTAGTAGGAGATGTATTATCTAAAAAATCACGTAGTTTTATTTTTTGTTTTTTAAAAATACCAAACATGAGATAAATTTAGATGATCCTCAAATGAGGTAAGATGATAATAATTACACTTATCTTTAGGTAAAAGAGATATACAACCTACCTAAAGAAATAGTTGTAGCAAAACTTACAAGGAAACAAGAGTTAGGGAGTTATCTTGTGTTGAAGTTGTAACTAAATTTTGTAAGTTTTAAAGAGAAATCTGTAAGAAAAAGCAACGAAAGACAAGGGATTTTGTCGTTGTGCTTTATGCTTTGACTGCTTATTATACCAAAATTGGCACAAACTTGCCGAGAGGCATAAATGTAGAGACATAGGTAAGAATTATACAGAAGAGAATAGATGGATAGTATGCGTTAGGAGAATTTGTTACAATATAGGTCTTAAAATTAAATCTAGGTTTAGATTTTAATTAGATTAATTGGAATGTAGTAACTCTTAACTCTTTTATATTGTGTGAAAAGAGGATTAAGCATATGAGCAGTAAAAAACTAGATCTTTCGCAAGTATTGCAATATTTTCCTCCTTTTGTACAAGTAGACGTAAGTGATTTTTTGCAATATATTCAAATTGAAAAAGCCTATAGCAACAATACTTTATTAGCTTATCGTAATAATTTATACCAAGCTTTAGGTGCTATAAATCAAGTACTTGCTGGACAACAAAAACCGCAAGAAACCACAGGCTTATTAGATCTATCTGATATTCTTGGTAAGCGTAAAAGCACTTTAAGTAAAGGTAAGGCTAAAATAACAAGCTCTAGTACACAGGCTAAAGCTACCCTTATGACGAGTGATTTGAATTCAAGTATAGAGAACTTTGAAGTAAGTTATGCAGTGCCGTGGCACAAGCTCTCAACTTTTAGTTGGGAAGATTGTCAGAGTAAGATTATTCAACAAGCAATTTCAGCTGAGTATCATCCTGGTAAAAGTGCGAGTTCGCGTAATCAGTTACTTTCAAGTTTACGTAGTTTTTTTCAGTGGTTATTACAAGAGGATAAGGTAAGTTATAACTATCCTAAATTAGTAAAAAACCTTAAAACTGTTAAAGACTTGCCAACGGTTATCGATAAGCGCGAAATGCAGCAAATCCTTGATAAAGTAGCAATTAACAATTTCTTAGAGCTACGAGATCAAGTAGTGTTTGAAATGATGTTTAATACCGGAGTACGTTTATCTGAAGTATGTAATCTTAATTTACAAGATTTAGATTTTGTTAAAGATGAGATTACTATTTTAGGTAAGGGTAATGTATATCGTACTTTACCTTTATCAGTAGGATTAAAGCAATTAATCGCTTTGTATCTAATCTTACGTGAACGAGAGATTATTGCTAAAGCCAATGAAGTTGAATTAGCAGAAATTGGTATAGTTTCTGAATTAAATGCGCAAGTGGATATTAATAATGTAGGGCAAGTTTATCAATATGCAAAGCAAATTCTAGCGCAAGCTAATGCTTATATAAATAGTAAAGCCTCATCTAGTGTAAAAAGTAAAGCTAAGGCAACAGTATCAGCCAGTGCTTTGTTACGACAAGCCATAGCTCAAGAAGAACACAGTTCGGAAGATTTGCTTTCAGAGGTTAATAAAACAGAAACGACAGAGCTAGATGATTTAATGCAAGCTAGCGGAATTATGTCGCTTCAGCAGTTAAAAAGTTTACAAAAAACGGCAATTAGTAAGAATGTTTCTTCTAATGAACAAGCTATGCATAAGCTGCATAATGATGATTTAGAGGCTGATTTAGATAAGCAACAAGATGCTAGTGTAGCTTCTTTACAGCGACAGGGGCAAAGTTTACTTACCCAAACTGGATACGAATTGCAGCTAGCTGAACAAGTAAAAGCTAAGCTTAAACAAAAAGCTCATTCGTTGCATGCCATGTTTTTATCTACGCATTTAAAACGTATTACGGCTCGAGCTATTCAATATCGTTTAGATAAACGCGTAACAGCAGCTGGGATAAATCGTAAACTTTCTCCGCATAAACTACGCCATAGTTTTGCCAGTCAATTTTTAGAAAGCAGTGCTAATTTACGGGCAGTACAAGAAATGCTCGGACATAAAAATTTAGTTACTACACAAATTTATACACACTTAGATTTAAAACATTTAATTGCGGTTTATAACCAATATCATCCTCAACAAATTAAACACCAGCAGCAAGAACAAGCGCAAGCAGAATATGAAGCGCAAATAGCTGCTTATGAAAAAGCGCAAGGTAAAACTTCTGTAAAACTTAAAGAAAAACAGCAAAAAGAAGAATTAATTGCCGAGATTATGGCGTGCAAAGAAAAGTAAAACTTTCTTTTTCGTTTTCCAGCTCTTCTTACTTTGGTGTATCACTGTTTTATCATGGGTGCATGTGGTAATTACGCATACGTAAGATATCCAAGGTACTGCTAAAATTTTTAACAACAATTCCCAAGCTTTAGAGTTTGGGATTTTTTCGTTTTGCTGCTAAAGGTAAAGCGAAATATAGGTAAATATAGATGAATTTGTTCTAAACGATCAGATTTTTGAAATAAATGTTGGTAATGGATCACAAAACCGTAAAATCCTTAAGTTTTCTTTGTTTCTCTTGGTTATAATAGGGCTAATTAAATATCGCTTAATCGTAAGCATACTCTTGCAAATAAACGCAAGCAAATTCAGATTTATACTTTTCTCATAGAGGTAAAAGATGTCTAAAATCGAATCTACAGTTTTCCACTTAGGATTAAATAAAGAAGTGTTAGAAGGAGCAAAAATTGCTCTAATTCCTGGTGATCCAGGTCGTGTAAGTAAAATCGCATCATACATGGATAACCCAAAACCTCTAGCAAGTAACCGTGAATACACTTCATATTTAGCATATATCGAGGGTACACCGATCGTTGTATGTTCAACTGGTATTGGTGGTCCATCTACTTCTATTGCTGTAGAAGAATTAGCACAATTAGGCATTGATACTTTTATTCGTATTGGTACTACTGGCGCAATTCAAGAAAACATTGAAATCGGTGATGTAATTATTTCAACTGGTTGTGTGCGTTTAGATGGTGCTTCACGTCACTTTGCTCCATTAGAGTATCCTGCAGTTGCGAGCTATGATGTATTAAATGCATTAGTGACTGGTGCAAAAGAAGCTAACTTAACTCACCACGTAGGTGTATCAGCTTCATCTGATACTTTCTATCCAGGTCAAGAGCGTTACGATACATTCAGAAAAGATGTACCTTTACATATGCAAGGTAAAATTAAACTTTGGCAACAACTGCATGTATTAAACTTTGAAATGGAAGGTGCTACTCTATTTACCCAAGCTGCTTCTTTAGGTTTACGTGCGGGTATGGTAGCCGGAGTTATTGTAAATCGTACTAAAGCTGAAATCCCAGATGAAGTAATGGCGAAAAAAGTTGAAAATAACGGCATTACTGTAGCTTTAGCAGCATTAAAAACTTTAATCGCTGGTAAATAAGTATAAGTAGCTAAGTTTTAGCGATTTAACAATCTTCAAAGAGCGAAGAGATGGCTTTGTCTCAATTTAACGTCTTAGTTACTCTTCGCTATTTGTAATCTTAGACTATTAGATATATTCGATCTTTTTTTCAAGGGTTTAAACGTAAGGTTTTAAACTTATATAAAATTAAGTGATGAATTTTACGTTAAATATTGGTTAAAAAGACTGCTAAGAGTAATAACTAAAATTTGCTCTTAATAATCATTTGTCTACTGGTCGCACTTAGAAAATTTATGCTATAAGTCTCACTTTTTTAGCAATTAAAAAATTTTAGGTTGTATAATAGGGGCAAATCTTTTTAACCTTAGAGCATAAAACTTACTGACATGGATTAAATAGGTAAATTTACTACTTAGCTCACAAGTTAGCATTCTTTTTTGTTATACATATTTTAGCTATAGGTAAACTATCTAAACTGTTACTAGACCTTGTCACTAAGACATTTAAAGCAATTTTAAAAGCGATTTTAAACCGGCTTTAATTGACCATAACGGTTAATCTTTAGGCAACTATATTTAATTAGTTGGCTGAAGCAATAGTTTATCTATGATTACCATATGCGTCCAGCAAAGAGTTTTATGCTTCCCCAAGTGGCACTATGTAAGTGCATAAGCTTTTAGTTAAAAACCTAAGACCTAGTATTTATAGAGTTATCTATAGACTAGAGAGTTGATAGCTTTTTACCTAAGGTTCTATGCAATCTAAATTTACTTAGGTGATCTATGTACTGTCCTTTTTACATTAGGAGTCTTGAACTGCTGAGACAAAGAGAACATAAAAGGTACAGTTTTGTAATCTAACTACAATTAGCTTTAACTAAAGCAAGGTATCTTGATTACTAGGTTATATTTGGGGTAATTATTAAGTAAAGGTGTTTAACATTTTTGTTTAAGGTTTATCTTGTAACCTAAGCTCAAGCTATCTATGTTTTAGGTAATTTATTTAGATAGGGTAATTATGAGCTTGATTATGAGTTTAGTAGGGATTGTTGTCCTACTAGCAATTGGTTTTTTACTTTCAAAGCACAAAAAGCAAATTAATTATCGCACCGTACTAGTAGCGTTATTAATTCAATTTTTCTTTGGTGGTTTCGTTTTATACGTACCAGTAGGTCAAGAAATTCTTTTTGCGGTTTCAGAAGGTTTTGTTAAATTACTAGGTTATGTACGTGAAGGTACAACATTCCTTTTAGGTTTCACTTTAACTGATCCTGAAAAAATGGGCTTTGTGTTTGCTTTCGCTTCACTACCAGTAATTATCTACTTAGCTTCATTAATTTCAATTTTATACTACATTGGTGTAATGAAATGGATCATCCGTGGTATCGGTGGTTTCTTACGCCTCTTACTAGGTACTTCTGAAACAGAATCATTATCAGCAGCTGCTAACATTTTCGTAGGTCAAACAGAAGCTCCATTAACTGTTAAACCTTACATTGCGAAAATGACTGAATCTGAACTATTCGCGATCATGGTGGGTGGTTTAGCTTCTGTTGCAGGTTCGGTTCTAGCTGGTTATATTGGTATGGGTGTTCCTGCTCCTTACTTAATCGCAGCGTCATTCATGTCAGCTCCAGGTGGTTTATTATTCGCAAAACTATTAATTCCTGAAACAGCAAAATCTGTTACTTTTACTAAAGACGCTAAAGCTGATGAAGACGCTCCAGCTAACGTATTAGAAGCTGCAGCACGTGGTGCTTCTGATGGTATGTTCTTAGTATTAAACGTAGCAGCAATGCTATTAGCATTCTTATCAATCATCGGTTTAATTAACGGTATCTTAAGCTGGTTCGGTGGTTTATTCAACTTCGATCAATTAAGCTTAACTTGGATCTTATCTATCCCATTCCGTTACTTAGCATTCTTAATCGGTGTACCATGGCAAGATGCTTCTGTAGCAGGTGGTATGATCGGTATTAAAGTGGTAACTAACGAATTCGTAGGTTACTTAGACTTAGCGAAATACATCGTGAAAAATGCTGATGGTACTTTTGCTAGCTGGCAAGGTATCCAACCTATTACAGGTACAATTCTTTCGTTTGCATTATGTGGATTTGCTAACTTATCATCAATTGCGATTCTAATCGGTGGTCTAGGTGTTATGGCTCCAGGTCGTCGTGCTGATGTTGCACGTTTAGGTGTGTACGCAGTGATCGGTGGTTGTTTATCTAACCTAATGTCAGCAACTATTGCTGGTTTCTTCTTTGCATTAGGTGGTGGTATCCACTAATTAGCAATACCAATTTTATAAAGACTCAAGGTTTAACCTTGGGTCTTTTCCTATGTCTGGAGATTTTATTCGAAGTTTGTCGATTTGTGCTCGAGTGATTTATGAAATCCTTTGATATTTAAGGAGTTCAGAGTTATGCCTTTTAAAAACTGTGATTTATGTCACAAATACGCCGAAAATCCTTGCCTAAAGGCTGACTTTTTTCTTTAAAGTTGTATAATGAGGGAAAGATTATATCTATTATGGTAAGAGATTATTTTGCGTTAAATTAAGCCTAAAACTCGTAAATAACGCAAGTAATGTTTACTTTACATACTCCCCATGTTCACTAGATTAAATAAGTAAGCAAAGTTAGTGAAATATCGCATAGTTAATAGTAAATGCAAACAAAAAACTAGCTAAGCAAGTAAAGATAAAATTAAGACCTACTTAGATTTTGCTAGTTATTACATAATAGTTAGACCTAGTATAAAGAGATAGAAAAATTTTTCTCAAATTAAGAGTTTAAGAGTAAGGATATAAGAGTGTTTCCCTACATGAATTTAGTGGGGATTGTCGTACTCGTTGGTATAGGCTTTCTCCTTTCTAAAAATAGACGAGCAATCCGCTGGCGCACTGTATTGCTAGCATTATTAATCCAAATTGTTTTTGGTGGCTTTGTTTTATATGTTCCTTTAGGACAAAAAATCCTCGAAGCTGTATCCGAGGGTTTTGTGACCATGCTATCGTACGTTAATGAGGGATCAAGTTTTCTTTTTGGTAGTCTAATTAACGAAGAGAAGTTTGGTTATGTATTTCTCTTTGGGGTATTTCCATCGATTATTTACTTATCAGCCTTAATTGCCGTACTTTATTACATTGGCGTAATGGGCTTGCTAATTCGTGGAATTGGTGGCTTCTTACGTCTAATCCTTGGTACAACGCAAACTGAATCTTTAGCTACAGCTTCAGCGATTTTTATCGGTAATCCAGAATTAACCGTACGTCCTTATTTATTTAAGATGACGAACTCAGAGCTCTTTGTAGTAATGACTGCTGCTATGGCGACTATTTCTGGTGAAGTAGTGGCTGGTTATGTGGGCATGGGTGTTCCGGCTTCATTTATCGTTGCAGCTTCGTGTATGGCTGCACCTGGAGCAATTTTATACGCTAAACTACTCATCCCAGAAACTGAAGAGTCTGCTAAGTTTGGTAAAGTAAAAGTAGCATACGACCGTCCATCAAATATTCTTGAAGCCGCTTCAAATGGTTCGGCAGATGGGATGTTTATTTCTTTAAATGTCGGTGCAATGCTTTTAGCTTTCCTGTCTTTAATTGCCTTATTAAATGCAATTTTAGGTTGGATGGGGAGTTTTGTTGGTTTAGATAATCTAAGCTTACAATGGATGTTAAGTAAAGTCCTTAAATACTTAATGTTCTTAATTGGTGTGCCATGGCACGATACTGAATTTGCGGCTCAATTAATCGGCTTAAAAACCATTACTAATGAGTTTGTAGGTTTCTTTGAGTTCAGTAAGTTTATTCATACTGCCAACGGTACGTTTGAAAGCTTTAGTCACATTGACTACAAAACTGGCGTAATGGTGAGTTTTGGTCTGTGTGGTTATGCTAATATCGGTTCGATTGCCGTATACTTAGGTAGTATTGGCTACCTAGCTCCATCACGTAAAGCGGAACTAGCGCGTTTTGGTATGCATGCGGTAATTGCTTCGAGTTTAGCAAATTTAACATCAGCAGCAATTGCGGGGTTCTTTGTTGGCTTACAAGGTATGTAAAAGTGATATAGCATAAAGGCTGATCTACAAGCATAATCTACAGTTCAACAAATAAACTAGCAAAAACTAGCAAAAATTATCTAAGGAAAAGGGGTAAAGCTCAAAATGAGTTTTACCCCTTTTGCAAACGCTTAACTAAGCTCTAGGAGTCTAAGAGAAAATGCGGTTCATGCTATAATAGACGCACTATTTAGTTAAGATAAGTATTTTTAAATAAGTAGTCATTTTCTAGATTAGAATACTCATTATTAATGAGGGATTAGGATTTTTCATGTCTCAAGTAGCAGCATGTACTAGTAGTGAACCAATGCAGTTAGCATTCGGAACAAATTTAGCTTTTTTACCTAAATTAGCTACTCTCTTAAAAAATATAATTGCTTTTAATCGTAATCCTTTAAAAGTAATTATTATTCATAATATTCAGAATTTAGGCGACCCGCAAGTAGTTGCTTTCCTTAGCCAGTTCAGTCAATACGAAAACATTAAAATTAATTTACACTACGTAGATGAAAAGTTAATGTCAGAATATGGCATGCATCCAACTTGTGCGGCAAGTGTAAAAAATTATCGTATAATCCTGCCAGCTTTACCTTATCAAGGATTAGTGCTGTATATGGATATTGACGTTATAGTGGCAGGTTCATTAGAAGATCTGTTTATTAATAGTGAAAAATATTTAGCAGATACCTCTTTAGCCGCAGTGGCTGATATTTGTAATTTCCAAGAAAGATACAATAAACGCCAATTTTTCAGTGAACGCTTTGTACCAGAAGTTCGTGAATGTAAGTTTGGTTATGAAAACCAATACTTAAATTCGGGCATGTTCTTGGTTGATTTAGATCGTGTACGAGCTCGTGGTGCATTAATCGAACAAAGTGATATTTGGACTGCTAGTATTGGACAAGTCTATACATCCAATCTGGTACACGAAGATCAAGACTTCTTAAATATTGTACATAAAGAAGATAAAAACTTAATCTCAGTAGCTTACAACTACAGTATGAAGTTTTTAACAACGCAACGTTTTTATCTTAACTTTTTCGCTTGGGATAAAGCTTATGCCAAAGCTAAAGAAAATAATTATGCTCCGGCAACTTTATATCCAATTATTCTGCACTTTGTAGAAGAACGTAAACAATGGTGCCATCCAATGCAAGAATGGCTAGATTTATACAACTTCTATCAAGAGCACAGTGTAGAAACGCTGATAAGTAAGCCTGTAGAGTTTTATGTGCAAATGATGCACGAGTTCTACCAAGTTTATAATTACACTCCATGTTTAGTTGATCTTGATGATCGTGAATTACTCAATGCCGGTCATGATAAAGTCCAACTAATGCGTAAGCTTAAGCCTTGGAAGACTTCTTCGCTAATATTAAATCCGAATATGATTCGTTTTAAATCATTATGGACAAAAATTAGAAGAAAACTTTGTGCTACCGAGAAAAAACAGCTAGAGTTTGCTCGTAAGATTTATCAAGCTCATCCACAATTTATCCAAGAATATATCAAAGATTTGTCGCCTGACCAAGTGGAGCAAGCAAGTAAAAATTAGAAAAAGCTTACGTAAAATTAAAAAAATCGAAGTTTACAAATGTATTTAAATCAATAAGAAAA
>NZ_NRJG01000046.1 GCF_003585935.1 Psittacicella hinzii
CTTATATGTAATCCATAAAGACGTAAGTACTAAAGTCTTAAATAACCAAAAATATATTACCAATATTATTAATATTCTTATGACCGGTACGTTTATTATGTCAACTATTGGCGCAATTTACGCTTGGTCATAAACAAAAAAAGACAGCTGATAATCAAAGCTGTCTTTTTTTTGTGACTCATGTGGCAAATCCGTAACTTTTCTTTTTCTTTGTGCTAAAAGCAGAGTAAAATATACACGAAAAACAATTTTTACAATCCACGTTTATTACGTTTTCTTTTTGCTTTAGATAATTGCTTTAGAGACAAGCTTATGTTTCAAAATTTAACTCCAAGTGAACAAGCTAAATTAGTACTAAGTCTAACTGATTTAACTTCTTTAAACGATTCTGATACTTATCAATCAACAGCTGCTTTATGCGAAAAAGCTAATTCTACTTACGGACAAACTGCTGCCGTTTGTGTTTACAAACAATTTGCAGGCTATGCTAAAGAAATCCTTCAAGATAGTATTCCTGTAGCAACCGTTATTAACTTCCCAGACGGAGCTTTAGATCAAGCACGTTTTAACTATGAATTAGCTTACGCTTTAGAACAACAAGTTGATGAAATCGACTATGTATTCCCATGGCGTAAACTACAAGAGCTAACGGCGCAACAAGCTCCTGAATTTACCGACATTCAAACAGTAAAAGCTTGCCCTGCTTATCAAGAGTTATCAACTCTGTTAAAACCATACTTAGACCCCTTAACTGCAGCAACTAAAGCTAAACGTTTACCACGTATTAAAGTAATTTTAGAATCTGGTTCATTAACTCCATTCCAAATTGCTTTAGCTTCACAAATTTGTATCGATTACCAAGTAGATTTCATTAAAACTTCTACGGGTAAACACGGACAAGGGGCTACTTTAGAAGCGGCTAAAGTTATTTTTAACGTAATTAAAGCTAATAATGCTCCTACAGGTTTTAAAGCTTCAGGTGGGGTAAGTACAGTTGCTCAAGCAATGGAGTACATTAATCTTGCTGCAAGTATCTTAGGTGAACAATTTATTAAACCTGAAACTTTCCGTTTTGGGGCTTCAGGGATCTTTAATGATATTAAAGCCTTAATTGATACAGGTAAAAGTACGACTCAAGTTAGCACTGGTTACTAATACTATAAAAAGTTCCCAGAATTAGCCTTAAATCGGCTATAATTGTGCAGTAAGAAGAGCAAAATCTAAGAAAGGTTAAATGCTTTAATTTTTTATAAATTTAACCTTATCTTTACCGATTTCTCGCTATAAATGATAATTCTTATAAATTTTTTAAGTCCAAGGCATTTTTATGAAAAAACGTGTTTTTATCATGCTCCTTGATTCATTTGGTATTGGTCATGCGCATGACGCTGACAAATACGGTGATAAAGGTTCTGATACTTTAGGTCATATTGCCCAATTTTTTGCTGATGGCAAAACAACCAATGGTCAAACCAGCTTAAAACTTCCTAACCTAACAAAATTAGGTTTATTAGAAGCTTACAAACACTCAACTGGTGCATACCCAGCAAATATGGATCCATCTTTACTAGACCCTAAAGCTTCTTATTGCTATGCGCAAGAAGTTTCGAATGGTAAAGATACTCCATCAGGTCACTGGGAAATTGCAGGTTGCCCAGTAAAATTTGACTGGACTTATTTCCCAGAGCACGAAAATTCATTCCCAACAGAATTCTTAGATCGCATTGTAGAAAAAGCAGGTCTTCCTGGTTACTTAGGTAACTGCCATGCTTCAGGTACAGTGATTCTTGATCAATTAGGTGAAGAACACATGAAAACCGGCAAGCCTATTTTCTATACTTCGGCCGACTCAGTTTTCCAAATTGCTGCGCACGAAGAAACTTTTGGCGTAGAAAAATTACTGCAATTATGTGAATTAGTACGTGAAGAGTTAAATAAAGACTTTGAAGCTGTTGGTCGTGTAATTGCTCGTCCGTTCGTTGGTGATAAAGCAGGTAGCTTCCAACGTACAGGTAACCGTCGTGACTACTCAATTTTACCTCCATCAGACACAGTTTTAGTACAAAACCAAGTAAATGGTGGTACTGTAGTTTCTGTTGGTAAAATTGCCGACATTTACGCCCATCAAGGCATTTGTAAAAAAGTAAAAGCAACAGGCTTAGAAGAGCTATTTGATCGTTCAATTGAGCAAATTAAAGCGGCTGTTGATAAAACTATTGTTTTTACTAACTTTGTAAACTTTGACTCGGACTTTGGTCACCGTCGTGATGCACAAGGTTATGGTGAAGCTTTAGAATACTTCGACTCACGTGTTCCTGAATTACTATCTTTATTAGAAGAAGGTGATTTATTAATCTTCACTGCTGACCACGGTAATGATCCAACATGGCCAGGTACTGAACATACACGTGAACATATTCCGGTATTATTTACTGGTCCGGGCGCTGTTGCAGGTTACCACGGTAAACGTGAAACTTTTGCTGACATCGGTGCAACCGTAGCTAAATATTTAGACTTACCTGGTTTTGAAACTGGTAAACCTATTTTCTAGTCTTGCTTTTTTAAGCAAAACAACTTAACTTTTAACCGTCTTTTCTTACAATCTTTAATTTATAAGGAATTATTATGGCAACTGCTCACAATGCTGCTGAATTTGGTGATATTGCAGAAACAGTATTAATGTCAGGTGACCCACTACGTGCTAAATACATTGCTGAAACTTTCTTAGAAGATGTTAAGCAATTTAATAGCGTACGTAACATGTTTGGTTATACTGGTACTTATAAAGGTAAACGTTTATCTGTTATGGGTCACGGTATGGGGATGCCTTCGATTGCAATTTATGCTGAAGAATTATATAAATTCTACGGTGTAAAAAACATTATCCGTGTTGGTTCAGCAGGTGCGGTATTAGATGATGTACACGTACGTGACGTAATTATCGTTACAGGTGCGTCAACTGATTCTAAAATCAACCGTCAACGTTTAGCTGGTCACGACTATTCTGCAGTTGCTTCATACGAAAACATTGCAGCAATGGTTGAAGCTGCAAAAGAAAACAACGTAGATGTTAAAGTAGGTAAAGCTTTCTCTGCAGATTTATTCTATTCTCCAGATGCAAGTTTCTTCCAAACTTTAAAACAATATAACTTCTTAGCAGTTGAGATGGAATCTGCAGCATTATTCCCAATTGCAGATTTATACAACGCTAAAGCTGGTTGTATCTTAACTATTTCAGATCACATTCTACGTGAAGAATATACTACAGCTGAAGAACGTCAATTAACTTTCACTAATATGATGAAAGTTGCTTTAGACGCAGCAGTAAAAGTAGCTTAATTCAGCCATTGCGCACCTTGCTTTAAGCTCTTAAATTTCCTAATTCAGAATAAGCTAAGGGCTCAAGATATTATCTTGAGCCCTTAGCTTTTATATTTTGTATTAATTACCTGAAGCTGGAGCCGATTGCTCTGTTTGTTCAGTTGTACTTTCGCTAGTTGTAGCTTCTGAAGTACCATTTTTACTTGCAGATTGTACAATGTTTAAACGGTTTTGGATAAAACCTAATTGTTCTTGTAAACCAGCGGTATTAGTATTTGCGTCTGCGTGATTAGTTAAATTTAATAAATATGATTTTGCTTTATTATATTCAGCATATGATTGATCATATTTTAAGGCAGCAAAGTAAATATCACCAGCTAAAGCGCGAGCGTCTACATACCATGGACCATTTTTAACTTTATCTAAAGCAGGAATACCTTCTTCACCACGACCAACTTGTAATAAAAGTTTAGCTTTAGTAATTGCTACTAACTCAGGTGAGAATTCATTATTATCTGGAATAGCACTTACAAGTTTTAATGCTTGTTCGTATTTACCACCCTCGCTTAAGTATTTAACTTGATTAATTACCCCAATAGCAGCTAAAGCTTTTTTCGGATGATCATTTAAATATTTTAAAAGCATTTCACTACGTACGTCGTCATTAGTAGTACCATCATTTTGGATACTCATAATACGTTTGTACTCTTGATACTCTGCTACTTTTTGTGATTCAGCATGGTTTTTCCACCAGCTAATTAAAGAGTAAGTTGCCACTCCTAGAAAAACTGCGGTCAGAATTAAAGGTAATAGCTGACGCAATTTGGACATAAACGAGGCAAAATCTTGTTCTTCAGTTGTATAAGCCATGTTATTTATTCCAAAAACTTGGTCTTGTAAAAAAATTCTGGATCACTTTCTTCTCATAAGCAGCGAGAAGAAAACCTAGCTATATATAGTTCTTAAGTATACACTAAAATCCAAATTAGCGCAAAACAATATTCTAAACTTTACATTTAGCAACAAAGTCATCTATAGCAACAACTTCTTGGTGACCGGTAGCTAAATCTTTGAAAACAATAATGTCGTTAGCTAAAGTATCTTCATTAACAATAACTACACAACGAGCACCTGATTTATCTGCTTTAGTGAATTGTTTTTTCAGTTTTCCGCCAGCAGTATTATTAAGTACGCGTAGACCAGCAGCACGTAAAGCGCTTGCAACTTGTAAGCCTTTAGCAGCTACGTCTCCGTCATTAATAATAAAAATATCAGCGTTTGGAGTTGTTAAACGACCTTTAACTTCTTCGATTAATAGTAATAGGCGCTCATAACCTAGACCGAAACCAAAGCCTGGGGTACTATGTCCACCTAAGATTTCAACTAAACGGTCGTAACGTCCACCACCACATACAGTTGCTTGCGCACCAAGACGAGTAGTTGTCCACTCAAAAACTGTATCATTATAGTAATCTAAGCCACGCACTAATTTTGGATTAACTACAAATTTAATGCCATTTGCGGTTAAGATTTGTTGCAACTCGGCAAAGTAAGCTTTAGATTCTTCACTAATAAAATCTTCTAAAGTAGGTGCATTTTCAAGTACTTTTTGTGTGCGCTCATCTTTAGAATCAAGAATACGTAGAGGATTTGATCCTAAACGTCTTTGTGAATCAGCATCTAATTGATCTTTATAGCTTTCTAAATAAGCTACTAAGGCTTTACCAAAATCTGCACGATTTTCTGCCGAACCAATAGTATTTAATTCTAAAGTTACATATTCGTCAATGCCTAAAGCTTGCCACATTTGCTGTAACATAATTAAAACTTCAGCATCTAGAGCCGCACTACGAATCCCAAGAACCTCAACTCCTAATTGGTGGAACTGACGGTAACGACCTTTTTGCGGACGCTCATAACGGAACATTGGACCAAAATAATATAGTCTTTGTTCTTGGTTATAAGATAAGCCATGTTCGATACATGCACGCATAGTACCTGCTGTACCTTCGGGACGTAGACTTACACTTTCTCCATCGTTAGTAGTAAAAGAAAACATTTCTTTTTCTACGATATCGGTTGCTTCCCCCACTCCTCGAGCAAACAGACTTGTTGACTCTAAATAAGGAACTTTAATTTCATTAAAGCAGTATTGATCTAAAACTTGCTCTAATGTTTTTAAAGTTTGATTCCAGAAATAAGTATCTTGTGGTAATACATCGTTAAAACCACGTAGACTTTTTAACGTCTTACTCATAAAACCTCTAAAATTACTCATTAGCTATATCTAATGAGTAATAAATAACTATAGTATATTTTTAGTTTGCTTAACTATGTTTTATTCAGTTTCTTTAACTGCAATACGATTTTGTTCAAGAATGATACGTGCACGGATTTTCTCTTCTAATTCGTCGATCATATTAGCGTTATCTAAACGACCTACACGCACTCCATCTTCGTAGAAGCCAGATTTATGCATACCTCCAGCTACCCCCATATCGGCAACTAGAGCTTCACCAGGACCGTTTACTACACAACCGATTACAGATACGTCTAAAGGAGTAATTACATCTTCTAAACGCTGTTCAAGCTCGTTAACGGTTGCAATAACATCGAACTCTTGGCGTGAACAAGTTGGGCAGGCGATAAAGTTAATACCACGTTTACGTAAGCCTAAAGATTTTAGAATATCAAAACCTACTTTCACCTCTTCAACTGGATCAGCGGCTAAAGAAATACGTAAAGTATCACCAATCCCTTCCGCTAATAGCATTCCTAGACCAATCGAAGATTTAACTGTACCAGATCTAAAGCCACCAGATTCGGTAATCCCTAGATGTAAAGGTACTTCTGGTAGAGCTTGAGCTAATTTACGATATGAAGCTACTGCTAAATCAACGTTAGATGCCTTAACTGAAACTTTAAAATTATCAAAATTTAATTTATCTAAATAATCAACGTGACGTAAAGCAGATTCAACTAGAGCTTCTGGAGTAGGTTCTCCATATTTTTCTTGAATATCTCTTTCTAGTGAACCGGCATTAATTCCAATACGAATAGGAATATTCTTATCACGAGCTGTTTCCACTACTCGACGAATACGCTCTTCATTACCAATATTACCTGGATTAATACGTAAACAGTCAACACCGTATTCTGCTACTTGCAGCGCAATACGATAGTCAAAATGAATATCTGCAATTAAAGGAACTTCTACTTGCTTTTTAATTTCTGCAAAAGCATGAGCTGCGTCCATAGTTGGCACTGAAACGCGGACAATGTCCACCCCAGCACGTTCTAAACGCTTAATTTGTTCTACTGTAGCTTGTACATCAGTAGTACGAGTATTTGTCATTGATTGTACCGAAATAGGAGCATCTCCACCTACTGGTACTTTACCAACCCAAATTTTACGGGTTGGACGGCGATTGCCGATTACTTTAAATTCACTGCTCATAAAAATATATGCCAATTCAGGCTGATTTTTATCTCAATATGCTTAAAATTCTGTATGTGCTTATTATACGCGATTTTCACTTTAAGGTTCTAAACTCCACACAATCATCATATTTAAAGCTGATTTTAAGCTAAGCTATCGTTAATTATTCTTATTCTTAGACACAGAAAGAACCCCATGAAAGCCATGGAGTTCGTTTCTAAATAATTTATTGCACTAAACCTTGAGCAGAGAACTTCATACGTTTAGGAGTAGCATCAGTAATGTCAATTTTTTGCCCATTGTAATAAATGTAAGCAATATTAGTTAGATTACCAAATACTACAGAGAAATCACCTGCAGGTTGTGTTAGGGTTTGACCGTCTTTATAAACTTTTGGTTGTCCAGCCTTACCTTGCGTTACTTGCGTCCAAACATCACCTTTAAACTTAACAAATAAACCGCTTTCTGGAATAACAGTACCATCTTCGGCAAGAATTTGTTGAGTCTGTGCTTGTTCTTGCTCTTGGGCTTGTTCTTGTGTAGCAGTTTCTGCATTATTAGGCACAATTGCTGGACCTGGTTGTAAAGGTAAGTTTACTTCAGTGTTATTTACTGTAGTTGGAGCGTTACTTGTTTGAGCTCTTGTTTCTGTTTGAACAGTTGTTTGTTCACTTACTGTTGCTTGTGGATTGTTAAATGACGAAGATTGGTATACAACGACACAAATACATGCCACAATAACTAAGGTGATTAAGGAGAAAACAAGAACACGTAACTTCGATGGTTGACGACGATTAGTAGCTAAGTAACTGTCCGAGGCGTAACTTGAAGATTTACGCGGCTTAGTAGTTGTTACTTGGTCATCAATTGGTACTATTTTAGCAGCTTTATTTACTTGCTTAGCAGTATCTATAAAAATACGTTTATCAATAATCGTATCTGGGATACCTAAATAATGACTATATTTTTTGAGATACATGCGTAAATATACAGCTTCAAAGTCTTCAATATTAGTAAATTGATTCGCTTCAAAAGCACGTAACACGCGAATATTTACGTGAATTACTTTATGAACTTCTTCAAGCGATTGACCTAGCTCGTTACGCTTTTGTTTTAAATAGCTACCAAAGTTCTCTGGAGTCAGATCATCTTCTGTTAGGAATTTGGTCGGATTTTCTAATTCTAATTCGGTTTCTTTTGAATCCAAAGTGGTCATGGGTAAACTATATGCAAATCGGTTTTGCATAAATGCCATTGGCATTTGAGGTGCAAAAAAGTAATTGATATTTGAATCTGTTTCAAGCCAGCTCCACGTAAGAACTAGAGCCAAACAGATCTCCCAGTGCATAGCAACTACGCTATCCACTTATACGCAAAAAGATAAAACTTGTGTAGAGTTTAACGCTTAAATCAGATCAAAGCGCCATAGCCTACGTTCTTATTATAGCAAGAAACTCTAAATAATGATAAAAAAACTAACAAAATTTACCATTTGCTATCTTAACTATCAAAATTTAGCAAAACGTAAGTTAAGCAACTATTGCAACCAAGCATAGATATTTGCGAGTAAATAGAAGCTTCCACCAATGATCACTACAACTTGCTTATTGGCTTTTTCTTCTTTGCTACTTACACTTTTTCCTTGCTGGTTTTCTTTATCTGGTACTTTTAGGTTTGTTGTTATGTTACTTGTAACTTGAGTCAAGTTAATAGCCGAAGCAATACCAGAGGTTACAGCACTTTCTAAAGTCGCTTTAACTTTAACCTTTTTAAAATAAGAATGCAATTTTTTAGTTAAGAATTCAGTTACCAGATCGCTTGATAACTGTTCATTTGTAACTTGACTGCCCATTGAGTCAAGTTTTTGATAATAATCAGCTAAAGATACACCTCTACTGGGATGCTCAAAACCGGTTAAAACTATTTCTTTTACTTCTGGATATTTATTGTTTAAAACTTCTAAACAACCTAGTAAGTCTTTCTCTTTACCTAAACCAAAAACATACACTACATCAGTTGCCTGATATTTTTCAATAACAGCTTTTAAAGTATGTTCAAGAGCTGCTGGATTATGTCCTACATCTAGCAAAATAGGAGTTAAAAATGTTAAATCTTTAGCCTGAGATTTTAGCAGTTGTAAATCAGTTATATCTTGCTTGCACTCTGTATCTTTCTTACTCTCAGCCTCTTGCTTACTGTCTCTATCTAGACTATTATCATAATCTACATTATGATTTTCGCCTTGACCATCAGCTAAAAATTTCGCTGCTAAATGCTTATAAAGTTTACTAAAACTTAAATGATCTAGAGGCTCAATTCTGCCTTTTACTTGAAAACTCTTAAGAACCTCTTTAATGCCAAACTGATCTTTTGTTATATTCTTTAACTCGTAAGATGAGACATTTACATTGCCTAGCGTATTTAACAGAGTTAACTGTCTCGGTAATTGTAATTTACCTAAGCAAAAGTTACTCGCATTACGTAATGCATAGCGTGTTTCATTACCAAATAGATCATGTTCATTAGTTTCTTCTAACTCATACAGATTCTTAAGTTTCTCTAACTTGCTACAATGCTCTAATAGGATCTGATTATGATTAAGAGAAACTGTCGTATTACTTTCTCTGCTGGTAGCTTGTGCCTCTTTGTTGATAGATTGAATTTCTTTATTAGTAGTATTGCAGTCTTTATCATTAATATTATTTTCTTTATTCATATTTGAATAAAGCTTTTGCATCTGCACAAAAGTAGCAAAGAGAGAATCTACAGCATAAAGACTAGCGTAGATATTTTTGACATTCGTTGGTAAAGGAGAAATTTGTTCTTGAAGAGTTAATAGGTAATCACGCCATTTATGTTCTTCCCTACAACCGTTTTTATCTATAAATACCTGCAGAAGATCATCAGTAGATCTTTCTCTAAGTGAAATAAATTGCTCTGGATACTTAACAGCCTCAGCAACTAAACTTTTATCTTCACAAAAGATGGTCGTATTATTAACTCTTGCTGTAGCAATTTTATTCTGAGCAATTTCTTCTAAAGTATCTCCTAACATCGCTGTATGATCAAAACCAACACTCGTTACAATCGCCGTGTGAGCATCTATAGCATTAGCAGCATCATAACCCCCACCAATACCTACTTCTTGGATATAAACACTAATCGGTTTTAAATAAGCTAAAAACATTGCCGCAAAGGTATTTTGTTGGGCAAAATTAGCATAGGTTTGAGTTTTGTTATTTTTAACTTCACTAACTAATGCAGTTACTTTTGCCTCTTCTCTAGCTCGATTTAGAGATTGATCTTTAGTTGCTTTAAACTTAGTAAATAAGGAAATAGCAAGATCTACTAGTAATAAAACAAAAGCTAAATCGTTATCGCTTACTTTTTCCTCACCAAGTAAAATGCGTTCATTATATGTAAGAAAATGCGGACTAGTTAAACTTAAGGTAGCTCTAATATTATTGGCATGTAGAATTTCACGTATAAGTTGTACGGTTGAGCCTTTACCATTAGTACCACCTACCGTAATAACCCATGGTAGAGTTAAAGAGAAATACTTCAATTGTGCACCGATACAATTTTCTAGGTTATTGTAACTATTACGATCTTGAGCAATGCTAAGAATTAAGTTTTCGAGATAGGTATTACTTTCTCTTACTAAGTCTCGTAAAACATGATTAAACAATCTTGTAGAGACAAAACCCTCTAACAATTGTTGGGCAGTTGTTGATAAGAGATCTTTGTTAAAAAAGTGGTCACGAAGAGCTTTTAATTTAGCGCTTATTTGCTCTAAAGTATTAGCTTCACTCTTTTGCGCAATTACAGTAAAGATAGGAGTTAGATAGTATTGTCTAACATGAGATATTGCTTGCTCATTACTTAAATCTAATTCTTGATCTAACTGATTTTGTTCTTGATTTTGTAATTGATTTTGTAATTGATTTTGTAATTGATTTGGCTTTTGATTTTGCCCTTGCTTTAGGTCTT
>NZ_NRJG01000047.1 GCF_003585935.1 Psittacicella hinzii
TTGTAATAGTATTTTGTAATCATATTGCGTAATCACAAATTTATACTCTGGCTAAAAATGATCATTTTGATCTAGTTGATCATTTTCTTTTAGGCTGATTTATGAAAAAAGTTAATCGATTAATCAACTGGTTAAAGTTAATTTTTCTCTATGTTCAGAAAAAAGTGATAACAAACAGTGACAAAAGCTAATTTATACGTTATTATGATTAGTAATAGTTTTTTAATATTATTTAATTAATATTTTCACTTTCTCTCACTTAGAACAATTTAACCGAAAGTATTCTTCATAAGCAGGCCTCACCAGCGTGCTTTTAACTTTTTTAAAAGCTCAAGAATGCTTTTTAAATTAGTTCTTTGAGAACCTAATACATACATTACATACAACATTTATATATTAAGGTTACAATTTATGTCATTTAACACTAAAGCAGTGGCTGCCAAGTTTGCAGACTTTATCGAAGAACATGGTGTAGTTTGGGCAGATTTACGTTTTACTGATATTTTAGGTAAAGAACAACATGTATCTATTCCAGCACATTTAATCGATGAAGACTTCTTTGCGCACGGTAAAGTAATTGATGGTTCATCAATTGCTGGTTGGAAATCAATTAGCAAATCAGACATGGTATTAAAACCAGTTGAACAAGAACCTCTATTAGACGTAGTAGGTGATAACTTTTCACCAACGTTAATTATCCGTACGCAAGTATATGAGCCAACTGGTGAAGGTTATGATCGTTGTCCACGTACTATTGCTGCACGTGCAGAGAAATACATGCGTGAGCTAGGTTTAGCTGATGACGTATTCGTTGGTCCAGAATTAGAGTTCTTTATGTTCGATTCTGTACGTTTTAAAAACGATATGGGTCGTGCATTCTTCGAAATCGATGATGACGATATGATTTGGAACTCGGATAAAAAAGGCGATGAATTTAGTGGCAACTTAGGTCACCGTCCGAATGTTAAAGGAGGTTACTTCCCAGTAGCACCTATGGATCGTAGCCAAGCAATTCGTTCACAAATGTGTGAAGGCTTAATGGCAATGGGCTTAGAAGTTGAAGCTCACCACCATGAAGTGGCAATGGCACAAAACGAAATCGCTACACGTTTCAATACTTTAGTGGCTAAAGCTGACGAAGTGCAAGTGTACAAATACGTAGTACAAAACGTTGCAAAACAAAATCAAAAAACCGTAACCTTTATGCCAAAACCTTTATTTGGTGATAATGGTTCGGGCATGCACGTACACTTCTCATTTAGTAAAGATGGGAAAAATCTTTTTGTAGGTGATGAGTATGCAGGTCTTTCAGAGACAGCTCTTCACTTTATTGGTGGGGTATTAAAACACGCTAAAGCGTTAAATGCCTTTACTAATCCATCTACGAACTCATATAAACGTTTAGTGCCAGGTTTCGAAGCTCCTGTAATGTTAGCTTACTCGGCATCTAACCGTTCAGCAGCAATTCGTATTCCTGCAGTTTCTACACCAAAAGCTAAACGTATTGAAGTACGTTTCCCAGATGGTACGGCTAACCCATACCTAGCATTTACTGCTTTATTAATGGCAGGTCTAGATGGGGTGAAAAATAAAATTCATCCAGGTGCAGCTGCTGATACTAACTTATATGAAGCTTCAGCTGAAGAAGTGGCATATATCCCACAAGTTTGTTACTCATTAGAACAAGCACTTGAAGCTTTACAAGCTGATCACGCATTCTTATTAGAAGGTGGTGTATTCTCACAAGAATTTATTGATACTTACATTGGCTTAAAAGCTGATGAAGTACAAAAAATCAGAATGCGTCCACATCCAATGGAATTTGAATTATATTACTCTTGCTAATTACCAAGAGCAATGCATAAAGACGACAATGACCTCGCGTAAGCGAGGTCTTTGTCGTCTTTAAAAATGGATAAAATTTAGAGAATTTGCTTAAGGTTCAGAGAATGTTCTTAAAGCTTTAACAATTTACTTAAAGTCCAGAGAATTTCTTTAAAGTTCAGACAATTCTCTAAAGACCCAAATAATTATCTTAAAGTCCAAACAATACCCTTAAACCCAAACAATACTTAGTTCTAGTTAGCTGTTTGTTCTTGGCGTAAGAACTGTTGGAATTGTTTGCTTGCTACAGGGTAGATTTTTTGATTGAACTTCTCTCGACCTGAAGTGGTAAGAGCATTACGTAAGAGTACTCTAACCCCTCCGGTAGCAAACATTTTTGTATTTAAATATAGAGGATTGTAGCCCCATTTTTGTTTACGTTGTTGACGTAAACGGTGAATAACTTGTCTGCTTGGCTCGTAATAATCCGTAATTAAAGGAGTGTAGTCATTTAATACTGGATAATAACCATAAGCCTTAAACAATGCTGCAAAGTATTGTTCATAAGCTCCTACACTTTTACCTAATACTTGCGTTAAAGGTTGGTTGAACATTTGGTAAGCATCTACAAATTCTTGTGCGCTCGAGTTCCATTGTTTTTGGCGACCAGCAAAGTGTAAGAAAGTTGGGATTACTTTGGCATAGGTATCAGGATTAGCTTGTCCAGCTTGCACTTTAGTTGCTAATACTTGATCCCAATGATCATGATAGTAGTAATAGCGAGTGTTAATTAAGTGATAAGCAAGATAGTTATATTTACTGTTTAAACGTACTATATCACCATAGTGAATTACATTTAGTAAATCTTGATCTGGGAAAGCTTTATAGTTTTGTAACTCGGCTACGTGTTTTAACCAGAGATCACTAGCACGTAGCTTATCCATATCAATAAGTAAGAAGCCAGAGTTAAAGTATGGATTATTTTGATCGTAAGTTAGATCACGCGCTTTATTTGATAGCTTTTGTTTTACGGCATTACCAGCCGAGACAAGGTTTTTATTCATAATGTAATAGTCTGCTACTACACCAAGAGTTTTACCTTGCAGATCTACTTGCTCATCATCAAATAATTCATCGAACGGAGCTGTTACTAAAATATCCGCATCTAAGTATAAAACGCGTCCACTTAAATTAAGATCTGTTGCATAGAGGCGTAAGCTCATAGCATTAGAACGACTATCATTACTATAGTCAACATTTTCACAAGCTAAACGACGCTCTGGAGTTACATAGTGAAAATGTACTTTTACTTGCGGATGATCGACAAATTCTGCAAATAAAGCTTGCGTTGGAGATTGTTCAATTGCAAAATTCGTCAGAATATAAATATCTAAATGTTCACGATTAAACGCCATTAAGTTTTTAATAAAACTAGGTAACCGATGAATAAAACTTTCGTCGCTGCTAAGCAGTATTTGCGGTTTGAATTTGGTCATAGGATCTAGGAATTGCAAAGAGAAAAGCTAGTGATAGTTAAACAGTTAGCCTAGCTTAGCTAAGGATACTGTTTAATTACTATTTCTATGCATAGATACTACCGATTGCTGCTCAAGAGTTAGGTTTAAGCCCTATACTCAAATCATGCATCAAGGTAGCTGAAAAAATTCTGGAAGAAAAGCCGATAAATTAAGAACTAATTTAGTCCTTTCTCTATTATAACGATTAGAGATAGATTATAGCGAGATTTATGCGTAAAATCTAAGATATTTTACGCTTAAGGATCAGATTTAAGCTCTCTCTTTAAGAGTAGGATTTTACGTATTAGTGATCTTTGCCTTAGATAAAATAAGAGAGCTTAATCTTAGATGATTATATTTAGGTATCTCTCTTTAAGGCAGCTATTAATTTGGTAGGAAAAAGTCGACTCCTATACTTTAAATGATGAACTAAGTGCATTTTAGCGCCAAAATCTGTTTCTTTTTACGCCTCTGTGCTAGTAATGTCATGTCTTTTAGCATACAATATAGTGGGGCAGGGTGTAAATCTTAAGCTGCGGAGAGGCGAGAAGCCTCTCGTCTGTCCACAGCTTAAAAATTATCCCTTTATGTATATTAGGTGGAGAGAACTCCACCCCTTACTTACCTTGTAAGTAAGCATTGTATTGCAAGAGTAACTTACTTATGCCAAATACGTCAAATATCTATTTTGAAGGATATTCCGTTCTCGATATTTTAAATTTGAATCGCTACTCGAGCGACTTCGAATATATGCGAGTAAGCAGAAACTACCGTTGGTCAACACCGTTAGTTCAAGCTTTTTTAAATGACTTATCTTCGGTAATTGCGAATAACTTTAGTGCACACTATATGGGTAGTGCGCTTGTTGCTGCACGTCCGGATAATGATGGACAAGAGTATCAAGTGATTAAAGGGCAACAACGTATCTTAACCGCGGCCATTGTAGGACGTGTGCTCTATCACAAAATTTTAGTAATTGCGCAAGAGCTTTATAAAGACGATTTAACTACAGATACGAGTCGTCTGAAATATATCTCTCCAGCTAAATTAGGTCTGTCTAAAGCTGCAGATTTACGTAACCTCGAGCAATTAAATATGCTCGTGCCACACATTGCTAGTCGCGTACGCTTTTCAAATGCCGATCAAGAAGAAGTGTTCTATCACTTAGAAACCCTATGTGATAACTTAGGAGATCTAGCTGAAGAAGATCGTGACTTTTTCGAACGTAATGATATGGTGGCAGCTTATCTTCAGACCCAAGCATATTTTGCTAAATATGCAGACCATGCAGCTGCGCATACGGCAACTCGTTTAGCAGATCAAGGAGAAGTAGATCAAGATGAGATTTATCGTCGTTGTCAGTTTGCACGTATTAAAATCTATCTCTTTTACTTCCAAGCATTACAATACTGTTTAGTAAATACGACCATTTTACACACTAATCGTAACTATAACTTTATTGCAGACATTAATAGTAAAAATAATAAAATGTCAGTCTTTGAGTTATTTACGTTTCAAGCTTTAAACAGTGTAAGTGACAATTGCTTAAAAGCGATTATCGAAGACGTATACCGTGTTGAAGAGTTAATTTCGGGCGGTGATATTGATCGCCGTGCCAAAAATCCAAATTCAGTTGATGAAGAAGCAGGTTACTTCTTAGATCAAGTAATTACTATTCTTTTCAAAGCGCATGGTGTATATGCTGAATTAGGTTACTTAAGTTTTAATGACCGTGTAAAAGTAATTCTGCAATTAACGCGCATGGAAATCCAGAAAAATCTCGATTACTTTATCAAGAAATACGATCTTGATGTACAAGTAGATGCAAGTATTATTTCTCCAATTACTTCAGAAGAAATTGCTCTGTATCAGCCGATTATTCAATCTCTTGATTTGGTCGAGGGTGACGAAAGCTACACTGAATATGTCCGTCAAGGTTCTATTAAAGCGCACTTCCGTAATTTAGATATTAAATCAATTCCGCTTGATCCGGAATTATTTAAACCTCTATTACAAGCTGAAATTACTGGTGATGGTCGTACTTTAGCACCGCTAAATTTAGAAGCAGAAATGTATTTAATTTGGCAAATGGTAATCCCATTTGCGCGCGCGTACAACCTAATTAAGTTTGTGCATCGTCACAAAACTCTTAATACCCAGTTCTATCAAACTTATCCTGAGATCACTAGTAAAATCGAACGCTTTAAAAAGCTTAATTTAGCGGCTTTCGATGATTACTTACTCTACTTAACTCAGTTACTACTCACGCAAAAACTTAATGCCGTTGAATATGGGCAAATGCTAGATCTAGTGTATCACTACTCATTACGTCACTTAGTTGCGCAACGCAGCCCAGAAACCTTTAAGTATCTGGCCGATGATTTAATGAGCTGGAATGTAGTAACTCCAGGGGCTTTAGAGTTCTTCTTAGTCGAAGTTTTAGGAGATAGAGATAACTTAATCGATGACTTTAGTTATATTTCTCACTTATTAGCTTTAAGTGTAACGGATAACTACATTACACAAACCTTTGCTGAACTCTTTGAGAACTATAAAGAGTCGTTATCTTACTTACAAACGCGTATTACGGCCAACTTAACAACCGTTCTTTTAAGTAAAGATTCAGTCGCTGCTTTAAATGCGCAACCGCAAATGCTAGTCGAGCTAAAACGTTTAACTTATAGCTTTGCTAAAGTTGTATGTCAAGACTTAGTATTAACTGAATTTACTGAACTACAAAACTTAACTATGGATAAGTTTAGTTCGGAGTTCTTTATTAACATTGCGCAAAAAGTTCTTGATAACTTTGATACACGTCCGGACTACGACTATCGTTTAAATTACGCCCAACGCCGTTTATATCGTGCGTTCAAGCGTAAAAATACTCCGAACTTAATGTCTTCAGCTGAAGTTGCTGATTCAAAAGCACAGTATATGGAGCAACTGGTTGCAGATGCTTTCCCATTACAAGCAAGTACTTCACAAAGCTTTATGCAAGCTTGGGATAAAGTACAAAAACAAAAAGAATTAGCAGCACAAACGCAAATTCCATGGGAATTACCATTACCAGAAACTGAACAACGTATTCTTAAACATGCGGATTTAGCTAATCGTAGTCAAGCTGTGAACCCATTATTAGCTACTTCAACTTTCAGTTTTACGCGCTCAGATCGTCTACATACTCAACGTCCAATTTTAGGACGTCCAGGTGCAAGTCCGATTAAATTAAACGAGTTAAATATTTCAACGCCAAGTCTGTCGATTGACTCGAACTTAGTACCGGAAATTAGTTTAACTTCAAGTAAAGGACAACTCGAACGTAGTTCGTATCGTAATATTATTCGTCAAGTAGCTAATCTAGTTGATCAGAAGTATAAAGATAATAGCGGTGTTAATATTATTCCAACACCAGATGCAATTACAGATAAGGCTTTAAGTACCCAAGACATCATTAACGAAATTAAAGCCCAACGCGAAAAAGAAGCTGCGCCGACGGTCACCATTGACGGTAAAGAATATACGCATGCGGATTTTGATGCTTCTGCAATTGCTAAGTGTGAAAAAATCAATAGCTCGGACAGTATTGAAGCTGCAACTATTAACCGCAATGCCAACCTTGATAGTGTGCAAAGATATAACTCGGTGGGTTATGTAGGCATGCACGTTACTCCAGTAAGTGAAGCTGATGTACAAGAAATTATGCAACAGCAAGAAAACCAAGCTGGAGATAAAGGTGAAAGTCAAGGTACAGTAGTTATTACCACGAGCGAGAAAAAACCGATTCTTACTGAAAGTGAACTAGATAATGCTAAAGCAGTGCAAGCACAAGTAAGTGAAGAAGAAATCGACGACGAAGCTGAATATCGTAAATATATTGCTAGTCAAGGTGGCTCGGTAATTAATTCAACCTATGGTTATAACACCTTAGCGCAATTAGTACCACATGCGGAAAAAGATGATAAAGAACAAATCATCGAACCTATTACCACAACCAACAGTAAAGGGCTCTTATCACAATTAGCTAAAGTTGTACGTAATAGTGTTAGTGCTAAGGTTGAAGAGCCTAATAGTGCCCAAGCAAGTGCCACTGATCATGCAATTGCCCAAGTTGCCAATAAAGCAGCAGATCTAGCGCAAAGCCAAGAAGCTAAAGGTGCAAACGAGCAAAGTACAGCAAAAGGTTCTACCAACAAAGACGCAACAAAAGCTTCAACTACTAAAGGATCTGAAGAAATCATTGGCGTAAGTATGCAAACTCAAGCCGATGGTACTATTTCTCTTAAACCACAAAAAGAAGCAGTTAAAGACTTTACTAATCCGCAAGAATTAGAAGCTTTAGAAGCTATTCTGTTTGGTGGTGACAAAGGAGAAATCTCACGTCCATTAATGAACTTAAGTAATTCTGCTTATGACACTAATAAGGTAGTAACACCACCGGTAGTTAATGCAGAATTAGCAGCTTCTGATGAGTTAATTAATAAAGATGTTGGGGCATTGTTTGGTATTCGTAGTCCTGAAGTAGTAGAAAACGATACTACTCCAGAACCAAAATACATTGCCTTACCTGATTCAAGTACTTTAGTCTCTGGAGTAACTACAGATTCATCTTTAGTAGGTCGTAAGTCTACTTTAGCTACAGATTCGCAAATTGCAGCAAGTAAACTTGAAAATGCAAACAATCTAGTAGCAGGTGCTGCAACTACTGAAGTAGATCCTGAACTTAATGCTAAAATCGCTCGCGCACAACAAAAAGTTGATCCAGTTGTAGATCGTAGTAACTTAGCTCGAACGATTGAAATGGAAAGCATGCTTGCCGGTTCGGAAAATCAAGTAAAAGAAAGACTTGATTTTACCCCAACCCTAAACATGCAAACTCCTACTGCTGCTGAAGAAACAACTGCCCAAACAGATGTAGCTAAAGATAGTGCTCAGTCTCAAGCTAAAGCTAAAAATAATGCTAAAGCTAAGGACTCTACAGCTGATACAGCTACAGATAAAGGTTCTGTTACTGACTCTGCTGCAGAAGAAGCAAAAGTTTCTCAGCAAGCAGCTGATAAAAATTCCGTAAAAGATGCTGTAAAAGAGTCTGCAAAAGAAACTACAAAAGAAGCAACTAAAGCAGCGAAAAAAGAGCAGTACGTACAAACCATTACTCCTCCGCATGTGCAAGCTAAAGTTAAAGGTGATCCGTCAAGTTTAAATAAACTTGAAGGTAAAGATACCTTTAGTTTTGCGGTAGGGAAAGGAGTAAGATTAACTGGCAAAGCTGAACAAGCTCCTAAAGATACTGCAGCAACAGCTAAAGCAGCCAAAGAAGCTGCAGAGACAACTACAGCTTCTAAAGCTGACAGCAAAGTAGATAACAAAGTTGCTTCGCAAGACGCAGGTAAAAATTCGAGTCAAACTCAAGCTAAAGAAAATAGCAAAGTTGAAGCTAAAGAGGAAATTAAAACTGCAACCCAAGAAGTAAGCTCAGCTGAAACGAAGTCTGCATCTAAATCTGCAACTAAATCTCAAGTTACAACTGAAACTAATGCACCTGATAAGTCTGCAACTGCAGTTACAGAAACTTGTGTGAGGGCACAACCTTCTCTAGGTAATAGTGCTAAAGCTCAAGTTGTAACTCAAGAAGAAGCTAAAGATAAAGCTCAAGCTGGAGCTCAAGCTGGAGCTAATGCTTCTAAAGATAAAGTTGCAGCTGATGTAGAAGATCTTGTTACGGAAAAGATTACTTCAAATGGAGAAGAAACTTCGACTCCAGAATTAGAAGTAACTCTAGCTACACAAGAAAAAGCTGGACAAAGTGCACAAGAAGTAGTGCATGGCGAAATTAAAGATAAAGTTGATGAGCAAGCGAAAATGATTGCTGCTGCGCAAGCACAGCAAGAAGTTGTAGCTTCTAATCACGTAACCAATGTTACCGAAACTCATCTTGAGAAAGATCCTACTGCAGTTGCAAGTCAAGCTTCTAAAGCACCTGCTGCTAAAGCAGATGAAGCTAAAGCTGTAAGTGATGCAACAAAAGCGGTCGCTGATTTTGCTTCTACAAGTACTAACTCTGCTAAAAAAGAAAGTACTAAAGTAGCTACTACTGCAAGTGCAGATCAAGCTGACGCTGCAGTATCAACCGATATTGATCCTGCAGAGACTTCTGTAGTAACAGAACAAGAGACTGTACGTAAATCAGCAGTTGCTGCTAATGATGCTTCTCTAGTAGAAGATAGTACGGTTGCGAATACTCATACTATTGCAAAAGTTGATTCTAATGATCTTGCTAATGATTCATCTAGAGCAGAGGCTGCTTCATCGCAAGTGTCCGTATCTCATGCCCAAGATGACGTTAAAGCTTCTTATCCAGTTTCAACCAACAAAGTCCCTGCAACGCAAAATAAAGAACAAGTTATTACCGAACCTAAGGAATTACAAAATAATCCAACCATTAGTATTTCGGATAATATCGACTTCTCAGAATTTGCGAAGCAAGAGGATGTTCCTGTTGATGGTAAACAAGCTCTACCTGTAAGTAAAGAGGTTGAAGATGATCTTGATTTAGGGCAACAAACCGAAAGTAGTGTTAATATCTCAACTAACAGCACTCGTCGTCCAAACACTCGCATCGAAGTACTCGAAGACGATGATGAGCAAACGGCAGCTGATCTCTTTGCAGCAATTGCTGGCAGTGCAGATATTAAAGCTAAACAAGAAAATCAGCAAGAAACTAATGCAGCTCCAGCGTCTAAAGCTGCTAAAGCAAGTCAAACCGCTAAAAGCAATACCGTTACCAATAAAGAATTAGTGGCTAATGGTAATGTGAGTTATGACGCAGAAGAAGCGGAAAATGTAATTGATGAAGAAGTAGAATTACAAGAACTTAGCGCGCGTAATATTCTCACTAATCAATTACACGGACGTTTTGGTAAGAAACGTAGTGATGCTCGTAAAGATGATGTAGTACAAGTAGGACAAAGATCACTTGCAGGCTTAAAAGCAGTATCACGTCCATTTGCTGGTAGTGATTTACAAGCACGCGAGGATGAAAAGGTTCTTAATAATTCTTTAGATAATCCTCTCGGAGCTATTACCCAATTAAGTTTAGATTTAGATAGTATTTCTGATCAAGAACTTAAAATGAAGCATTTTACAGCTCAAGCTCCAAGTGTACCTGAAAACACCAGAGTAAATGTGTCACAAGCTTTACAAGCTCAAGGTCTAGATCCTAGCAAAGCTAATGAACTTGCAAGCTCTGCTCCACAAGTAGGTCTAGCAACTAATAGCTTAGCTACCTCTTCAAGTGCTAATCGTCAAAGTCCATTTGCTTCTCGTTTAGCTGGGGTTCTTGAAGAACAAGGGCAACCTGAAGCAGAGTTAAGTTTAGAGCATTTAAATACTCCATCTTCGTCTCAACAGGGACAAGTTACCGAGTTAGTGCTCAATAACTTACTCGACGATAATTATGATCCAGAAGCAGCAACTAATAATGTAGCTTGCGTGCGTCAAGGCATTGAACCTACGATTGCTGAAATTGTAAAAATTCAAGGACAGAACTCTGAAGTTAATAACCTAAACTTTAACTACGGAGCTAACGCTAAACCTGAGAATGTTACAGTTGAGCATAGTTATGACAACTTACGTGAATTTGATATTCCTGAAGGTCTATGGTTACCAACAGAAGATCTCGAAATTCGCTATGTCGGCACAATTAGTGACGCTAATAAACACCTGTTAAATCAACAACAGGCTGTAGTACGCATTATTTTACAAGGCTTCTGTGAATACTTATTAGCGCAAGGGGTAGAAGCGATCTTAGATATTGGTGATCATACAATCAACGTAGTTGAAGATGATACTTTAGTCATGCAAATTCAACTAAGTCAAAGTGTTCCTGCTTTTGTCTTTGACCCAACGTCACGTTCAGGTCTAGATAAATGCTTAGAGGGCACTGCAACTTATCAAAACGTTGATTTCCCACGCTTTAATCGTCGCTTAATCGTAAGTTCTTTACCAACTATTGCTCGTTTATACAAAATTCTGATTGTTTACTTTGGTGATAATCCAGAAGTGTATCAACAAATGGTAGAAAGTATTAAGAACCTACGTAAGTAAGAATAAAAATTAATTTTTAAAGATACTGTAGCTGGAGTTACAGTATCTTTTTTTGTCGTTTCTGACGACCTAAAACCGAATTTCCCGAAATTTTTTAGTCTACTCCCTCCCTCCTTCATTTGGAGGGAGTAATTTT
>NZ_NRJG01000048.1 GCF_003585935.1 Psittacicella hinzii
ACGTTACCAGCAACAATGCTTGCATTACCTGTTGCACTAATATTGCTACCGATAATAGCCGATAAGTTCGAAGCACCAACTTTAGCATCACCATCAGTAGCATTTACTACAGAGTTAACAATCGTAGCATCACCTTTAGTAGCGTTGATTTCAGCTGATTTACCTGTAACGTTTGCATTGTTTAATGATACGTTACCAGCAATAACACTAACATTACCATTTAACGCACTGATATTACTATTCGTAATTGCTGCAAGATTCGCAGCGCCTACTTTAGCATCACCTTCCGTAGCATTTACTACAGAGTTAACAATCGTAGCATCACCTTTAGTAGCATTGATTTCAACTGCTTTACCTGTAACATTAGCTTGATTTAAAGTTACGTTACCAGCAACAATGCTTGCATTACCTGTTGCACTAATATTGCTACCGATAATAGCCGATAAGTTCGCAGCACCAACTTTAGCATCACCATCAGTAGCATTTACTACAGAGTTAACAATCGTAGCATCACCTTTAGTAGCGTTGATTTCAGCTGATTTACCTGTAACGTTTGCATTGCTTAACGATACGTTACCAGCAATAACACTAACATTACCATTTAACGCACTGATATTACTATTCGTAATTGCTGCAAGATTCGCAGCGCCTACTTTAGCATCACCTTCCGTAGCATTTACTACAGAGTTAACAATCGTAGCATCACCTTTAGTAGCGTTGATTTCAACTGATTTACCTGTAACGTTTGCATTGTTTAACGATACGTTACCAGCGACAATGCTTGCATTACCTGTTGCACTAATATTGCTACCGATAATAGCCGATAAGTTCGAAGCACCAACTTTAGCATCACCATCAGTAGCGTTTACTACTGAGTTAACAATACGCGCATCACCATTAGTAGCATTAACTTCGGTATTTTGACCTGTCACGTTCGCATTATTTAATGAAACATTACCAGCAATAACATTTGCAGCTCCATTATTAGCTGTTACATTAGTACCTGTAATTGCAGCATTATTTACCGCAGTAACTAAAGCTGTTCCATTTAATGACACAACATTTGTATTATTTGCATCTAAATTGTTGCGAGCACTTAAAGTCGTATTATTGTTACCAGTAATGTTAGAGTTGTTTGATGTAACATTATTACCTTCAACTTCAACTTTACCATTTTTAGCTTCTACATTAACCCCATTAAGAGTTGTATTTTCTGTAGCATTAACTTTTACATCACCAGTAGTTGCATTTAGAGTCGAATTTGTTAAATTCACCGAACCTGTCGTCGCATTAGCAGTAATACTTGCTCCGCTTACATTAACATTATCTAAAGATAGATTACCTCCCTCTAACACTGAACTACTCGCCGCAGAAATATTACTACCTACTAAACTTAAATTAGTTACAGCAGTTAAGGTAACATCAGTCTCTATTGCACTAAAATTAGTATTATTTACTGTAAATTCATTTTGTGCTTTTGCAGTTACTGCAGCACCAGTAATATTTGAATTATTTGCAACAATATCGGTTGCATTCATCCCTACACTTTTCTCGGCAGAAACATTTGTACCATTTAAATCTAAAGTTTTAGCTGCAGCTAATGTAGCGGTTTCACCTGTAGCAGTAATATTACTATTTGTTGCATTTAAGTCACCAACTGTTGCATTCACAATTGCAGTTTGACCTGTAATATTAGCATTATTTAACGTTACATTACCTGCAGTTACATTCGCTGTACCTTGTGTAGCTGTAACATTTGTTCCGGTTAAAGTTGCATTATTTTTAACATTTACTGCAGCTTCACCAGATTTAGCAACTACTTTAACATTAGTTAAAGTTGCATTTTCTGTAGCACGTACTTCAGCACTATTACCACTGATATTTGAGTTGCTTAAAGTTAATTCTCCACCTTCAACTTTTGCTTTACCATTAGTTGAGGTAATATTTGAATTATTTAAAGTAGTAGATTTAACACCTGTTACTGTAGCATCACCATTTTCAGATGTTACATTAGCATTTTCTAAAGATAAAACTTCAGTAGCATTAACAGATACTCCTGTTAATCCTGTAATATTACTATTGTTAATTGTAGCATTTTGAGAAGTAATGTTTACTCCTCCAGCAACTGAAGTAATATTGGTACGATCAACCGTTAAATTGCCACCAACAGCTAATTTAACTTCATTTGTACCAGAAATAGTGTTATTTGGATTTAATACAACGTCACCTGTTGTAGAAATCGCCGTTAAATTAGTTGCTGCGAAAGATGAGTTATCACTTAAAGTAATATTACCACCTTCAATTACAACATCATAACCTTTAACTGCAGATTTCTCGTAAGTAGCATTTTCAGCGCCTTTTAAGGTCACAACACCTTGTACATCAGTTGCATTTACTGTTGAGTTAGATACTTTTAAGTTTTTACTTGCAATTGCTCCAACATTTTTTGCTTCTAAAGTCATGTTGACAATAGTTACATTTGCAGCAGTAATATTTAAGCTACGACCAATGTTGGTTGTTAATTGTAACTCTGGATTAATAACAATTGAACCATTAGCTGAAGTTAAATTTAAATCTAATGCTGAATTTAATGAAGCCGAGTTAACAATTAAAGAATCGTTACCTGTTAAACTTACATTACCAGTTTCTGATTTCACTTTGGCAAAAGTAGCATTTAATACTTTAGTGCTTAAATTACCAAGGTTAGCGTCACCTTGTGCTGTAATTGTAGATTGAGCAATATTTAATGTAGGTGCTTTTAATGATAATGCTCCAGAGGTTGTAACAATTTTTGCTGCATTTACAAGATTAATGCTTGTATTTAACGAAGCAAGATCTAACACTCCTGCAGTAACTGTTGAATTATCAATAATAATATCACGATTAAAACTACCATTAACTGTACCAGCATAAGTTACATTTGAGTTAGTAATATTTAAGTTACCAAATAAACCATTGTTTGATACGCCAGTCTCATTTGAAACAGTTACAATAGAATCTTTAATTACAAGATTATTTTTATCACCTTTACTCGCATCTAAACTATTAGCAGCAAAACTTGTATTAGCGTTTACCGTTGTTTTATTTAGAAGAACTAAAACACCAACATCTTCCGTAACTTGTACTTTTTCACCAATTAAAGTTGAGTTATTTACAATGATTTGACCATTACCATATCCCCAACTAGCAGCTTGAATCCCAACTTCATGTAAAGTTAAAGTACCTGTTTTAGCTGTAATACTACTATTATTAAGAGTTACATTTAAACGTGAATATATTTCAAAATCTTTTTCCGCTTTTGCTGTAACATTGTCAAAAACGTTTTCACGTGCAGCAACCGTAAATACTCTAATATCACCAGTATTTGTTGTGAATGTTACATTAGTAGCATTTAAATGTGAATTGTTAGCTGTCTCTTTACTAGTAACTGTTAGAGCTAAATATAAGTCTTTATTTGCTGTAAAGTTACTATTAGATAAATTTACAGTAATCGGATTGGTTATAGTTTGTGCAAAAGAACCATCTGCTTTACCAAAGGAACCCCCATAACCGATGTTAATACTTCCATTATCTGCAGTTAAGTTAGAATCAGTTATATTAACAAATAAAGCACCCCCACTCGATTCTAATGAAATACGATCTGCTTCAATCACAGATCCATTATTTATCTTAAAACCAGTGTAATGTGGATTATAGTTATCTTGATAATAACCAAAAAGACCGGAATTTAATTTAACTGTTGAATTTGAGAAAATTACATTTGGAGAAGCTTTTGAACCAAAATATATGAACGAAGATGTATCTGTTGTCTCATTAGCATAAATTTTACTGTTAGTAACATTCATTACGTTACTACCACCATTAAGAGATGCCATTTTGAAATCAACACTTACTTTAGCAGTACCAGAGAAATTCATTGTTGAATTAGCAAAACGAATTTCACCGTTAAAACCATTACTTGGATTACCATCAAAAACTAGACTTAAATTAACAACCTTTTCACTATTATCTTGAGAAGTTAAATTCTTAATTGTACTATTTTCAAAAATAATTTTATTACCATCTGTAGTTGATGATGTATTTTTAAAATTCTCAATAACTACAACATAATTAGAGTTAATAGTAGTATTAGTAAAGTTTACGATATGATTAGCAGATAAAGCAATATCATTAACAACAGTATCTGTAATATTAATGCTACTATTTAAAACAGAATCTACAAATGTATAATTCACTATTCTATTAGAAGAGTTAAGATTAATTTCACCTGAAGAAACTGCTTGATTTGAGAAGTAAACCAACGCTGAGTTTAATACATTAAGTTTACCATTTACCGTAGAATTATCTACACGTAATGCTGAGCACTGTACGTTAATATTTTGAGCGGAAATAATACTACCATTAGTAATATTGATATCTGCTGGAAGATTTTTAGTACTATCAGTACCGCAATATAAACTAAAATTACCTTGTGATAAATTTACTACAGCATTATCAAATTCAATTTTACTGCCTGTCGTAGAATTAGTCCACACACTTAAATTATTACCACTTTGACTAGTGATATTAGTTTGCGCTCTAAAGGTAATATTATTGGTAGCGTTGATCTCTACAGCTGTGGTAGCTAAGTTCGCAGCTACTTCGCTATCTTTAATAGCATTAGTTAAATTTGTAGGGGCATTTGACTCGTTGTAGACAACTACGTATTCAGGATCTAGTAACCAAGTACCTACTTTGCCTTGTTCCGAGCTCGTGTTAATCGTAGTTTGACCTTTAGTAAAGTTCTTCCCAGAGGTTTCTACAAAACCACCATTACCTTGAGTAGCTGTTGCTAAATAAGTTCCAGCAAAGTTTAACTGATCACCCCAAAGAGTAATGCAACCACCGCTACTTGTTGTACCTGAAGCATTTAGAACGGCATTTTCATCAACTGTAGTATCGCGTGCAAGTTTAATCTCACCAGTACGATAAGCATCGCCACCCACGTGAATACTACCACCAGCAATACCAGAAACGTTTACTTGTGCTTGATTCTCTAAAACAACTTTGTCACCTAAAATCGCTACTTTACCACCAGTACCTAATGTATTATTGGCACTAATAGTACCATTAAGAACGGTATAGCCTTGCTCAGAAATGTTTGCTGCACGTAATTCATCATCTGTTTGTGCTGTATTTAGAGTTTTATCAGCTACCGCTGCACCATATAGAACTACCTCACCATTTGCATCGATGGTCGCAGTAGTTGCAGAGCTAGCATAGTTTGACATTAAATCAGCAAATTCGTTCGCTGCTGTCGCACCATGTGCAACTTTATTAGCTAATAAATATGCTTTACGAGAAACAATTTCACCTAAGTTTACTGCTTTATTACCTGCAGTTACTTTATATGAGATTGTTGGATTATCTAAATCTTGAATCGTAATCGATTTACCAGATAATAAATAAACAGTACCATTTTTAGCTTCTAAAGTACCGGTATTTACTACATTACCACCAACTAAAGCTAAAGTACCTTGTTCACTAACTTTAATTACCCCTTGGTTAAGAACTGAGGCAATTGCTTGGTCTTTGTCTTGGTTAAAAACAAATTTACCATTTAAGAAATCTTGATCTGTAATATCTAACGTTGAAACTACCAGACCTGCTACATCAAGAACTGAGTTTTTACCAAAAACCACACCAGCTGGGTTTACAATAAA
>NZ_NRJG01000049.1 GCF_003585935.1 Psittacicella hinzii
TGACACGGTCATTTTTTTGATATTGGCATTTTTCTTACCATGTTCAATATAAGGATTAATATGTTTGGTCATGGAAATATATCTCTAAAATAGGGGAAGTTAATTCTTGCTCAACTTAAGAGGAATCCTCTTAAATAGTAATTTTTTACAGATTATTTACCTAAAAAGAATATAGGTTAAAAATAACAAGTTAAAGCCAACTTTACTTATGTACTCACTACATTATGTTGCTTTACTGCTTTTATTATACAGCTTTTTCTTAAAAAAGACGTCGATTTTTAATTTTTATATAACTTACAAAGCCCAAATACCTAAATATTTCGACAATAGACGCCATTACTTACAAATTTTTATCATATAGCTAGAACTTATTGTCATTTGCTTAGTTCTAGACTTAACTAAGAGTAAAATTGTTTATTTTTCTCTCTATAGTTATAGGGTAAATTTTTATAATTTAAAGTCTGGATTTGTGGTTTATCTCTTTTTAAATTTTTCTTCTGAGATACTTTGCTAAAAAGCTCTAAACTAGAGTACAATATAGCAAGGTTAGATCCTGTTGCCTAGTAATTTAACCCCTTGTTTATTTTGCTATTTTCGGATGATTTTATTATGTCAGCATCTGTCATTTATGGTTTCCATTCTATTGAAGCTTTAGTGACTGCTCGTCCTAAAGCGATCATTGAAGTTGTCTATACTGAAGAACGTAACGATCAACGTTTACAACAACTACTTCACAAACTATCTGAACTTCACATTAAAACTACTCCTACGAGTAAAGAGAAAATTGAACAATTTGTTCCTGAAGACGCAGCTCATCAAGGTATTATGGCATTAGTGCGTAAACTTGAAGAGTTCGGTGAGAATCACCTGTTTGATATTCTAAGTAGTAAAGAACAAGCATTCTTTTTAATCTTAGATGGGATCACTGATCCACATAATTTAGGAGCTTGCTTACGTAGTGCCGAAGCTGCAGGAGTTGATGCCGTAATTATCCCTAAAGATAAGAGTGCAAGTTTAACTCCGGTGGCACGTAAAATCTCTTCAGGTGCTTCTGAAGTATTACCGGTAATTAAAGTTACGAATTTAGCTCGTACCATGCGTAAGCTCCAAGATGAAGGTGTATGGATTGTGGGTACAGCTGGTGAAGCTGAACAAAACATTTATCAATATGAATTCCCACGTCGCAGTCTAGCTTTAGTTATGGGTAATGAAGGTAAAGGCATGCGTCGCCTTACTCGTGAAAACTGTGATGAATTAGTAAAAATCCCTATGGCTGGAATTGTTTCTTCGTTAAACGTTTCTGTTGCTACAGGTGTATGTTTATTTGAAATAGTGCGTCAATTAAGCGCTAAATAAAAAAATGTCCCCTCAAGATTTATTCTTGAGGGGCTTAATTTTTACTTTAATTAAGTAATGTTCTACTTCAATTAAGTAGAGATTTTCTTCAATTGTAGAGTTTTTTTCTAGCTATTAAGTAGCTTATAGTTGAGCTCTACAACAAAACTATCAGCAAAAGTTTAGCAACTATTTAGCTGTAAAACTATTTAGCATTAAAGCTATCAACTCGAGCAATTAATTCATCTAAATCTTGATACTCATGCTCACCATAGTTATCCTTAGCTTCTAAGCCAGAACTAAAAGGAACTATTTCTGGAGTTTTAGCTTTAATTTCTAATTGCTCGGCTAAGGCAAGCGCAGCTTGCTCTTGCATAATTGTTAGTTGCTCGTTTGCAATTTCTTGGTTTTCATGCCAATACTCAAAAGGCTGTCCAGGAGCAGTAAATAGTTCTTTAAAGCGTGTCGCTTGTTGTTGCGCTTCTTGTTGGATTTGATACACTTTAGCTAAATGCTTCGCTTCATACTCTTGTTGCGTTAAAGAATATTTAAGAGCATGGGCATTACCTATAGGTAAGAGTTCCATTAATACCATACGACTTAAAAGTAAGTCATGTTTCTCTGGGTAAGTATAAGGTACTTCTTGCCATGAGTAAGCTAAACCAATAAATTCAGGACGGAGAACATCCGTGTGTCCAACAAATGGATCGAGGAAATTAGTAGAATACATACGACGGTATCTACCAAATAGGCGATCATAGTAACCGCCACCCATCCCCATACGTTTAAGACCTGGATCAAATGCCACTACCGGAGTTGCAACTACACTAATATCACTAAAATGAACTACTCCATGCGCATAAGGAATAGGCTCAATAATTCCGTAGTCATTACGGATGAAGTAATCCGGATCATTAAAGTTTACACTTGCAAGCTCACTAAAGTACATATTCTCACCATCTACGATGTAAGGTAAAGCAACTTTATAACCTGTAGCATAGAGTAAACGAATAATGTTTTGGGTAGGGTATTCACCATGTGCTGCGTAATATAAGGCAATAATCCCTGAACGATCGTTATAGTTACTACTATAAACAGTTTGTGCTAAACGCTCAGGTAAATGCTCGACAATTTCCTCGTGTTCAAGGTACTCTACAAAGCGCTTATCCACAATATTTTTGTTTGGATCAGCTTGTAATTCTTTTACCCAAGCGGTGGTGCGCTCTAAACGTTTAAAGTAATTATCATCATCGCCAGTTAAGACTCTACTTAGATTCTGAATATGATCTTGATTAAGACCTTGTACCATCATCGAAGCACGTTTAGTTGCTATTTCGGTATTAGCTTGGACTAAAGTCAAGTAACCTAACAGTTGCGAATGAATTGCTTGATAGAGAATGGTGAATGGGAAATTGATCTCTGGGAATATATCCTCGGCAATTTCACGTAAGCGCGTAAACTCTTCCGTATTTAATAAGCCTAAATAAGCACGAATTAAACGTCCAGCCTCATATGAATCACTAACAAATAAACTTAAGAGCTCACGATCGCTAAACATAGCTTCGTGGTCGTCTTTACGTTTATTGTTAACCATTTTAATTTCTTCGAGTTGTAAATTTAATCTGTCTTCAGGAATGTAATAGCTATTTGGATAAGCATAAAACAGCGATGGTAATGCTGAATCATATTTTAAATAGTCATGTACTCCGATTTTAGGATTAAATTTGAAATCGATTTGACTAGTTTTGCTTGCCTCAAGATCTGCTACTTGTGCGTAGAGGTCTTGGTTTTTTGCCATAGCTTCGATTTCAAGTGTACGCCCTAAGTTAATTGGACTTTCAACAATAAACGGATAATCTTCGAGCTTATTTTGTAAGCGTAAAACTTCGGCTGCCTCTAATTGACCTAAAGCATGATCACCACTATTTAGTTCTTCCTGGTTTTTAGCAGCAAAATCTTTTAGAACTTGTTCAACTAGAAGATTTAAATCGTTCGCTTTTTCATTATCGAGATTTTCTAATTGAAACTTTTGCGCACTGGTTGCTTTAGCCAGTTCAGTTTTACTCTTAGAATGAGCATATTTCATGGCTAACACGCTACGACGTAAAATTGCTAAAATTGACTTTTTGGCAATTAAGCTTTCAAAGAACATATCGACGTAGAAATTTAAAGCCGTTTCTCCGTACCAATGATCATTTTTAATGCGACGTTGTTTTACTAACTGACGTAACTCTTGTTTATAAAGTGCAATACGCCCATATTCATTTAAGTTAGGATCAACTTGTGCTGCCAGAAGTTCTAATTTAGGTTGTAAATCCGCAATTTTATGTGATAATTCAGGTCGCTCTTTTAATATCTCTTGTGAAAGCATTTCTGCTTTTTTATAGATAAAATCGCGATCTAACTTTTTCACATAAGTCGTGTGTTTACGTTGATTATGCAGTTCTTCGAAATAGTTTTCGATAAAGTTGTTATAAACTGTTGAGGTTAAACTTTGCTCATGGAAAAGTTCGATCATTAACCCTAGTTCTTTATGCTCGTTTAAATCAAAGTCTACATGATTTTCTACATCGCTAATTCCTTGCTTATTTAGGATTTCAAGCTGTTTGGCCTGAATGTTGTAAAGCATTTCTTTTTCACTAGCTAAAGCAAAGATATTAGCTTTGTGAAGATCGAAGTATTTTTGAATCGCCTCTTTTAAAGAAACAGAATTTTGTGTTTTATCTTTTTCTAATTCCCCTTGCAGGCGAACTAGTTTAACAAATGACAGGAGTATTAACTTGTCGTATGGAGTTAAGTAATTCTCCAATCCATACTTACGTCCTAATTGAAAACGCTTGCTACTAAAAGCGGCAATACTACTCGCTAAAACGTTATATTTATCAATTCTTTGCATCTTATATGCACCAATAAACTTCTAAGTTACCTAAGCTTATTAAGCGAGGATCATGCTTATGCTCGGTAATTAAAATCCTGATTTGCTTAACTAGCAAGAAAAAGTTTATGCTCTAGCTAAGCCGAAAACAGGATATAATCAAAATTAAAACTATGTACTACTTTTATCTTTTTTGCCCTTGGCAAGTAAAAGTTAGCACTTTATAGTTTAGCATTTTATTGCGGATTTTGCCCGATATTTTGCGGGAAAATAGCTTTTTTAGGTAGTTTTAACTTGTAAATTTTATCGAATGTAGTTTTGCATTGTTACTCAGTCTAACTATGACAAATTATGCTACCCACGATGACAAATAATGTCACCCAAAACGAAGAAATTTATCTCGTAAAACAGCCATATTTTAATCACTTTAAATAACCTAATACATTAGACCTTAACAAACTCTAATACAGGATTTAATACTCATGGAAGTAGTAAACTTTCTTACTAACCGTTTTTCACAAAAGAAATTAGTTGCTCCAGCACCGAATAAAGAGCAATTAAATTTAATTTTTAAAGCAGCCCTGCGTACACCAGATCATGGTTCATTAAAACCTTTTCAATTCTATGTAGTTGAAGGGGAAGCTGCGTTAAAAAATCTCTCGACTCTAATGCTAGATTGTTGTAAAGAATTAGATTTACCAGAAAAATTCTACGACAAAGCTGAAAAATTCTGGTCTCGAGCTCCACAAGTAATTGTTGTTGTCGCTAAAGTGGATCCAAATCACAAAAAAGTTCCAGCATGGGAACAAGTGGTAACGGCTGGCTGTGCGACCTACGCTATTCAACTAGCAGCTAATGATTTAGGTTTTGATAATTTCTGGGTAACAGGTAAATGGACACAAGGCACTAAAATGCGTGAGTTCTTTAACTGTGAGGCAAATGATCAAATCGTAGCTTTCTTACTTTCAGGCACATGCGTAGAAGCTAAAGAGAAAGAAGATAAAAAACTTAAATACGTAGATGATTACGTAACTTTCATTAGTTAATTCACTAATTAATTTGTCAATTAGTCGTTACTAATTCGTAAGTTAATTGCTTAACTAGCTAATTGCTCTGTATCATTACAATTAATTTGTATCCCAATCCTCAAGTCAGAACCCACTGCTTGAGGATTTCCTTTTATTAACTTTGACTAATTGGCACAAGATAATATTCATCTCAATTTTGATAAATCACTGCTCGCAATAGTTAATTGAGTATAATAGGATAGGGCAATTATATCCTTGCCTCCAGAATGCTATTTCCACTTGCCTAAGGAGTGAAAACTCGATGAATAAAATTTCTTTAGCTAAAGATAAAATTAAATTCTTATTATTAGAAGGTGTAGATCCACTTGCAGTGCAAACGCTCAAACAAGCAGGTTACACTAACATTGAATATCATACTAAAGCTCTCGAAGATCAAGAACTTTTAGACGCGATTAAAGATGCTCACTTTGTGGGAATTCGTTCGCGCACTCATATTACGGCTCAAGTACTTGCAGCAGCCGAAAAACTTATTGCAATCGGTTGTTTTTGTATTGGGACAAACCAAGTTGATTTAGACGCAGCCGCAGCTAACGGGGTAGTAGTATTTAACGCTCCATTTAGTAATACCCGTTCAGTTGCAGAAATGGTACTTGGGGAAATGATTATGCTTTATCGTAATCTGGCGCAAGCTAATGCTGAAGTACATCGTGGTATTTGGAATAAATCGGCAAGTAATGCTAATGAAGTACGTGGTAAAACCTTAGGTATTGTGGGATACGGTCACATTGGTAGCCAATTATCAATCCTAGCTGAATCTTTAGGCTTAAAAGTTATTTTCTTTGACATTGAAAATAAACTCCCTTTAGGTAATGCTCAACAAGTGCACAGCCTTGAAGAACTTGTAAGTAACAGTGATATTGTTTCTCTACATGTTCCAGAAAATGAAACTACCAAAAACATGATTAATGCGCAAGTGTTTAGTAAGTTCCGTAAAGGTGCTGTACTGATTAACGCTGCACGTGGTACGGTAGTTGATATTCCAGCTTTAGTTGCAGCCCTTAAAGATAAAACTTTACGCGGTGCAGCTTTAGACGTATTCCCTGAAGAACCAAAAGGCGCAGGACAAGAGTTTGTTTCACCTTTACGTGAGTTTGACAATGTTATCTTAACACCTCACGTAGGAGGATCAACAGCCGAAGCCCAAGCAAATATTGGCGCAGAAGTTGCTGCTAAGTTTGTGAAATACTCAGATAACGGTTCTACAGCTACGGCGGTTAACTTCCCTGAAGTTACTTTACCAAGCCACCAATCATCTATTCGTCTGCTACACATTCACCACAACAAACCTGGGGTATTAAACGCCATTAACCAAGTGTTTGTGAAAAATGAAATTAACATTGCCGGTCAGTTCTTAAGTACGCGTCCTGATATTGGTTACGTAGTAATCGACGTTAATGCTGATCGTGAAGTAGTTGGACAATTAATTCAAGAATTAAAAGATATTTCAGGCACTATTAAAGTTCGTCAATTACTTTAATCTGCTGCATAAATTAGGAAAAGTCGCAGATCTCTGCGACTTTTTACGTATAAGGACATAAATATGGCTTTAGGTGAATTTGCTTTAATTGCAAAATATTTTAACCAACCGCAAAACATCACGCTTAATCCGAGCACTAATGTTAAATCCAGCTTAGGTGATGATTGTGCTATTGTGCAAGTTGATGCGGCATATGATTCGCTTATTACGACTGATACTTTAGTTGAAGGTTCACACTTCTATCCAGAAATACACCCTTATGATTTAGGTTATAAATCCGTAGTGGTTAATCTTTCGGATATTTGTAGTAAAGGTGGGATTCCAACGTGGGTTACTCTAGCTTTAACCTTACCAGCCGTAAATCATACTTGGTTAGAAGCTTTTAGCTCCGGTCTATACGATGCGCTAAATACCTTTAATGTGAAACTTATCGGTGGGGATACCGTACGTGGGAAAGAGTTATCCGTAACCATAACCGCACATGGTACGGTTGCTCAAGGACAAGCTTTTACCAGAAATCAAGCACAAGTGGGTGATCGTATTTTTGTAACTGGTACTTTAGGAGCTGCTTATGCAGGCTTTTTAATTCTGCAACACTTACATCAAAACTATTTCTCAAGCCGAGTTAATAGTCTGTTTAGTAAAGAAGAAAACCTTACTGTAGGTTTAAGTAGCCAAAGTATCTATCCGCACCAACGTTTTAGTAAAGTACAAACTTTAGAACAAGATTTAACAGGTTTGTTAAGCAAAGAGGCTTTAAAATCACCTCTTGCGGACAAATTAAATATTGATGACCCTACTAAACTAAATACTTTCTGGCAAGAAGTAGTTAATGGTCTCGTAATTAAAAATCTTTATCCCCAACCTTGGATTAAAATGGCACAAAATTTCCATGGCTATGTAAATGCTGGTATGGATGTATCAGATGGTCTGCTAGGAGATTTACGTCATATTTGTGAACAAAGCCAAGTTAACGCCGTAATCGACTTAGCTAAATTACCAGCACACCCATATTTAGCACCTCTCTATGAACTAGTTGATTTCTCTGCCCTCCAAGTATTACCAGTAGAATATATGGCACTACATGGTGGTGAGGACTATCAAATTCTCTTTACCGTTCCTGAAGCTAAAGTTGAGGCTTTTGTTGAAAAAATGACCTCGATAGGTTTAATTGGCATGGTAAACGAAATTGGTTATATCACTCCAGCAAGCGAGCAACAATTAGAAGCTGCTAAAACTAAGCCGCAACGTGCAGTGAATGCAAGCTTTGTGCCGGAAATAAAACTAACGCGTAATGGACAAGCCGTAGATCTGCAAGCAGATCTAAGTGCAGCTTTAGAAGCAAAAACTAAAGACCAAGAACTAATTAAGCAATTATGTCAGAACTTTATGTGGGAGCATTTTGCTTAAAGAATTAATACTAAGCAGCGTAAGAGCGGTAGACCCATACTCCAACTAAAACATTAAAGGGAAGAAATAATCGCTGGGTTATTTTTAATAAACCATTAGTTAAATAATTAACACTATGTTATTTTTAATTAAACATGAGTTTAATAGTAATCACTGAGTTATTTTTAATTAACCCATTAGTAAATTTTAGTTACAACTCTCTACTGCGATAAAAGTCTACAACTTCTTAGGCGCTTGCGTATATAATGACTGTCATAAAAATACATTTCTTACTTTGGCTTTTGTTTGCTGGATAGCATTCAGCACAAAATTAGTTACTATTTTATGAAGTTTTTGCGTAAACTTTGGGACTTAAAATTCTATTTTGTCCTCTTTATATTTGTGGTACTTAACCACATAGCTTTAGGCTATACCTTTACACCATTAGAAGTACTAGCTTCTTATGTTCTTATAGTTTTACTCTACCGCTATATTCCGTTTCTATTTTATGCAGTGATCTTAATTTATGGTCTGGTTGGTGGTTGTTACTTACCGCAAGCCATAATATACGGTCCGGTGCAAAGCGGTATTATTGCTTCGCTCTTTGAAACCAATAGTGTAGAAGCTAAAGAATACTTAAGTACAATCCCGTTTTGGATTTATGCGGTTTCTGTACTCTTTGTACTCTTTAGTTGGGTAGTAGCCTACTATGGTAAAAAACGTAAAGCCTATATTCGTCGTTACCATAGTTATCGTCGCCGTCCAATGACTCGCTATCCGGTAACTCCAGGACGTGCCATTGCTGTAAGTCTAGCTGTACTGTTTGTAATTATTGGCTGTATTTATAAACCTTATAAATTAGCTGGAAGTCATTTCTACCAACAAATGGCTTTCTCGCGCGTATATCCTCTTTTCTACTTTGTAAAAATATACCGCGATTACCAACAATACTTTATTCAAAAAGACGCACTAACCAAAGACATTAATAAACAGTCTTCTTGGCAAATTACTAGCGTAGAACCTAAATATAAAACTTACGTGGTAATTATTGGTGAGTCAGCACGTCAAGACTACTTCTCGGTATATGGTAAGTTTGATTTAAACACTACGCCATTCCTTGAGCAAACTCCAAGTAAAATCTATAACGGTTATATTGCTGCCGCGTCAAATACTTATATGAGTATTTTCTATACTATGTATCAACACCTTGCTGATAAAACTGTATACGAAAATAACATTGTAAGTTTAGCTAAACAAGCAGGTTTTAATACGGCATGGCTATCTAGTCAAGGGTACTTAGGTGAATATGATACTATTGCTTCGCGTTTAGGAGTACAAGCCGATAGTTCATACTTCCCTACGCACGGCGTATTCGATTTAAGTAATGCTAAAGATAAAGATCTTCTACCATTACTTGAAAATACCTTACAAACGGCAAGCGATAAACCACGTGTAGTTTTTCTGCATATGATTGGTTCGCATCCGAGCTTTTGTCATCGTTTATGGGAGAACGTAAACTATGACTATCTCAATAAAAACATGAGTTGTTATGTACAAAGCATTAAACAAACTGATGATTTTATTGCTGCGGTTGTCGATATTGTGAAGAAACAAAGTCCATCTTACTCGGTAATGTACTTTTCAGATCATGGTTTAACCTACCCTAATAGTCAAACAGGTAGCTTTGCTAATCTGACAATTGGACAAAACTTCCAAGAAAATTATCGCGTACCTTTTGTGGTTCTAAGTTCGGACGATACTGAACACCAAGTTATTAATTTCCAACAAAGTGCAACTAACTTTATTCAAGGCTTTGCCGAATGGACAGGCATTAAACTAGCTAACTATGCTAATGCTCCGTCATTTTTCTTAGGCACAAACCAACCGATCAAGGTGTTCAATCAATTTTCATGGGTAAATTTTGCTGATTTACCTGTGCAACCAATTATTGCTGCACCAGAAAAATAATATGCGAAATTATCCTTAAAGATAATTGAAAAACTTATCCTTAAAACTAAGGCAATACCTAAGCTAAACTAATACTTTAAGGATAAGGCAATACTTAAAGCGAAGGTTATACTTTAAGTAAACGACTAAGACCTC
>NZ_NRJG01000005.1 GCF_003585935.1 Psittacicella hinzii
GTATAATAGTGCCAAAATAATTAAAAACTTGGAATCTCTAAATTCGTACTTATAAATTAAATAGCTAAATACTCATATACGTATTTAACTACCAGCTTATATCTAGAATTTAAAGATTGCTTAACCGGTCTTAGACAAGGAGAAAGAAATGGTTAAATATCAAGTAGAAATTTTTGGTCGTGAAAGTTGTCCTTACTGCCAAAGAGCAAAAAACATTCTTGAAGAATTAAAAGTAGCAGGCATTGCTGATGGTGTATACCACGATATGATCGTTGAAGGTATCACTAAAGAAGATATCGCAGCACGTATTGGTAAAGAAGTACGTACCGTACCACAAGTGTTTGTAAATGGTAATCACGTTGGTGGTTGCGATAACTTCGTAGCATTCTTAACTGCTGAAGGTGTGAAATTTTCACACTAATTAGTTTATAACCTCTGGTTTTGTTCCAGAGGTTTTCCTATATCTTAATGTTTGGTAAACAGCTCTTGATTTCAGTTAAGCATAATGAGAATAAAATTAAACATTGCATTTAAGAGACAAGTTCTATTTTAGTTGAGGTGTACCTCAAAACCAATTTGGTCGTCTTATACTTGCATTTAATTTTTAACTTTTTTCTTCTGTTTATCAAAACCTAAGGTTAAAACTTGTAAAATTTAGACCGATAGGTCTAGACCTATCAGTCTAGTCATGCTATTATAGATATATGAAGAGTACACAAGACACTGCACAAAAATTATTAGATGCAGGACTTTTTCTCTTATCCCAAAAAGGTTTTACGGCTGTTGGGCTGACTAAAATCTTGGAAACAGCTCAAGTACCTAAAGGTTCGTTTTATCACTACTTTTCTTCTAAAGAAGAGTTTGGACAAAGAATTATCGAACAATATATCACCAATTATAAACAGCAATTATCTGACTTATTTGCAACTTATCCAGAATCAGGCACGCGTGCCATGTATGAGTTTTGGCAAGCTTGGAGCAAACAAGAACAAGATGGTAATGGATGTCTGGTAGTAAAACTTGCTGCTGAAGTTGCTGATTTATCAGAAAACATGCGTCAAGCTTTACATCAAGGCTGTGAAGAGATAATAGAATTAGTCGCTCATCGCTTAGCGCAAGCACAAGCTGCTGGTGAATTTAAACCAGAAGTAGATATGAATGCTTTTGCGCAACATTTATATTTTTTATGGTTAGGGGCATGTACAACCTATCGTCTCTACCGTCCAGTTACTAGTTGTCTTGAAGCGACAACGCAACAAACTTCATGGTTACTTGCGCAAGTAACAATGAACAAAGAATAAAGAAGCCTCTGGCTTTTTTATTTACATGGTTACTAATTGACCGGTCTATTTTTTTAACAAACTAAAACACAAACAAGGAAAACAACATGAAAGTATTCTATCAAACATCTGCAACTTCAGTTGGTGGTCGTAGTGGTGTAGTTAAAACTGATGATGGTTCATTAGAGTTTGAACTAACTGCTTTTAACTCAGGTCACGAAGGAGTAAACCCTGAAAAATTATTTGCTATGGGTTATGCAGCATGTTTTGATTCAGCTGCGAATTTAGTAGCCCAACAAATGGAATTACCAGTAACAAGTATTAAAACTAATGTGCATGTAGGTATTGGTCAAGTTCTAGGTGGTGCTTTTGCTCTTGAAGTTGCAATTAAACTTTATACTCAAGGTTTAACTCAAGAACAAGCGCAAGCTTTAGTTGAACGTGCGCACCAAGTATGTCCGTACTCAAATGCTACACGTAACAATATCCAAATTACGGTAGAAGCAATCGCGGAATAAAATCAACGGCAGTTTTTAACGCAAATCATAGATAACTCACTTTAGGCTCATAAGCACTAGACTGCAGAGCAAAACCTAGTTTTGCTCTGCCACTTTCTTATTTTTATTTCGACGACAATTTTCTTACGACGAATTATGTTTACTTAACAATTTGCTTAAGCGCTTCGAATATCTTTAGGCTTACTTAAGCAAATTCTTACGTAAACTATAATTAAATACATCTTTACTTTTAACAACAAATAAACACAGAATTATGACAAACAACCAAATGATGCAAGCAGCAATTCACCGTAGTTTTGGTGAGCCAGCTGAAGTAATTGAAACCGTAAACTTAGCAATCCCAGAACCAAAAGCCGATGAAGTACAAATCAAAATGATTTACTCACCTATCCATAATCACGATTTATGGACTATTCGCGGTACTTATGGTTATAAACCAGAGTTACCTGAAGCAGGTGGTTCAGAAGCTGTAGGAATTGTTACTAAATTAGGTGCTGATGTTACAAACCTACAAGTAGGTCAACGTGTTGCTATTGCGGCTACGCATGGAACTTGGGGTGAGTATTTTACAGGTCCGGCTGCTAGTTGTGTACCAATTCCAGAGCAAATGTCGGACGAAGATGCTGCGCAACTAATTGCAATGCCATTTAGTAGTATTACCCTTTTAGATTCATTAAACGTTACAGCTGGTGATTGGATTATCCTCAATGCTGCAAGTGGTATGATTGGTAAAACTACGGCTATGTTAGGTAAAGCACGTGGCATTAATGTTATTAATGTAGTGCGTCGTAATGCCGCTGTTGAAGAATTAAAAGCTCTTGGTTTAGACTATGTTGTATTTACAGAAAATAGCGATTGGATGGATCAAGTTCGTGCTATAGTAAAAGATCAACCAATTAAAGCAGCTGTAGATTCAATTAGTGGTCAAGCTAGTTATGATCTTGCTGAACTCTTAGCTTATAAAGGAACTTTAGTAAGCTTTGGTACTTTAGAGCAAGAACCAGTAAAAGTTTCAGTGGGTGCTTTAATTTTTAAACAAATTAATGTGCGTGGATTCTGGGGTTTAATCGAAATCCGTGAAATGCCAGCCGAGAAGCGTGCTGCATTAATGCAAGAATTAATGCAACATATTATTGCTAAACGTATCGTTTTACCTGTAGCTGGGATCTATCCTTTAGAGCAAGCTGCACAAGCTTGTGCAGCCAGCCTTGCTCCTGGTAAAAATGGTAAAGTTTTAATTGCAGGAAGTAAATAGTTTTATGTTTTTGTCCCATACGTACTTTTGGCTAGTGATCATTTTGCTTACGGCTACGGTGTTGGAGTTTGTTTTTATCTTTGTCATTGAAACAGTCATCCCACGTAGTGCTTTGACGCGTAGAGTATTTAATCTTGATCCAGAATTACAAGCACAACCTTTAGTGCAGAACCTGTTAAAGAACCAAGGAGTTTATAATTTAGTCCTTGCGGTATTTCTTATAATTAGTGTTTGGTCAATGAGTGTATTGTTTACTGTTTTAAGCTTAGGTGTAATGATCGCCGTAGCTATCTATGGGGCTCTAACAGTAAATAAGCATATTCTCTGGAAACAAGGTTTGTTACCGGCTTTAAGCTTAAGTGTCCTAATCCTAGGTGCTTTATAAGATCGAGCAATTTTCAGCTTCTTATCCTAAGATTTAAGATCTAAGACTTGAGAGCTAAAAACTTAAAACTTTAAACCTTTCAAACTTAAATCCCCGTGAAGTAAGCTTCACGGGGATTTAGGTTTATGAGTTTTGTGTAATATTTACTCTACTGTTCAACCTGATTATAAATCAGACCAACAAAGCCTAGATTTTGTTGCCAATAAGGTTCAAACTCGGCGCGTTGTTCGCGCCAAATGGCATCCAGATCTTTTTCATGCTCGAGTAATTGTTGGATTTGTTCTAAACTAAAACCAACTTGCTTATTACGCAGTGCGTTTAAATCTTGCACAAGTAGATTTTTATTCAGACAAACACCTAACCACTCTGGACGTTCACCAATATACGAAGAAATCGGATGATATTCTTGAGGCACCATAAAGATTGGGGGCATAATATGTGCTTGATAACCTGTGGTATATAAATAGTGGTTAAGATGACTTTCATCATGCCAAAGAGCAATAATCCCTTTAGCTAAATCAAAATCAATATTTCGCTCAAGTGTGGCTATCATGTGCATAAATGCTGCACTAGTGCCGCCAAAGAAACCACCTGCAACATATGTAGTTGTGGCATTCTCTGGAATATAGGCTAAAGACTGAGGATTGCGTTCGTAGGACTTAGCTGCTTCAGGTACAGCATTTTGCCCGTAGTGATAAACCAAGTATAAATCTTTAGATGCATCTCCGGTTGCTGGTTGCAGAAAGTTTTTACCGAGTATGGGATTCTTAGCGTACCAGTTAGCATTAGCAAAGAACACATAGTCGTATTCGCTTAAGAGTTCACGCACTTCTGGACGATTAAACATTTTAAAACGATGTAAAGTCGCTCCAGGCCATGCTAAGTGTTCTTGGGGAATTAGAGTTACATTCTCAGTATTAGCATAGGTAGTGGCTAGATCTTCGCTATCAGTAAAGACAAAATATTGCACTTGGCAATCAGGTAAGAAGTTTTGTTGATTATGCGCAAATACGGCTTTAAAGAAAGTATCGTAAGATCCGGTATTAATACTTAAGAATGCTACTTTAGGTTGTTGCATAGAAAATATAGGAAAAATTTTACTCTAGAGGGAGTATGTAAAAAAGTACATACTGCTACACCATACATCACTTAATAGAGACTTATTGCTTGATTTGTCTTTCTTGAAATAATTCTTAAACTTAGTTGAAATTAGTCTTAAGATTATTCTTGAAATTAGTCTTAATATCAGTGGTGAGTCTAAGTGAGGTAACCTATTAGAGTTGCGTAATATTAATACTTGGAGCTGCGCTCTTAATTCGCATATAAGTCTGATATGCAACTTGATCGGCTAGTTGATTAAATACTTGTCCAATGCTGCTTTCTGGTTGCGAAGCAGTGGTAATAACCCCTAAATCAAGATCATGTCCAACTTGCGGATCTAAAGGAATGCTCGCAAGCAATGGTGTTTCCATAATTTGTGACATTTCTTTAACGCCATCTTTACCAAAGATATGCGCTTGGAAACCACAATTAGGACAAGTATACATGCTCATATTTTCTACAATCCCTAATACCGGAATTGTTAGTTTACGGAACATGTTAACTCCCTTATATACATCTAAAAGAGCAATCTCTTGCGGCGTAGAGACGATTACGGCTGCAGTTACCGCAAGGTTTTGCGCCACTGTTAGTTGAATATCACCAGTACCTGGTGGCATATCAATCACTAAATAGTCTAAGTTAGGCCAATTAGTTTCTACCATTAATTGTTTAAGCATCGAAGAAGCAACAGGTCCGCGCCAAATAGTTGCATCAGTTTCTCCCACTAAAAAACCAATTGAATTAGCAACAAGATTACCTACTTGCACTGGGTTCATGGTTTTCTGATCATCTGATGTAGGTTGTTGATCTCCAGCACCAAGCATGTGCGGAATAGATGGACCATATACATCGGCATCAAGTAAACCAACTTTAGCTCCACCATTAGCTAGAGCTGCGGCTAAGTTAACTGCTACTGATGATTTACCCACACCTCCTTTACATGAAGATACGGCAATAATATTTTTAACTCCTTTAACCGTCTCTTGTCCATTAGCTGCTGCACGCTGGCTAATGTTATATTGCAACTTAAGGTTAAGCATAGTTACCTCAGGTTGTTTACTTTGCACAAAGGTCAGTAACTCTTGTTGCAGATCTTGTATTTGCGTAAAAGCAAAAGGTAAGGTTAAAGTTAGGGCTAGAGTTTGTTTTTGGGGATTATAGAGAAAATCTTGAGGATTAAAAGCTTTTAACTCTTGTAAGCTTTTACCCCATTGTGAATATGAGAAATCTTGAATAAAAGTAAAGTCGCAACTCATGCAACATACTCCTTATCGATAGTGAATATAATTAGCTTTTGCTATTAGTGCAACAAAGACTAAAAGCAATCTTCTATTTTACTCCAAATTGCCGTCTCTTGCGGATAATTCTATGTTGCGCTTTAATCTCTATTTAGAAAGCACATTTAATTTTGGATACAAATTACAATCCTTGGTTATTTTTTTACCTATTCTTGGTTATTTTTTTACCTATTCTATACAAGTTGTTTTTAACTCTAAGAAAAACCGTACTAAATACTTCTTAGCAGCGTAATAGGTTTATGATAATATATATAAAACTGGGCAGCAAAAATGCCCAGTTGTTTTTTTGTTTAAAAAAAGGAAAATTTTCCATGATAAATGATATGAGAATCTTCGACTACGAAGATATTCAGTTAATTCCTAACAAATGTATTGTTGAAAGTCGTTCAGAATGTAATACTCATGCACGTTTAGGTAAAATGGAGTTTAAAATTCCGGTAGTACCTTCAAACATGCAAACTATTATTGATGAACCTTTAGCTGAAGAATTAGCACGTCGGGGTTACTTTTATATCATGCACCGTTTCAATCCAGAAACGCGTGAAGCTTTTATTCGCCATATGAAAGAGCAAGGTTTATACTCTTCAATTTCTATTGGGGTAAAAGCTGATGAATTTGATTTTGTGCGTCATTTAGCTGCGCAAAATTTAGTGCCAGAATATATTACGATCGATATTGCCCATGGTCATTCAGAAAAAGTTATCGAAATGATTAAGTTCATTAAACAAATTTTACCTGAAACTTTTGTGATTGCGGGTAACGTAGGTACACCAGAGGCAGTACGTGAATTAGAAAATGCTGGAGCTGATGCTACTAAAGTAGGTATTGGTCCAGGTAAAGTATGTATCACTAAGTTAAAAACTGGTTTTGGTACAGGTGGTTGGCAATTAGCTGCTTTACGTTGGTGTGCTAAAGCTGCAACTAAACCAATTATTGCTGATGGTGGTATTCGTGATCACGGTGATGTAGCTAAGTCTATGCGTTTTGGTGCGACTTTTGTAATGATTGGTTCGTTATTCTCAGGACACGAACAAAGTCCAGGTGAAACAATTGAGATCGACGGTAAACTTTACAAAGAATACTTTGGTTCAGCTTCAGAGTTCCAAAAAGGTGAACGTAAAAACGTGGAGGGCAAGAAAATCCTTACTCCATATAAAGGAGACCTTTTTGCTACCCTAACCGAAATGGAACAAGACTTACAAAGTTCAATTTCGTACGCAGGTGGTAAGGACTTACGTGCCTTACGTAAAGTTGATTATGTAATCGTGAAGAACTCTATTTTTAACGGTGACCGTTAATTTAAATTATAGTTAGCATTAAGCCCCTGAAAGGTTTCCTTTCAGGGGCTTAAAATATGTTACTGTTTTTCTAAACGTGTAAGCACAATTAGAGTCTTAACTTCAATCTTGTTATTTACTAATTAGCAATTTAAGTGCTAACTAATTAAGAATAGTTAAAACTATTAGTGCTCACGAGTAGAGAAGAAGCGTACTTCTGGGTATTTTTCTTGCGTTAGGTTTAAATTAACCATATTTGGTGCAATGTAAGTTAAGTTATCAGCACCATCTAAAGCTAAGTTACCTTCACAACGACGTTTAAATTCGTCGAATTTTTTCGGATCTGCGCAATCTACCCAACGAGCGGTAGCAACGTTTACTGATTCGTAAATAGCTTCTACGTTATATTCGTTTTGTAGACGGTTCACTACTACGTCAAATTGTAGTACCCCGATAGCACCAACAATTAAGTCATTGTTCGTAAGTGGACGGAATACTTGTACCGAACCTTCTTCTGATAATTGGATTAGACCTTTAAGTAGTTGTTTTTGTTTTAAAGGATCTTTTAAACGAATACGTTTAAAGAGTTCTGGAGCAAAGTTAGGAATACCCGTAAACTTAACTGGTTCTTTAAATGTACTGAAAGCATCACCAATTTGGATTGTTCCATGGTTGTGAATACCGATAATATCACCAGCATAAGCTTCTTCGGCATTAGTACGATCCCCTGCTTCAAAAGTTAAAGCATCGTTTAAAGTAACTTCTTTACCAATACGGTGGTGATTAACTTTTAGACCTTTTTCGTATTTCCCAGACACAATGCGCATGAAAGCAACACGGTCACGGTGTTTAGGATCCATGTTTGCTTGGATTTTGAAGATAAAGCCTGAAAATTCTGGAGCAGTAGCTTCAACTTCACCATCCAGCGTTGGACGTGGTAATGGAGAAGGAGCATATTTGGTTAGATAATCTAACATATGATCCACACCGAAGTTACCTAAAGCTGTCCCGAAGAAAACCGGAGTTAATTTCCCAGCTAAAAATTCTTCAGCATCAAACTCGTTACTTGCACCTTGTACTAATTCAAGTTCTTCAACAAAAGCTGCATGCGTATCTTCACCAATCGCTGCAATTAGTTCTGGGCTATGTAAACCGTCAATGCGTACAACTTCTTGAATGCGACTACCTTGACCAGATTTATACATAATCGTATAGTCACCAGCTAAGTTATAAACGCCTTTAAAGAACTTGCCTGAACCAATAGGCCAAGTAATTGGAGCACATTTGATTTTAAGAATATCTTCTACTTCATCAAGTAGACTTAATGGATCACGAATATCACGGTCTAACTTGTTCATAAAAGTTAGAATTGGTGTGCTACGTAGACGTGTAACTTCCATTAATTTAATTGTACGTTCCTCTACCCCTTTAGTAGCATCGATTACCATTAGTGCCGAGTCTACAGCGGTTAAAGTACGATAAGTATCTTCCGAGAAGTCTTCGTGTCCAGGAGTATCTAAGAGGTTAACCATACAGTCATTGTATGGGAATTGCATAGCTGATGTTGTAACCGAAATACCACGTTGTTTTTCGATTTCCATCCAGTCAGATTTAGCTTTTTGTTGGTTGCCTTTACCTTTAACTGCACCAGCAGATTGAATAACTTTACCTACAAGGAGAAGTTTTTCGGTAATGGTTGTTTTACCGGCGTCCGGGTGAGAGATAATCGCAAAGGTACGACGTTTTTGAATTTGCTCTAAAGTTTGATTTGTAGCCATAAATAAAAACTTAAGTTTGTACTACGTAAATACGCATAAACTAAGCTCCATTATGGAGCTTAGTTGTAAGTACATCATAGGTTGTAGTTTTTAAAGCCTAGTCAGAGTAAGATGATTACTCTTATTTACTAGGTTTAAAAAAGTGTAATCCTTGAGTGCTATCTAAATAATCAGGTAAAGTTAATGGAGCAATATACGGCTCGAAAGTTAAGATTAACTTAGCCGCTGGTAAGGTAGCAGTTTTACGCACATAATCGTTATATGTCGTATTGATTTTTGCTCCCTCTTTCATGCTTACATTAATTAAAGCACTATTTAATTTGTCACCAGCAAAAGCTTGTTCTACTTGCGTGCCAAAGCGATAGTGGTTTAATTGTTCGACAATACTTTGCGCTGCATATTCAGTAGCAATGGTATTAACTGCTTTAGCAAAGTCAGGATAATTATCTAAAGCCGTTAATTGTAAGAAAATGTTTACCATTTGGCAAGTTTGGCGTAAATTAGTATTAAATTTAGCCAGTTCACCTTGGTAGTAGTCATTTAAAGATCCAACACCACGTTGTACAAAGCCTACATCAAGGTTAAACGCGCCAACTTGACAAAGAGTATTATATTGTTGAAGATATTCAGGAAAATTGGCAGTGGTAAAATTAATTTCTACCCGATTTTGATCAAAAAGACCTTGCCAATTGTAATTTATATTTGACTGTAAAAAGCGATATTCTGCCATTACATAGTCAAAATAAAGATTTATTGCACGGAAAATACGTAAACGTTGAGCATTATCTCCGTGAAAAAAGTTGTATGTGTTGCGCATTAATACGCTTTCGACATCTCTTAAACCGATTAGGGTGTAATGGGATAGATAAGATGCTCGGCGTAAACTGGCGAGAAAATCGTCATAATTGGGATCAAGGTCATTAGAATCGTTTAGAAGATCCTCGCCTTTATCTGCTTGCTGGAATAAGGTAGTTATTGGATCGAGTTGAATACTGCTTGGTAAGCGGTTTACATGTCCATAACGTTGATCAGCAGCTAAACGTAATAAAGATTCAATAGTTACTTTACTAATGTTAAAGTCATTACTAAAGTAATAATTGCCTTGATTAAAATTATTATTAAAAATCACCGATGGATATAGGGGGTGATGTAAATCGAGATTTTCAATATAAGGGTTAGTTTGGGCGACGTTTTCTTCAGTCGACTTACCACAACTAACTAACGCCAGAGCCATACTTAGACAAGCGCAAAAATATAATAGGGCTCTAGATACATTCATGGAATTCTGTTACAGGTTACATGAGCTAGTTAATCCTAACTCAAGTTCGGGACTATTATAGCAATAATTAAGCTTTTTCGTCGATCAAAAAAGTGAAAATTCAGCTTTATTTGCCACCGAGGCTTAATAAAGGTGGTCTGGAAAGATTGTTGGAAAATTAACAGTCATTATTTCTGAAAAATAAGCGGTTAATAAATTTCAAATCTAACTTTTTAGAGCTGAATTGTTTCTATATTATAACAGAAAGCGCTAGGTAAAAATCCCTAGCGCATGCAAAGAAAAGAAATTTTAGTACTAGTTTGAGTGCTAGAAGCATAGTAGTTTACTCACTACTAGGAATACTATAATGACGCGTTAAGTTCTGATATAACGAACGTGTAGTTGCAGCATAGGTTGCAAATTCAGAAAGCATTTTCCAACCTGCTGCATCACGTGCAATATAGAGTTGACGTACTTTACGATTAATTTCAGGATTGAAAACTGTTTCTAAGGTTAAGCCGTAGCTACTTGGATACTTAGCAGCAGTTTGGCGGTACACTTGATAGAACAGATTAGCATAACGTTGGAATAGATCTACGTACTTCTGAAATTCTATGTCTTGCATCATTCCTATATATTGCCAAGCCAGTACACATACATTGTTATAAGTGCGTTTAAAGGCATTAGCAATTTGCGTTTGGTTATAATTTAATGCACCACCAAGTAATTCACCTACTGTATAAGGCTCTAAGTAAAACTGTTGTTTATCACAAGCGCTTTTAATGTTTTTCAGCATATCGCTGAGTTTTGCTTTACTTGGATCGAACTCAATATTAAAGTCACTTAAAAACTGCGGATTGTTTTTACTGCGGTTCTGATAAATGCGAGAAATTAAATGAAACATAGTGTTTACTACTAAAAAAGCTTGCGCTTTTTCACTAACTAAACGCATGTCATTCATATTATCAGCAATCATAAACAGGGCTCGTGTTACTTGTTGATAATCACCAACACCCGCCCACTGAATAGCTAGGTTATCTCCACGAAAATAAGCGGCGGCTTGCTGATTGATATTGTAATTGCCAATAAAGTGATTATGTTGGTAAGAAGGAGGACTAACTAAAGTTGTTTTGTCCTCGCTTGGTTCTTGGGCTTGTCCGATTAGGCTACATAAACCTAAAGAAAGAATGGTAGTTGCTTTAAGAGTTAAAGCTGACAAACTATAGGCAGAAAATTTGCGTTTAAACATTAGGATTCCTAAAGATAGCTAATGATTTGTACCTTATTATAAAGCAACAAAAGCTTATCTGCTCTAGTTCCTAAATTTTAGGTACAGTTAAAATATGATGATTATCATCATAAAGCAAGCAGGTAAGACAAAAAACAAACAAGCTGATAAGACAAAGAATAAAGCAAACAAGTAAGTACGACAAAGAATAAAGTGAGTAAGCAAGACAAAGAAAAGGGCAGTTAGATTTCTAACTGCCCTTAAAAAATTTTAACTAAAAATTAGTTATTATCTTCTTTTAAATGCTCAAAGTTACGTTCATCTGAATCATCGTCCCAGTCACGTGGTTTACCTGCTGGTTGACGATTCATAATACGTTCAACTTGCCATTTATCGATAGTTTCATATTCCATTAAAGCATCTTTCATTGCTTCAAGAATATCGCGGTTTTGTTGTAACACTAAACGAGCTTTATCGTAGTTACGTTTAATGATTTCAAGCACGGCTTTATCGATACGTTCAGCAAAAGCATCTGAAGCTTGTGGACGACCGTATGGATCGTTAGCATTAGGTGCATAGTCAATCGGACCTAAATCATCATCGAAACCATAGTTAGTCACCATTGCACGAGCATAGCGGCTAGCTACTTGGATATCAGATGAAGCACCTGTAGAGATGTAATCCTTACCAAAGATTAACTCTTCAGCTAAACGACCACCGTAAGTCATTTGTAGTTTAGCTTCGTAAATTGAATAGCTGTAGTACACTTGGTCTTCTGTAGGTAAGAAGTGAGTTACACCTAAAGCACGACCGCGTGGGATAATAGTAACTTTGTGTACTGGATCATTACCTTCAACTAAGTAACCAACAATTGCATGACCTGCTTCATGGTAAGCAGTACGTAATTTATCAGCTTCTTTCATGGTTAATGAAGGACGTTCAGTACCCAGAGTAATTTTATCTTGAGCTAATTCAAAGTACTTCATGGTAATTTCTTTGCTACCATTACGTGCAGACATAAGTGCCGCTTCGTTAATGAGGTTAGCAAGTTCAGCACCAGAGAAACCTGGAGTACCACGAGCAACTGTTTTTAAGTTTACGTCACGCGCTAAGCGTACTTTTTTCGCGTGTACGTTTAAGATTTGTAAACGACCTTTTAGATCTGGAAGATCTAAAGTTACTTGACGGTCAAAACGACCTGGACGAATTAAGGCGTTATCTAATACATCAGCACGGTTAGTAGCTGCGATTACGATAATGCTTGTTTTGTCATCGAAACCGTCCATTTCAACTAGTAACTGGTTTAGCGTTTGTTCACGTTCGTCGTGACCACCACCAAAACCTTGTCCACGTTTACGACCTACAGCATCGATCTCGTCGATAAAGATAATCGCTTTACCTAGTTTTTTCGCCTGATTGAATAATGTACGTACACGTTGTGCACCCACACCAGCAAACATTTCTACGAAATCAGAACCGGCAATCGTAATAAATGGTACACCAGCTTCACCAGCAACAGCACGCGCTAATAAAGTTTTACCTGTACCTGGAGGACCTACCATTAGTACACCTTTAGGAATACGTGCACCAATGTCGGTAAATTTTTGTGGATCACGTAAGAAGTCAACGATTTCAGCAACTTCACGTTTGGCTTCTTCACAGCCAGCAACGTCTGTTAAACGAGTGCGAATGTCTTTAGGCTCATAGATGCGACCGATTTGTTTGTCGCCACCCATAGCCGTAGCCATACCACCAGTCATACGTCTCATTGCCCAGAGATATAATCCCAGAAACAGTAAAAGTGGAATCATATTAATTAAGATTTCCACTAAAGCGTTTGGACGTTCTGGTAATTTACCGTATACAGTTACGTTTTTGCTTAGTAATTGATCTAGTAGTTTATCATCGCGCAGAGGTAAAATTGTCGTATATACCGTACCATCGGTACGTGTAACACGAATTTGCCCTGTTTGATTAATTTGTACCGAACTTAGTTTGTTTTGGTCAATATCAGCTACAAATGCCGAATAGGCTTGATTGTTTCTATCGCTACTACTGCTCGAGAAATAGCTAAATAGACTAACTGAAGCTAGAATAACCATTAAAACTAAAAAAGCGTTCTTTTTTAAAAAAGGTTTCACTTATACTCCTTTACTCATGAGGCTGTCATGAGCTAAAGTTAAACTAGTCGTTAAGGGTTAAATTTTCACATGATATATTCTACCATAGTCTCAAAATAGCAGCTAGCGCTGATTTTAGAAAAGTAGTAAATATCTAGGTTAATTAGGCTATTAAGGCGAATATCATAAAGCTTGATTAAATGAAAACTCTAGTTTGCTATCGTTTGATAGGAAAAACTAAAGTTTAAAAGAAGCTTAATTGTTGAAGTTAATTGGCGATAAAAAAGACTTATCACCTTGAACTTTGCACCTTAAGTTGCGAATGAGCTCCCTAAAAGAACTTTTGCAATAACAAGTAATAAACGAAAGTTACATAACTTGCTTATCTATTTGCCTAGATCTTTACAAGCTCGATATTCTGGTAAAGAAATATAAAATGCGAAAGTTTGTTGTTTTAAATTTTTTACACTTCTAATATATAGCTTTTTTAAATTTTTGCAAGCGCTAAACCTCGTTTTTAGATAAAAAGTTTCCAATATACTGCCATATAGATAACGAGATATGTCGAGGTGTAAATTTTGGGATTATTATTCAATAAATTTCGTGGTTATTATTCAAGTGTTTAGCTGAACTAGTTGAGGGGGAGATTTAAATAAATTTAGTGAAGATGAACGGGGATTTTGGAGATTATTTTTGAGTACAGCTAGAAATCTAAAAACAGATACATCTTATTGTGTCAGCTCTAGTAAAGTTGGTTAGATAGTTCTAGGAGAAATTGTTCGTTACAATTGTATTACTTGGTGCGGTTGTGGTTATGGTCGTGGGAGTAGGGGAAGTGGGAGTATGTAAAACAAAATATAATTATTTTTAACAAGGTTAAAGTTAAGTCGCTACAAATATCTTGCATTTTAAGAAAAAATTGGCTATAATGATAGCCGTTCTTTTTAAGAAGATTTTTTTGCGTGCACCCATAGCTCAGTTGGATAGAGCATTCGCCTTCTAAGCGAACGGTCACTGGTTCGAATCCAGTTGGGTGCGCCATTTTTTTGTATCTAAAGAATCTTGCGCTTGTAGCTCAGTTGGATAGAGCAGTTGTTTCCGGGGCAACGGGTCGCAGGTTCGACTCCTGTCAAGCGCGCCATGTCAGACCTAGCCTAGAAGCTAGGTTTTAAATTTTTCTGACATCTAAAAAAGCCTTAACTTCTAGTGATCGCTAGAAGTTAAGGCTTTTTGCGTTGCTAAAATTTAGCAAAACTATTACTGCATAGTAGCTGCTCGTTGTTTAAAGCTTTCTACTAATTCATGTAAATAAGTGTGGAATTGTAAACCATTGTTTATGTAATCGATTACTTGTTTAGTGTACGATTCATCGTAACGTGGTACTAATTCACTAATATTAATATTGTTCTCTTGAAGAAGCGAGTACACAGCCGTTACCGCAACTACAAAGATCATTACCATTAAGACACCCCCAAGAAGGCGTAGAAGAATATTATTAAATAATGGTAAAGATGAAAGCGCACTGCCAATTAAGCCAGCGGCAAAGTTAAGAATTAAAAACGAAACGATAATAACAATCGCAAAACCAATTAAAGGATAGCTACCCACAAATGGGATCTTACTTAAAAGACCACCTAAATCTTGGGTATAGTACATACTAATAATAATTGATCCGACAATTGAGAAAAGAGATAACAAGGCACCAATAAAGCCACGGAATACCCCGCGAGCAAAAACAGCTAGTGCCATAATGCCTAAGAAAATATCAATTAAAGGAAGCATAATATATTATTCACAAATTACTGTAGGCTATTAGGGTTTTAGCCTTAGGTTTTATCATTATACCCAAAAATCCCAGTTTAACCTTGGTTAATTTTAGCGATTTAGTTTTATTGCGCTATAGATTCTTTGTAATTAGTTACTAGTTAGTCTGAAAGAGACCACCTAAGTGTAACAAAATCAGAGCGGCAATCACACTAAGAATTAAAGGTTCTACAATCGCAGAAATAGTACGTAGTACATAAGGAATAATGGTACTAAAACTAATTTCTTTACTACGATTGCGATAGAAGAACTTACGACTAATTTTGAGAGCTAAGGTTAAACTTAAAAGCGCTATTGCAGGTATATAAGGAAGTATAGCGGCAAATAACCAGTGTGGTAACCCGATATTCGCGATAGTTAGACTTTCATAGGTATTGTTAGTTGGTTGAACTAATACTTGCTCTTGTAAGCTATAAATCAGACCGCCAGTTAAAGCACTAAAAACTGCAAAATATAACAAGAAACTTAGCCAGAAAATAATTAAGGCATAAGAATCACGAATAAAAATAGAGAAGAAACGTCCAGCAATACAAGCTAGAATAATCCACCAAGTCATACTTGAGTCATTACCTGCAACAAAAGTATTAGCTAATTGCTCGAGACCGGTATAAATTGCCGTGGGCATTTTCATATAGGTCGCAAAAGCAAAAAACGTAATAATTGCTTCGAGCGCGGCGGTGCTAATAACTTGGCGTTTGTTTGCTAGGATTTGATTACTCGCCATGTAGTCGATTAGACGTTGGCTATTAATCGTATAGAGATAAACCGCATGAGCTAAGGTAACGCTTACCACAATTACTAAGAGATAGCTTAGAGGATCATGAGCCATATGAAACACGTTAATCGCTAAACCGCAGCCAATTAAAGCTAGTGCTGTAGTTAAGGTTGCCATATAAGGCTCATAGCGATATCTATCTTGCTTAATATTGCTAATAAAACGCCAAAGCAAAACCGCAATAAAAGCAAGCGTGGCTGGATAATAATGTAAAAGATTATCTAACATAACAAGAAAAAGACTAGGCTATTGCCTAGTCAAAAATATAGGATATTTTGCTAGGGCTAATGCTCTAATAAAATACCGATTTTAAGACAGCTAGATCAGCGTATGAGTTAACAAACGCCCAGATAACCATTAGTGAACCAATGAGTTCGGCTAAGGCTGTAGCTCCATGCACTAACATGGCAAAGCGTGATTCTGATAATTTAGAACGCGCAAAGATTAAGTAAAAGTTTTCTTCGGTGCAAACATAACGGAAGGCAAACATCATAATGTACACACTTAAGAAGATATTTGCAGCAAAGTACTCACGATGACCTACAATTGACAGCACAAATAGAAGCGCACTAAAAATTAACCAGAAGCACAGGGTTTTATAGCTACCTAGCAGAATATTCCAAATAAAACGCACAACCATAAGACCGGCGATTATCCCAAAACAAGTACGAGAGTAATCGTAATTAACCGTCATGGTTGAGGTTAAGAGCCAAGATTTAAATTGCGGAAAATCAGCCAAAGAAATATAAGCTAAGAATGAAGCAACTACTTCAGTAAAAATTAAGATTTCTTTGCTGTAAATGGTTGCCAAAATGGTAAAGTTGTGATAATTTCGGCGAATCCGCGTATGTAAAAATTGGCTACAAATAAAGCGATAGATGAGCAGAAAAGCCAAGAAAAATAGCGTTACTACTAATAAAGGCTTATAAGGATCGAGATATAAAAAGCTCGAATAGAAAAACTTAGGTGAAATTAATGAAGTGATTAATTGCAGAATAATAAAAGTTAAACTAAACGCAAAGGCTTCAAAATGTGGATCTCGATAGTTATAAATACAGCGTAATAACACTAGCACTGCTACAATAATAAAACTAGGACTAGCAAAATCCATGAAGAGCTTCCTAAAGTTTATTGTAAAACTAATTGATGAGTGCTAAAAATTAACCCTTAAAGTTCGTTAATTGCTTAACAAACTTTAAGGGTGGTTAAGCAAGGTAACAAGTTTAGGTTGTTACTTTAAGCTTAGAATGCGGCGTTGTTTGGAGTACGTGGGAATGGGATTGCATCACGTACGTTTGAAATACCTGTTACGTAAGTAACTAGACGTTCAAAACCTAAACCAAAACCTGAGTGTGGTACTGAACCATAACGACGTAAGTCTAAGTACCAGCTGTATGCTTCAGGATCTAAACCAACTTCTTTCATACGTGCAGTTAACACATCTAAACGCTCTTCACGTTGTGAACCACCGATGATTTCACCAATTCCTGGAGCTAATACGTCCATTGCAGCTACAGTTTTACCATCTGGGTTTTGACGCATGTAGAATGCTTTGATTTCTTTAGGGTAGTTTTTCACGATTACAGGTGCTTTGAAGTGTTCTTCAGCTAAATAACGTTCGTGTTCTGAAGACATGTCAATACCCCAGTAAACAGGGAATTCGAATTTTTTCCCACAGTTTTCAAGGATTTTAATAGCATCAGTATAGTCAACTTGTACGAAGTCTGAATTTGCTAGGTTTTCTAGACGTTCAATAATACCTGGTTGTACGTGTTGGTTAAAGAACTCTAAATCGTCACGGTTTTTTTCAAGCACAGCTTTGAAAGTGTAACGTAACATGTCTTCGGCTAGTTTTGCGTTGTCTTCTAAGTCGTAGAATGCAACTTCAGGCTCAACCATCCAGAATTCAGCAAGGTGACGGGTGGTGTTAGAGTTTTCCGCTCGGAAAGTCGGACCGAAAGTATACACTTTAGAAAGAGCACTTGCGTAAGTTTCACCGTTTAATTGACCTGATACGGTTAAGAATGCTTCTTTACCAAAGAAGTCTTGTTTCCAGTCAATTTTACCGTCAGCGGTTTTTGGTGGGTTCATCATATCTAACGTAGATACGCGGAACATTTCACCAGCACCTTCACAGTCTGAAGCTGTAATTAATGGCGTAGCCACCCAGTAGAAACCACGTGATTGGAAGAACTCATGAATAGCAAAAGCTAAAGTGTTACGTACACGAGCTACAGCACCAATTAGGTTAGTACGTGGACGTAAGTGAGCGATTTCACGTAGAGTTTCGATTGAAACACGCTTGTTTGATAGTGGGTATTGATCTGGGTTTTCTACTAGACCAACAACTTCTACGTTTTCAGCTGCGATTTCAACCGCTTGACCTTGACCTGCAGAAGCTACTAGTTTACCAGTAACAATAACTGAACTACCTGTTGTTAAGCTTAATACTTCGTTTTCATAGTTAGCTAAAGTATTTGGCACAACTGCTTGTACAGCGTTAAAGCCAGAACCGTCGTATACAGCTAAGAATGAAAAACCGGCTTTTGAGTCACGACGTGTACGTACCCAGCCGCGTACGGTAACTTCACTGCCAACGGCAACTTTACCGCTTAGAATATCTTGGGTAGAAGCAATGGTTGTCATTGCAAAACTCCTAATAATATAAGTATTTATTAATAATAATTGAATAGAGGAAAAGTTAGCAGACTTCTTTAGAGCTAAGTTAACGCTAAACAAGTCTCTAACTCAACTAAAAACTTAAAGCTTAGTGTAATTTTTTACAGTTACTATTTACCTACTTATAATTGTCTACTAATATTTGCCTACTTGGAATTACAAAACCAAGAAAGACAAAGTAAAAGCCGTAACAAGTATCTGTAATGAGGATTAATCTACAGGTTTAAGCTATTTTTTAGTGGTAAAGAATAAGAGAATAAGTTTAAGATTAAAGATCTAAGGTTTAATCTTAAATTTAGTCACTTTATGGTTTAACCATTTTAGCATATAGCGAGTAATTTCGTGTTAAAACTAGCAGATAAATTTAACTTAGGCTTGGTTATCTATCTAAAGGTAATTTTGCGCTTAAGTTTGAGAAACTAACTGTACCTAAATGTTTACGCTAACTAAGTAAAAACTGCGGTTTACGTCTAATTTAAAGCACAGATAGTTATAAATATATCGCTAATTTACATTAAAACTAGCCGCTTGATAGTTAAGAAGAAAATTGTCTTTAGCTTTGGTTCTTTGTGTTATAATATGCCGCGTTATTTATTTTTATTACAAACGAGGTCTCATGGCAAAAGAAGCTGTAATTGAGTTTCAAGGTACTGTAATTGAAACATTACCTAATACTATGTTCCGTGTTGAATTAGAAAACGGTCACAAAATTATCGCTCACATTAGCGGTAAAATGCGTAAAAACTATATCCGCATTTTAACGGGTGATAAAGTTACTGTAGAAATTACGCCTTATGATATTACTAAAGGTCGTATCGTTTTCCGTTCAAGATAGAACAAACTACAAACTCAGTAATTTTAAGTTTAATTCAACTGAAAAGTGGACAGGAATTACCTCAAACTTTTTGGCAAGTATTAGCGTCTGTTTACAGCCGCATGCAATACCTCTAGTAGCATAGCTCTAATGTTACTTCAAAGGTTTGAAATATTTATAAAAACCGTAGCTAACGAGCTATGGTTTTTCTTTTTTCTCAAAATTATGCAAGAAACGAAATTATTATCTGACGCCAAACAGGATCATCGCCTTAATAAACTAGCTAAGCGTCTTCGTAGTGAAGTAGGTAAAGCTATTGCCGACTTTAATATGATTGAAGAAGGCGATAAGATTATGGTGTGTTTATCTGGTGGTAAAGACTCTTATGCTTTACTCGATATTTTAAGATCTTTACAAAAATACGCACCAGTGAACTTTGAGTTACTCGCAGTAAATTTAGATCAACAACAACCAGGCTTTCCTAAAGAAGTATTACCTAACTATTTAGAATCGATTGGTGTACCTTATCGCATTGTCAACGAAGATACTTACAGTGTGGTAAAACGTATTATTGAAGAAGGTAAAACTACTTGTTCATTATGCTCGCGCTTACGTCGTGGTATTTTATATCGCGTAGCGCAAGAAGAAAAATGTACCAAAATAGCTTTAGGTCACCACCGTGATGATATGGTGGAAACGCTATTTTTAAACATGTTCTTTGCCGGCAAAATGAAATCTATGCCACCAAAACTTGTAAGTGATAATGGCTTACATACAGTGATTCGTCCTTTAGCTTATTGTCGTGAAAAAGACTTAGCTAAGTACGCACAATTAAAAGAATTCCCAATTATTCCATGTAACCTTTGTGGTTCACAACCTAATTTACAGCGTAAAGCAGTAAAAGAAATGTTAAATACATGGGATAAACAATATCCAGGTCGTATTGAAACTATTTTCCGTGCAATGCAAGATATTTCTACTTCGCATATGCTGGATCATGGTTTATACGATTTTAAAACCTTAAGTTCTTTAAGTCAACAGCAGTTCAATCCGCATCATAATGCGCAAGGTACTCCTGTAAACTTACTTGCTTCACGTACTGAAGAAGCTAACGCCAAAACGACGAGCCAAGAAGTACAAGCGCAACAAGCAAGTTCTCAAGCAACTACTAACAAAGCTGTAAATGCGGCAGCTGTTGCGCATGAAGCTAATTTATTAGTTAATGACGAAGAGCTTGACCAAATGGCGCAAGAAGAACTGTTTGGTAGTGTAAACTACGACGCTCTTGCTAAATCTCTTGAAAAAGAGTATGGACAAGAAAAAGAAGAATTAAAAATCCAAGGTCTAAAAATTAAACAACTTTAGTAGATAAGCTAACCTAAGGTTAGCTTAAAAGCTAGTAAAGTTAAATCATCTTTTATTTATATTTTGTAATCACACACCTAATTGGGATTATTTGTGGTTGGATGCAAAACTACCTTACTATCTTGATCCAATTTAGTCTTGTAAACTGCTAGGGTAAGCTAGACAAATAATTAAACTATCTTTTGGGGTAACAATGACAACTTTTGCTAAACCGGAATTACTAAGTCCAGCTGGTTCTTTAAAGAACATGCGTTATGCTTTTGCTTATGGTGCAGATGCTGTATATGCAGGACAACCTCGTTATTCATTACGTGTGCGTAATAACGAATTTAACTGGGAAAACCTAGAAATAGGGATCAACGAAGCTCACGCGCTAGGGAAAAAATTCTATATCGTAGTTAACATCGCTCCACACAATGCGAAGTTAAAAACGTTTATTAAAGATATGGAACGTGTAGTAGCAATGAAGCCGGATGCTTTTATTCTTTCTGATCCAGGCTTAATTATGCTTATGCACCAATACTTCCCAGAAGCAGTACTTCACTTATCAGTACAAGCAAATGCAGTTAACTGGGCGGCATGTAAATTCTGGTACGACTATGGTGTAAGTCGTGTAATCTTATCACGTGAGTTAAGCTTAGACGAAATCGAAGAGATTCGTCAACATGTACCTGAGTTAGAATTAGAAGTATTCGTACATGGTGCTTTATGTATGGCTTACTCTGGTCGTTGCTTATTATCTGGTTACATTAATAAACGTGACCCGAACCAAGGTACTTGTACGAACGCTTGTCGTTGGCAATATGATTTACAAGAAGGTCAAGAAGACGAACTTGGACAAATCGTTGAGCGCGTAGCAGCAGGTGAAACAGTTGATGGTCGTGAAGAAGATCCAAACGCTAAATTATTAAATTCTAGTGCCGATGATCTAAAAATTGCCGTGAATAATGTTGAACCGACATTAGGCATTGGGCAACCAACCAATAAAACCTTCTTAATCACAGAGCCTCGTCGCCCAGATGAAAAAATGACGGCTTTTGAGGATGAACACGGTACATATATTATGAATAGCCGTGACTTACGTGCGATCCAACACATTCCACGTTTAACGCAAATGGGTGTGCATTCAGTAAAAATTGAAGGTCGTACTAAATCATTCTTCTACTGTGCACGTACTGCACAAATCTACCGTCAAGCAATTGATGACGCAGCTGCGGGTAAAGAGTTAGATCCGTCATTAATTCGTCAACTAGATTCTCTAGCGCACCGTGGTTATACTGATGGTTTCTTACAACGTCACACTCACGATCAATACCAACACTACGTATCTGGTAACTCTACTTCAGATTTCCAACAATTTGTAGGGGCATTTACTGGTGAGCGTCAAGGTAACCTAGCTTTAGTAGAGGTGAAAAACAAATTTAAAGTTGGTGACTTTATCGAGATCATGACACCAAAAGGTAATAAGTCTTACCGTTTAGAGAAAATGTTTAACCGTAAAATGGAACCAACAGATGTTGCTCCAGGTGACGGTCACAAAGTGTGGTTAGAAGTAGATCCGGAAATGGAACTAGAATACGCTTTAGTGTTACGTTATTTAGAAGACGGCTTAGACACTACAGATCCACATGGTCGTAAAGCTGCTGCTAATGCGAATATTAACATTAAAGAATTAAACTAATTGTTTGCAACGCTTAGGCAAAAGAAGATTAGTTGTTAGTCTTAGAAGTATTAGCACTAAACTTGTAAAATCCAAACATGCAAAAAGCACCTCGTAATGAGGTGCTTTTTGCGTGTGTATGTTTTTACATCTTCAAGCTTTAAGCTTTTTTATTACCAAAGTCATCTTCCTGATCTTCAGTAGCCTCTTTAGGATGTAAACCTTCATATGTTGAATCGGTAGCCGAAAGAGTAAGAGCTTTACCGTATTCTTGTGGATCTTGTACACTAAAGCGGTAGTCGTTACCAGGAAGAATTGCATTTAAAACAATTCCTGAAATAGCCGCAATCGCAATGCCCGAAAGTGATACATGCGCTCCGAACAGACTAAATTCTACAGGACGAGTTGCAAAACCTAAACCTGTAACTAAGATCACCGCTCCGATAATTAAATTACGTGATTTAGTTAAGTCTACTTGGTTTTCTGCTACGTTACGAATACCGATAGCTGAAATCATGCCGTAAAGAATTAATGATACTCCACCAATAATTGCGGTTGGAATAGAGTTAATTACATCTGAAACAAATGGCACAAAAGCAAAACAGATCGCGAACATTGCTGCATAGCGCGTTACACGTGGATCATATACTTTAGTTAGAGCAAGTACACCTGTGTTTTCTCCATAGGTTGTACAAGCCGGACCACCTAAGTATGAACCTAACATAGTTGCAACCCCATCACCGAACAGAGTGCGGTGTAAACCAGGTTTCACAATAAAGTTACGTTGCGTTGTTGCTGATACAGCCGATACGTCACCAATGTGCTCCATAGTTGTCGCTAGTACAATAGGAACAATTGTAATAATAGCCGAAAGATTAAAGGTTGCAAAATATTCCGTTTTTAATGGCATAGCCACAAGGGTTAAGTTGTGGAAATGTGATTTATCAACTAAACCAAAACATAAAGCTACAATGTATGAACCAAAAATCCCGAATAATAACGGCACAATTTTCATCATGCCACGACCCCAAATATTTGTGATGATAATAATTGCAATCGCAAGTAAAGCTAATCCCCAATGACTTGAAGCCATATTAATTGCTGATGGAGCTAAGGTTAAACCGATACAAATAATAATTGGACCAGTAACAATTGGTGGGAAGAAACGCATAATACGTTTAACACCAAAGACATAAATTAGCGCTGCAAAGATCATATAAACAATCCCCGCAACAAACACTCCACCGAGAGCCATAGATAGATGCTCTGGATCTTTATTAGGAGCTACTGCCGCATAACCGGCTAAAAAGGCAAAAGAAGAACCTAAGAAAATAGGTACTTGACCTTTAGTAATTAAATGGAAAGCTAAAGTTCCTAGACCTGCAGTTAAAAGTGTAGTTGAAACATCTAGACCTGTAAGAATTGGAACTAATACCGTTGCCCCGAACATGGCAAAAGTATGTTGTAAGCCTAATAAGAATTTTTTACCTATAGACAATTCTTTAATGTCATAAATAGGGTTTTGTCCTAATTTAATTTTCGATTTTGACATGAACTAAGATCCTCTATGCAAATTGTCAATATTTTACTAAAAAAATCCGATCTTATAGCTAGGCTTTTTTATAAAAAGACAGGTGTTTGCTTTAAAATGTTGATAATCAAAGCTATTTAGTTGTTTTTAGGGCATAAAAAAGCTCAATGTAAATTACATTGAGCTCATTAAAATCACGTTCACAATCTTTAATCTCGCAAAAATTAAAAATTAAAAATTAAAAATAAAAATTAATTTAAAACTTTTACGTTATTAATAGATCTTATTTATTTTTTCACGCTTAAACCATCAATTAAGTAGTAATCTTGGAAATAACGTTCATCGTTTTTCTCATTATAACCACCTAAAGCTGGTGATACTAAAGCGAAAACTTCTGCCCAGTTGAATGGGATAACCGCTTGTTTATCTTGCAGTAATTTATTAGCTTGCGCGTATAGTTCAGCACGTTTTTCAGCGTCTTGTTCACTATTAGCGCGGTTAATTAAATCATCGTATTCTTTATCACAGAAATTCGAGTAGTTAGCCGCATTACCACAAGTGTATACGTTATAGAAAGTTGAAGCTTGGTCGTAGTCAGCACCCCAACCACCAAAACGGATTTGGTAGCTACCATTCTTGATTTCGTCAAGGAATGATTTCCATTCTGACATAGAACCAGTTAATTGGATTAAGCCGCCAGACTCTTTACCCCATTGTTGTTGTAAAGCCACGAATACTTTTTGTACAGTTTTACCTGATGAGTATTTTAACTCTACTTTTAATGGGTTTTGTGCTGAATAGCCAGCTTCTTTTAATAATTCAACCGCTTCTTTACGGCGCTCAGTCATATCTTTATCCCAGTAATCAGCTTTAGTAGCTAATTGACCGTCTTGTACATAAGTAGGAGTAAAGATCGAAGTTGGTTGACCTGCTGCGTAAATGTTTTTCACGATAAATTTATTATCGGTTAACAGAGCAAGAGCACGACGTACTTTTGGATTTTGGAATGGTTCATATTTGTGTTGGAAATCCATATAACCTGTTAAGAGTGCTGGTGAAGTACGTACTTCTTCTGTACGCTCTTTTAAGATGTTTTCTTTTAATTGAGGTGGGATAGCTGTAAAGGCTAACTCACCTGCTAAGTATTTGTAGTAAGCTGTATTCGGATCTTTAATGAACACAAAACGCACATCAGTTAAAGCGATGTTATCTGCATTCCAGTAGTCATTAAATTTCTCTAACACGATTTCATCATTAACTATATATTTAGTTAAACGGTATGGACCATTACCAACGATATTTTCAGGACGTGTCCAAGCATCACCAAATTTTTCAACTACGTCTTGACGTACAGGTGCTAATACCCCGTAAGATAATACTTGTACTAACCAAGGGGTAGGACGAGTTAATTTAATTTCTAAAGTGTAATCGTCAACTGCTTTAACGCCTAATTCTGAAGTTGGTAATTTACCACTATATACTTCTTGCGCGTTAACTACATTAGCATTGTTTGCTAAGTAGTCACCATATGATGAACCGTTTTTAGGATCTGAAAGACGTTGCCATGAGTACACAAAGTCTTGAGCCGTAACTGGTTTACCATCGTGCCATTTAGCATTTGGACGTAATTTAAAAGTCCAAGTTAAACCATCTTCAGAAACGCTATAGCTTTCTGCAGCTTGGGGCACATATTCACCACTTACGCCTTGACGGTATAGAGTTTCGAATACACCTTTAGCGATTTGTCCAGAGCTAGCGTCAGAGAATTTACCAGGGTCAACTGTATCAGGGAACGAACCTAAGTTGATAGTTAATTTTTGTACAGCGGCTAATTTTTTACCGTCACGCTCTTTTACAGCAGTGTTTTCAGCCGGAGCGCTAGCTGCAGCAGGAGTATTAGCTGCGCTTGCGTTGTTGTCTGATTCTTTATTACATGCTCCCAATACTAGGGCAGCTGCTAGTGTTAAACCTGTGAAGCAATAATTGCGTAATTTCATGTATCTATCCTAATCTCGTATATTTAATCAAGATGTAATTTTATGTTCTATATTTAGCTTAAAGTTAAATAAGATCCATATAAATTACGTGAGCATTTTTATAACTTAACCAGAGAGAAGCCTAAGGCTTCTATTAAAAAAAGGGGGTAGGTAAATTTAAAATAAATTTATCACCTATAATTTAATTCTAGTATATTTTGCAGAACAAAAACAACTATTTTTATAAAAGTGTGTCACCAGTTGCACTTTTTTCATGAGTAATAAAAGAAAAAAGTTTATTCTTAAGCTAAAATCACGGACAATGAGAGAACATTCGTCCTAGATTTCATATATATAATCGTATAACTTCGATTAAAAGACTTAAGGTAAAGGATCTAAGGAAGTTGGTAAATTTTTACCTTGCGGTAAAAAATAAAAATCACGAATATATGGTTCAGCATTTTGTGAATTAAAGCCCCCTAAGAATGGTGATTTTAAATACAGAGCTGTAATCCAATATAAAGGAGTGATCGCTGCTTTTTCTTGTAAGAGCTTATTAGCGTCGGCATAAATATTAGCTCGCATTTCAGGATCTTTGGTTAAAGATGCTAGTTCTAATAGTGCATCGTAGTTTTGATCACAAAAACCCGAATAATTATTCGGCGAGTTACAAGTACGTAAAGCTAAGAAATTAGACACTTGATTAAAATCAGCGCCCCAACCATTAAGAGAAGCCTCAAAATTACCATTGCGTACATCGTTAATGTAAGTTTTCCACTCACTTAATTTTCCGGTTACTTGAATTAAGCCTTGAGAATTACGTTGCCACATTTGTTGCAACGCAACAAATAAAGCACGTTCATTACGACTATTGGAATAACTTAAGGTGAAAGTTAAAGGTTTTTCTTGACTATAACCGGCGGCTTTGAGCAGGGTAATAGCTTGTTGATTACGCTCATTGCGACTTAAGCTTTCATATGCCGCTGGAGTTTGCGCTTGTCCATCTTGTAACCAAGTAGGGGCAAAAATACTCGTAGCAGTCCCAGCTGGAACTATATAAGTAGCTAAGTAGTGGTTATCGATTAGTAAATTTAGCGCTAGGCGTACCTCGGTATTTGTAAATGGTCCTTTCTTCTGCTGTAAATTCAGATAGTAGGTAGCATTTAACGGTGTTGAAAATACTTCATGCGCACGCTCTTGCATTACCCCTTTCTTAATGCCATTGTAAATAAGAGTGAGCGGATACTCTCCTGTTAAATATTTGTAGTAGGCAATATTCTCTTCTACAAATTCAGCCTTAATATCTGTGATCGAAATATGTAATGCATCCCAATAGTCATGCCATTTAACATAATGGATCAACTCTTGTGGCTTATAGCTTACAAGTTTGTACGAACCGTTGCCAATAAAATGTTCAGGTTGCGTCCACTTATTACCATATTTAGCAATTAAATCTTGACGCACAGGTGATAAAGCTGCATGCGACACCATTTGAATTAACCATGGAGTTGGTTGATACAATTTAATTTCAAGAGTGTAAGCATCAAGAGCTTTAACTCCTAGTTCTGAGGGAGATAAGACTCCCTCTTGAATACCTTGAGCATTAACCACGTGCATCAGATCTAAGAAATCAGCATAAGGTGATGAGGTTTGCGGATCAACTAAGCGTTGCCATGCATAGACAAAATCCTCGGCCGTTACTTTTTTGTCATCCCACCAACTAGCGTCTGGACGTAAATGAAACGTCCATGTAAGTTGATCTTCACTTACTTCATAAGATTGTGCTGCCAGAGGCACATAATCTCCATGTGCACCTAAACGATATAGACCATCTAATAAAGGTCGAATAGCTTTAATCGAGTAAACATCATTGACGATTGCCGGATCTAAAGATTCTGGAAAACGACGTAAATTATATTTAAATACTTGCGCAACTTTATCCACTTGGGGATTTAGTAACGTTAGATTGTGACGCAGATGAAAAGGTGTAACTATTAGCTGTTGTAAATAAGCTGCTGATAGGCTATGAGCTTGGGTATTTGTTTGTGCTTGAGCATTAGTTTGGGTTTGAACATTAGTTTGTGCTTGAGGATTATTAGCTTGGGCATGATTCATGCCACAAAGGCTTAAAACACCAAGAGAAGCAAGCCAAAAACGAAAGCTATTTTTGCTCACACGTGAAGATAAACGATTAATTGCGAAAAATTGCATATAAATTAGGGAATAAAAGTATTAAAAGCTGGGCTAGTACTAAGAACTAAGAAGAATAGCAATGAAGCAACTAGTACAGAAGCTAAGCAACAGACATGTAGTTAGCAGTTAAGCAACTAGTAAAGAGGTATTACTTAATTCTACTATATTTTCTAAGTTAAAGATAAAACTCTGTAAGGCAGAAATGGCATTAGCGAAATAAATTACATAAAAGCTGCCTTTTCTCTAGCAATCAGTAATTAAATACAGTAAAATTAAATTAATCAGCACATATAAATAGTGCCTAAAATGTACAACTTCTTTGCTCGCGCTATTTAAAATAGTCCATAACAGAGAAGTAAGTCACAACCTAATGGTAATTCTTTTACATACTCAATACTCTTGATTCTCTCTACTCTTGATTCTTCTATGGAAGCGAGTGTTGTAGTGTGAGATTTGGGATTAAAGATTAGTAAGTGACTATCCCAGAATATTTGTATTTTTTCTTTTACCTGTATTTATTAGCAACGGCTATAGCGAGAAATCTGCCTATAGCTGAATACGGAGATTTAGTTATCATGGCAGATTTAGAAAGCCTACAACAGCAATATAAAAAGTTAATTGCCACATTTACACAAATTGTAGGTGAGAAATATGTATTAACCGATCCTGCAGCAACTCAAAGATACCGTAAAGGTTTCTTTTTTGGTAATGGTGATGCTTTAGCAGTAGTACGTCCAGGTTCACTAGTGGAATACTACAAAGTAGTAAAAACTTGTGTAGAAAACGACATTATTGTTTTAAACCAAGCACAAAATACCGGTGTAACTGGTGGCTCTACTCCTTGGGGTAATGATTATGATCGTCCGATTGTAATTATTAATACCTTACGTATTGATGGTATCCAACTAATTAAAACTGATACCGATGAACCACAAGCTGTATGTTTAGCAGGTTCAACCTTATATGATCTTGAACAAAAATTACAAGATATTAATCGTGAACCTCACTCGGTAATTGGTTCTTCATGTATTGGTGCTTCGGTAGTAGGTGGAGTTTGTAACAACTCGGGTGGTACGCTTGTACAACGCGGTCCGGCATATACCGAATTAGCTTGTTATGCACGCGTAAATGAACAAGGTGAATTTGAGTTTGTAAATAATTTAGGCATCGATTTAGGAAATGGTACTCCTGAACAACAATTAGCTAAATTAGAAGCGAGTGCCTATAGCAAAGATGATATTAAAGATCCTGAAGGCAAATTAGCTTCTTCACGTGACTATAAAGAAAAAGTAGTACAGGTCGATGCAGATACTCCATCACGTTTTAACGCCGATCCATCGCGCTTAAAAGAAGCTTCTGGTTCGGCTGGTCACTTAGCGGTATTTGCCGTACGTGTTGATACGTTCGCTAAACCAAAACGCACTCAATTATTCTTCATTGGTACTAACGATCCAAAAGATTTAAATGAAATTCGTCGTGCAGCTTTAACTGCTTTCCCTACTTTACCGATGCAAGGTGAGTATATGAGCCGTTCGAGCTTTGATGATGCGGTGAAATATGGTAAAGATATTTTCTTTGTCCTTGATCGTTTTGGAACCAAAAAATTACCTAAACTCTACGCTTTAAAAGATTTATACGATCGCACAGTAGGTAAATATTTACCAAGTTCAGATACACTCATGCAATTCTTTGCTGACTGTCTACCAAACTTATTACCACCGCGTATAACTGATTTCCGTGATCGTTTTGAGCACATGTTAATCTTAACCGCAGCTGATGATTTAATTAATCCATTAAACGCTTGGTTAGAAGAGTACTTTAAAGAAAGCAAAACCGGTGCTTACTTCTCAGCAACTCCAAAAGAAGCGAAAAAAGCATTACTTTTACGTTTCTCAGTTGGTGGTTCATTAGCGCGTTCAATGCATGTGTTAAAAAATGAAACTGCAGGTATGATCGCTCTGGACGTAGCTTTAAGACGTAATGATGACAATTGGGCAGATCCAATTCCAGCTCACATTGCTGAAAAATGTACGCATATTAATTCTTGTGGTCACTTCTTATGTCACGTTTTCCACTTAGACTATCTAGTGAAAAAAGGTGAAGACGTAGAAAAAATTAAGCAAGAGCTTTTAGATTACTTTGCTTCACGTGGAGCAGAATATCCAGCCGAGCACAACGTAGGTCACTTATATCACGCTAAACCAGCTTTAGAAAAACACTACCGTGAATTAGATCCAACTAACCAATTTAATCCAGGTGTAGGTAAACTTTCTAAATATAAAAACTGGGCTGATACTCCAAGTTGTGGCTGCGGTTGTCATGCTACTACAGATAAATAATTTTGTAGTTATCTCTTAAAATATTCAGAACTTATTTAGAAGCACGAGCAAAATCCTTGCTAAAAAGGCTAGCAATTATCCCTAGAAAATGCTAAGATATTATTGTTAGGATGAGATTTTGCTCGTGAAAGTTTTTATGACTTTCGGAAATGAACCTAAAAAATTATTCCTTAATTATTAACAACTTAAGGATAAAAATAAAAATTTTTGGCAAATTTCTGGATTTTAATGAAACTTTTAGAAAAATTTCTTGTCATAATAAATGAATATTGAGGGATTAATAGATGCTTTCGGGTATTTATTAATTCGGATATAGTCGTTTGACAAAAATAGTAGACTGTGGCAATGAAAATACAGAGTGTTTTCATTGCTTTTTTTGGCTTTAAATTCGGGCATAAGCCCACACAAAACAGATTTATAGTGTTATACTATAGAAAAAGTAGCATTTTCTAAGTTTATCTTAGATACTTTGCCAGAATTTTTATAGATGTTTATTGGTCTAGAGCTGACCCAGCTCTACAAAAAGAAAGTTTAGAGCATGAAAGTTATTAAATATCTTTGTTATGTACTATTTCTTTGTGTGCTTGCAGTCGTAACACTTCTATTTACTTCTGCAAATGATACACAAGTAACAGTGAATTACTTTGCTGGTGAATTTACTGGAGCTTTATCTTTTATTTTAGGTGTAGCTTTTATTTTTGGTTTTATTTGTGCGCTAATTGTCCTTTTACTTCTATGGTTAGTAAATAAATCGAAGACTGGTTTATTACGCATGAAAGTTAGCCGTTTAGAAGCCGAAAATAAAAAATTACGTGTAGCTCTAGAAGTAAAATCTCTCGATAGCAATAAACAGCGTAAAACAACACAGGTAACTCATGTGCCTGAAAATAAAAGCATGACGCAATATCCAGTTAAATAATTATTACAAAGCCTAAGACATTTGTCTTAGGCTTTGTGCGTTTTGCTAAAATTGCGTATATAATAAGAGAAAACGATTATTTAAGAACTAAGAACTTAGTTTTTGGTTATTACTTCCCAGAATTTTTATGTTTGAATTGTTATTTCTTTTTATTCCATTAATTGCGATTTTATCGTTTTTACTGGGATGCCTGTTTAAAGGAAGCTTTTCAGCATGGTTATTAAAACGTCGCACTAAAAGTTCGTATCTCGACGAAGTTCCGATAGTGATTAAAGATAATAACCCCCAAGCTAATGAAGTAGTTGAACGCTTAATTAGTACTGTCGAATATATTGTCGACGGTAACTTGATTGCTGAAGTACCCCAAGTACATAAAATGCCACAAGAGAAAAAACCTTTGGCATTTGATAAAGCTCCTAAAAGTACAACGATTAGTAAAACAAAACAAAAATCAACGCAAGAATTTGCACAACAAGCTAAAGAGCTTGAACAAAACTATGCTGCACGTCCGACGATAAATTTAACGCAAGATGATTTTTATCAACAAATGCAAAGTGCAGGTCAGAATAAAGAAACAACTGCACATGTTGAAAATAGTGTAAATTCGCAGACGGTTGCAGAAAAATCGGCGCAAGCGACAAAAGATAAGATAAAAGCTCAAGAAGCAACTACTACAGCTCAAGTACAAACTCTTAATAATGAAGCTGCTTCTAATTCAGATTTTATGCAGAGCTCTGATTCTAGTTCAGAACAAGATTCAGATATTACTAAAGATGAGCTGCAAAATAGGGTTAACACTAATAGCCAAAATAGTGCCAAATCAGAAATAAATAGCAAAAGTGATGAAGTATTAGCTCGTAACGAAAACGATTTAACCTCTGCCGCAGCCGCCTCAAGCAACTCAAAAAATGCTAGTGAATCTCCAAGCGCTAATGAACACCTTAATGCGGATAGCTCTTTAGCGGTAAATGATTTAGATCAAGCTTTATTTAGTAATCCTAACGATGAAGCTGTGCGTATTACCGCTAATTTACAAGCAGCACAAGATAAAAAAGCCCAAGCTAGTACAAAAGAGACTAAGCAGACTACGACAAATTTACGTTTAGATTTTGCTCTTAATCCACAAAATATAAGTCAACAGGATTTACTTGCTGCCCGTTCTTTACAAGATTTACAACGTCCGTACGGAGTAATTGCTAGTGACGTAGGTCATTTACTAGAATTACAAATGCTCGGTGGTGTTCTTTGCATGCAAAGAGGTGATTATTTACGTGCGATTAAGATCTTCCGTCACATTATTGCTATTCCATCTTGGAAACAAGAAGGACATAAACTGGCACAAATAAATTTAGCTCGCTGCTATCTTAATGCGGGAATGTTCTCACGGGCTTTAGAAAATCTTTTACCTTTAATTGGAGATGAGCGTTATGAAAGTGAAGTAATTGAACTTTTACTCTATATCTACCAATTAAATCAAGATTGGCAACCAGCTCTAGCCGTAGCTAAAGAGATCTATGCTTTAAATAAAACTAAAGCCAACCTAGATCAATTGTGTCACTTTTATCTGTTCCGCTTGCTTGATTGTTACCTAGATATCGGACACCGTCGTACCATGTTCTCGTTCCAACGCATTATTGCCCTAGCGGCTTCAAGTGTACGACCATTGGTAACCAGAGGTAATTATCATTTTGCCTTAGGTGATTATCACAATGCCTTAAGTGATTATCGTCAAGCAATTAAGCAAAACTTTATGCTCTTACCAGCTTTAATTGCTAACATTGCTTATTGCTATGCTTCGATTAAGCCGATTGGTGAAGATTTAGGGACTTATTTACAAAGTATAAAAGTTCCAGCAAACTATCAGTATGTAATAGATCTATACTACGACTTATATTTAAGTAAGTATGATTTCTTACCTTATGCGCATAGTTTTGAGTTTCAAGATAAAGCCAAAAGTTCTGCCGAAGTATTTAGAGATCTGGTTTTAGGTAATAGTCCACTTGATGCTCGAGATTTCGAAATAGAGTTAGCCCAACGGGAAAAACTCTATCGTAAATCAACTACAGCTGGCAGCATTTTAGAAAATATTGCTGGTTTAGTGCAAACTGAAGATAAAGAACAATTAAGTGATGCTGAACTAATGCAACAACGTTTAGAACATTTAATGCATCTTTATCAAGAGCACGGACATAATGTACTGTTACAACGCATTTTTGATTTAACTTCTAATCTTCTTTTAGAAAACAATCAAGAAGAGCTTAAACATACTAGTGAGAATGCAGGTCTGGTAAGTACTTGGTTTGGGCGTAAAAAGCGTAAAGTTGAAGAAGCAACTTCAGACCAAGTTTTATCACCTAAACAGCAACAAATGCAGTTGTTTATGCAAAAGCTAGCGGCCATGTTAGAACAAGATGAGAAAAAAGCTTTAAGTGCTACTTACGTTTGTAAGAATTGTGGTTATCAACAGCCAGATTTATTTTGGAGCTGTCCATCTTGTCACAAACTAGAAACCTTTACCTTAAGTAAATTAAAATTTGCCAAGGGTAAAGTTTCAAAAGCTAACTAGAGATATTTAACCGCAATAACTTAAAGAGTGAAAGATATATTCCTTAAGTTTATGGTTATAAATGTCTAAGATATATCCATGATAAGAGTACGATTAATTTCGTACTCTTTTTTATTTCTCGTTTCATGAGTTGCGTTGCATTCTGTTACTTATCAGTTGAGCTGTATTCTGGTACTAGCGATAGTCATAAACTACAGATATTTGGTAAAAATCGCTAACTCCGGTATAATAAAAGTGAAGAGGTCTAGTTAATAATCCCTTTTTTAAGAGTTAAAGCAAGCTAATAGTTAGAGATTAAGTTAAAGGTTTTATCACTATCTAAGTCTTAGATAAGTTGTATAAAGTCTGAAGAACACTATTATCTTGCTTTAACTAATTAAGAAAAATTTAAACAAGGAAAGAATTATGGCATTAGTTTATAGCACTGATGTAGGTCGCATTAAAGAAGAACCTGAACAAGAATTACCACCTGAAGGTGATGGTATTGTTCGTCTTTATAAAGAAACTAAAGGTCGTAAAGGGGCTGGAGTAGTACTAGTTACAGGTACAGGTCTTGATAAAGACGGCTTAAAAGAACTTTGTAGTTTTTTAAAGAAAAAACTCGGAGTTGGTGGTAGTGTTGAGGATTGGGATGTAGTAATCCAAGGGGGTGACAAACGTCCGCAAATCCAAGCTTTATTAGAGCAAAAAGGCTTTAAAGTAAAAATTGCAGGAGGTTAGGATGGGAATAAAAGACGCAATAATTCGAGCTTTTATTAATCGTAAAGCCGGTGACCCAGATTTTGCAGAAGTAACTGAACCAAATACCACAGAACTTGATGCATTAAAAGAACGCCTGTCACAAGTTATCGATAAAGGTTTACAGGAAAATATTTTTGACGATCATCGTGAAGATATCGGACAAAGAGATATGGATCAAACCTTACATAGTTTATTCGATGATTCGGGCAAAGATTTAGAAGCGAATAAAGGTAAGAGTATTTACAATACTGGACAGTTCCAAGTGCTTGATAGTCCTGCGGTATATCAAAACGTAGAATTTAACGAGCAAGACTACGAAGATCATCGTGGAGCTGTTATCGGCAACTTAAGTTTTGCAGCTCAAGCTAATCAAGCTGCTCCTGACTATAATCCAGATGCAATTCTCGGTTCAACGCCTCGTAAACTACAATCACGTGCGATGCTTACTAATCGTGGAGCTACTTCTAATGATGGTCTCATGGCATTACACCAAAACCGTCTAGATGGTACAAGTTTACAAGCGCGTAATTTACCTGGTAATGTAAAAACAGAACAGCAAGAAAGTTCAGACGTAGAAACTCGTGTAACCGAGTATGCACAAAACCCTCAAGGTATTGTTAAGTCATTTGTGCAACGTACTTCACATACGCGTACAATTACGCAATACCATAAACTTGATGGTAGTGTTGAACAGATTATTGAAGATAAAAATATTTCAGAAGATGTTGAGCGTAATCTACTTGACAATGGTAATGTACAAGAAACCGTTACAACCAATACCCAACATAAAACAACTAAGCATAGCACTCAAGCTCTAATTGGAGCTCCGAGCAATATGAATGCAAGTGTGGTTGAGCATGTAGACGTTGAGCCTGTTTCTAAACTAGCTTTAACTACTCCTCAAGTAACACGTGCTTTAGCTGCTCCAGCTCCACAAGAGCAACAAACTCCAGTCTCAAAATCAACAGCTAATGAAGATTCGTTTGCTGCTTTATTTGAAAAAGAAGAATACTTTAAACCTTCATTTGCACATGAAGCTGAAATCATTGATCATTATCAGCCAGTGAGTAGCTATGCTCTAATCGAATCTCCGCATGCGACTATGGATACGCAAAATCGAGAAAAATTAGCACAATATAAACAGGCGGTAAAAAATAGCTTACCACCTGTAAGTAAAAAAGAAGACTTTGCAAGTTTACTAGATCGTCATCCAAGTCAATTTAATGACAAGGATCAACAACTTGAACGTCAGAATTTAGCTTCGAAACGCAAAAAAGCTAAAATGTTTGCTCCAGGAAGTGGATCTAATCTACGTCCACAAAAAACTAATTTTAGTCATGGACGTGATTTAGCGCACGAGCATGAAGAAGCTGTTAAAAGAGTTGTAGCTGGTAAATTTGCTGATCTAGTTGATAGCGAAATTCAAGAAGTTGCTTATGAAGTAGATCGTTCAAATGAACAGCAACAACGTTTCAATCAAAGCAATAGTTTTGCTCAGCTCTTTGAAGCAAAAAATTCACAGCAAAAACAAACTTCAAAGTTTGTAGCTAAAGATGATTCTTTTGCTCAAGCTTTTGCGGATATAAATCCTTACGATAATAACTCTACTCGTGCAACTTCTTTACAGCAACAAAGAAGACAAGCTGAACTTGAACGTAAAGCACGGGCAGGAATTAAATCTGGTAAAGAAATTATCGAGCAACAGTTAGCACAAGAAAAATATGATGCTTTACAAAATACACCAGATGTAGTCTTCTCTGATATTCACATGCGTTTTAATGCTCATAATTATGAGCATGCGCGTTTTGCGGCCGAAGACTTAGATCCTGATGTATTACATGCGTTTATGAATAATTTATTACCTATCCAACGTGAAGTTGATTTACATGGTGTGACGGTAGAAGAACTAAAAAACATTCTGCCAAATATCGTAAAACAATGTTGGAGACATAATGAATTTGTTCTGCGTTTTATTACAGGACATGGGAAAGACGTTATTAAACAAAGTCTTCCTAACTACTTAATTCAGTATGAACGTATAGCTGCTTTCTATCCAAACCGTGAAAATAACGGTAAAGGTAGAACTAATGGTTTTGTAGTGTTACTACGTAACTATGATAAAGAAATTGCAGCTAATGCGTCATTACTTGTAAACAAAGCATAATTTTAAATCTCATGGTAACCCCATGAGATTTTTTTTGTGCAAGGTAACCGCATAGCACACAGCTCTACAAACACTTTCAAAAAGTGAGGCAGCACATAGCTTCCATATAGGCAAAAAAAGATCTATAGAGAAGCAAAATTTATATTTTTAATGCTAATTTTGGATAAGTCTAGCTAGGAAGAGGCAAAAATTTACAAATTTTTTTCGGGACTTGTTTATCTTATCATCGCTATAAATGGATATTTGTTTTAAGGTGAATTCTCTATTTAGGGTTAAAATATAAAATTTATCTATAGTTTTAGCCTATTGATATATTGATGATTGTTGGTGGTGTTTTTGTTGAAATAAAAAATATCCATACCTATAAATTAGTTGTAAGAAGCAGCTGATGATCCTGATGATTATTCTCCGCAACTCTTGATAAGAGGATTCTTAACAAGCTTATGGAGTATGCAAATACCCAACTTTAAAAGTTGTAATGATGGTTATGCATATGGATCTCATAGCTCAATACTAAATTCAAAACACACAAGATTAAAACAAACAGATTTAAAACAACACACTAAGGATAAAAATTATGGCAATGTCACCAAAATTAGTTAAAACTGCTGCTGTAGCAGCTCTCGTAAGTTTAGTAACTACTACAGCGTTAGCTACTGGTGTTCCAACGAACAATCAAAACAACCAAGCTCCTCAGCAGTTCAATACTATGCCTTATCCTCCGCAGGGACAGCCGATGCAGCTTGATGTTAGGAATGATAATTCTCTAGCTAAGCTACGATTACCACAAGGGGTAACAGTAAAAGCTCCTGCGAATTTTGTGGTGACTCCTACGGATAACGCTTTATTACGTGCTGTAGGTACTAACGCACAAGTGTACGTAATGTTAGTACCAAAAAATCAATCTACTGACTTTAGTTCACTATTACAGTCACAAAGAACTGCGGACAATAATCAACAAAGATTCTACGTAGATAATAATTATCAACGTAATATGGCTCAACAAGGTGCACAAGGTCAACAACCGAATCAACCACAAGGTCAGTTCGCACCTCAAGGTCAGCAACCTAATCAGCCACAAGGTCAATTTGCCCCTCAAGGTCAACAGCCTAATCAACCACAAGGTCAGTTAGCACCTCAAGGTCAACAACCTAGCCAAGTTCAAGGTCAGTTCGCTCCGCAAGGTCAGCAGCCTAACCAAGCTCAAGGTCAATTTGCACCACAAGGTCAGCAACCTAACCAAGCTCAAGGTCAATTTGCACCACAAGGTCAACAACCTAATCAAGCTCAAGGTCAATTTGCACCACAAGGTCAACAACCTAATCAACCACAAGGTCAGTTTGCACCTCAAGGTAAACAACCTAACCAAGAGCAAGGTGGTAACCCAGATCGTCAACAATTTAAAGGTTCTTCGCCATATGGTTTAACTGTTGGTGAATTATCTCGTATGCAACGTATGCACGATCATCACAAAGGTATGAAAGGTGGTGAACGTCGTGAAGCTAGAGATGACATGAAAGCTGAAGGTAGACCTCAAAATAATGATAATGGTTTTGCTAAACAACCTGGAATGGGTCAACCAGCTGGTATGAATCAACAATCAGGTGTGAACCAACAGCCAGGAGCGAACCAACAGCCAGGTGCAAATCAACAACCAGGTATGAACCAACAACCTGGTATGAATCAACAACCTGGTATGAATCAACAACCTAGTATGAATCAACAACTAGGTATGAATCAACAACTAGGTATGAATCAACAACTAGGTATGAATCAACAACCAGGTATGAATCAACAACCAGGTATGAATCAACAACCTAGTATGGGTCAACAACCTGGTATGGGTCAACAACCTAGTATGGGTCAACAACCTGGTATGGGTCAACAACCTAGTATGATGCCGCAATTTGGCATGATGAATGGTCAACCAAGTCCTAATGATTTAACTTTAGCTCCTAGTCGTATGCTAAATGGTAAATTATTAGATCGTTTACCACAAGATGCTAATGCTCAACAACCAGCTCAAGCTACTTTAAATGTTGATCAACAAAATGCGGTAGCTAATTTAGTATTAAATGCAACTACCGAGAAGTTAGCTGTTTCACAAGATAATGAATTTGCTAATGGTCAAACTAAAGTTGTAATGGCTGATGGTAAAGGATCAATTCGTTTTGACGCTCGTGTTTATTCACAAAATGGTAACATTCGTGACGCTTATCAATACGTGCATGCTGTAACTATGGATTACAATAAAGATTACAACCTAGTTGCTGTATATTACTATTTTGGTGATAAACCAGAATCACGTCAAACTATCGCTCAAGTTGAAGGTTTCTTAGAATCAGTACGTACGTTTAAACCTCACTTTAAACATATGCCATTCCAAGGTAACCGTGCTGATAATGCACAGGCTCCAGCACAACCTGCGCCAAATATGCCAAATAATACGCAAAACAATGGCAATAACCAAGGTAATGCTTTTGTGAATCGTGGTTCTCAAGCTCCAGTAGCACCAAATAATGGTACACCTGCAGCTCCAAACGCTACACCTGCAGTACCTAATGCTTCCTGTAGCTCCAAACAATGGTAATCCGGTTAACTCAAATAATAATCAGGTAAACAATAACCAACCAGCTACAGTGCCACAAGTACCTCAAGTACCACAAACAGCTCCTGCAAATAACTAATATAGAAAAATTAGTAAAATTAAAACCGAGAGGATAATTTCTTCTCGGTTTTCTTATATGTAAAGAATGCTATTAAAAGTAGGTAATTCTGTATAGCTATAGTTTGGTTATACGTCGATTTTGCTTAGCATAAATTTATGCATAAGCGTATAATAAGCTAACTATTGCAAACTTTAACTCTTCTAACGCAAACATGTTTAGTAATAAGCAATATTTTACGAGTTTTAATCAAATAAAAAGCTTATGCTTATTTCGCCTTTCTGCCATTGGAGATATTTTAAATTTAATTCCAAGTTTAGAATTAGTTTTAAAGAACTATCCACATGTAGAAGTAACTTGGATCATTGGTAGTGGCGAGTATAATCTTTTTAAACATTTAAGTAATAGATACCCCCAATTAAAATTTGTTGTCTTTAATAAGAAGAAAACTTCTTATTTTCAAGCATTCAAACTATTACGCAATATTCAAGCAACACCGTTTGATTTATTAATTCACGCGCAAACTTCAATGCGTGCAAATGTTTTAGCTTCTTTTATTCGTGCCAAAGAAAAAGTAGGCTTTAGTTGGGAAAGAAGTTTTGAAGGGCATTCATTAGTTATAAATCATCGCATTCCTAAGCAAACGTCAATGCATGTAATGGTTGATTATTTTGACTTATTTAAGCCTTATTTAAGTCAAGCTGATATCCAAGAGTTTGAGAACTTAGTAACAGATACGGCTTTACTTTATAGTGGAAACTATCCGCAAAGACTTCTAGCGCAAGAACATTTAAAACCGCTTTTTGATTTAGGTTTAGGTGAACCTAATTCCGAACAAGCAATTGAGAATATTAGTAAACATAATATTTCGCTTTATCGTTTACTAGTTAGTGTAAGTAAATATGCTGCTCCGGACAAAAATCAACGTGATGGACGTTTAATTTTTGTCAATCCAGCCTCTTCGGCAATGAAGAAAAACTGGACGGAAAAAGGGTACGTAGATTTAATTATTTATCTAATTGAAGCTGGGCACCGAGTTGTAGTTACCGGCGGTAAGAATACCCAAGAATTAAATTTAGTTAATGCGGTTGCTAAACGTATTGATGATTTAATTTATACTTCACATCATAATCTAACAACTAAAAGTCTAGATCGTGCAGGGAAACAAGTATTTTTTAATTTAGCTGGTAAAACTAATTTAAGTGAGCTCTATTTATTTATGAGTCTTGCTGACTTAGTGATTTCTCCTGATTCAGGTCCTATGCATTTAGCTTCATGTATTGGTATCCCAACCATTGGTTTATTTGCTTACATTAATCCTTTACGTTCGGGTCCAATTCAAGGGGTGGGAGACGTAATTAGCGTATTCCATAAAAATATGTATGGACATGATATTGAGTTTACGCAAGAACAATACGAACAAGACTTAGTAAATTGGCGTAAAAAACCACATAATAGCGATGATAAGCTAATGAGACAAATCAATAGCTTACAAGTGGTAGAAAAAGTCCAAGAAGTTTTAGATCGTATGGATCAACAAGAAAATGTTCCTGCAGGTACTTATCATGAACATTTTAAAACTTGGCCAAAAAGACAAAAAAAGATCATAACCATGCTCAATAAAACTCAAGATGGTGAAGTTATTGAGTAGTGATAGTCTTTGCTTATAAGAAGTTACCTAGGCTAACAGATAAGTTAGAAAAAATAGATAATCTAGATAATCTAGATAAGCTAGATAAGATAGGTCTATCTTGAACAATCTTTGTGGTACAGCTCACTTGCAAAATATTGAGCAGCTAAGTTAAACTAAGATAAATCGTTTTGAGCATAGTACAAAGCTACGTTCAATTCTACGTCCAATTACAATAATCCCCCTAAAAGATAATCGCATAAGATAATCTTTTGGGGGGATTAAGTTTATAATTTTTTGACAGACTTACCGACTTAATGACTTACAGACTAACTTAAGTAAGGGGACTATTTAATTTAGGAGTTTTATTAAAGATTTGGTCTGTTGTCTGACAAGATTTAGCAGATTAATGCCAAAATATAGGCGCTTGTAAATCAGTCATTTTATAACTCGAACGAAAACTATACATAGATAACACTGTTGCGACCTGATTAATTTCTCCAAAATCAGCAGTTGTTGCTTGTGTCATTTCAGGATAAATCATTAGTATGTTAGCAAGAGTAAAGAATAAATCTTTATGTTGCTTATTATGATTTAGTTCTTCTTGCTTTAGCCTACTCCATAATGAGATATCTGACATTACATCTTTGTATTTATGAGCTTGTGAATATAAGGTGCTTGTGCGTTCTTTAAATGTATATTGCTTCACTTCTTCTTCAATCAGTTCAAAGGCAAGAGTACTGCTATCTTTGATGGTATATAAAGAAGTTTCTGGGTTATATTCACCCCATATAGTGCTAAATTCCATAGCAAAATAACTAGGATCACATTGCCAGAGGTAATTACCTAAGGGCAGAGCTAAAAGTTTATACAGATTGTATAAACGAAAAGTAGCAGTTAACTCTTTACGCCAAATTAAATTAGCTTGCCAACTTAGCAGTCTTAATTGAGCTACATGTTCTTGCGCGCTTGAGAGAGCGGTATAGCAAAATTGTTGCAATAAGAATGGATAGGCTTGTTCAGCTGCATATACTTCTTGATAATGCAATTCAAGCACCATTGGTTCAAATAACGCTTGTAGAGTAGTTAATACACTATAGTCGTTTTTGAAGATTAGTTGCCAATGCTCAATGATAGGTTTGGTAAGGCTGATGAATTTAGTGTCTAACTTTTTTAACTGTTCTTTAGTAAAAAAGACTTTATATTCAAGTTTAAGTCCTTTTATAAAGGTCTTAGCATCATAATGAGCTTGTAATTGTGCCCAAGTAAAAAGGTAGCCTAATACATGAGCATAACTTGGAGTATCCGCACTAAAGGGAAAGTGCTTTTGCCAATATTTATATAGTGGTAAAGAGGCTTGTAAAAAATTTACAATAGCGGTTATTTCAGCTTGATTTTTAGGTTGATCTTCAGCTTGTAAGCTTTTTATTTTATTGAGCAGAGCATCTAATTCAGGATTAGTTGTCACCTCGGGATGTTGCAGCGACAATCCAAGATCTCTTGCTAATTGTGATGTAATTTTACGCATAAACTTATTATTTGGTTATGGGACAGACGAAAAAGTTTTACGAAAGCAATTTGCACAAAGGAAAAATTGATCTCGCAATAGAGGGTCTTTTATTATCTTAACCAAAAATTTTTCTGCGTAAGTGAAAAATCTTGCGATTTGCCAAGTAGATCACACTTTTGGCTTTTAGACAACGTAACAAAGTTAAAATATTAAATATGGATTCACCATATTTCTCTATATAGGGATATTCCATCTATCTATATAGCGATATTGCATCTATGTAGTGATACGCTATATACGACACACCATATTGTGAAAAGTACAAATAAAAGAAACCACCTAGCTAAAGTTGAGGCTTTCGCTAGGTGGATTGAGAATTGGTATTTATCATTTAGGGATTATGTAAAAATATTAATGTATAGCTTATCAAAAATAAGTAGTACATCTAAATTTAAAGGTGGATCTATAAATATTGCTCGTCTAGGACTAAGCTTTTAGGTAATTGCTAACTAAACAATTTCGGTAAAAGAATACTAGCCCAAATGAGACCTGCAATAATAGCAGCTATTAATACGGCTGCTGAACCTAGATCTTTAGCGCGACCAGATAATTCGTGAATTTCTCCACCAAAGCGATCTACTACGGCTTCAATTGCACTATTAATTAGCTCAACCATAATGATTAAAAGTACGGCAGCGATTAATAAAGCTACTTCTAAAAAAGAATCACCTAAAATAATAGCTAAAGGTGTGGTAATAATTAAGAGAACAACTTCTTGACGAAAAGCAGCCTCGTTTTTAAATGCAGCTTTCAGTCCTTTCCAAGAATAACCAGCTGCTTTAATAAAATGGGTAAAACCTGTATATTTTTGCATAATATCTAAGCAAGATTTAATAAAATGTCTAAACATTATCTAAATTATAAAGGTCAGTCTTTTTAAAAAGATAATGAAGATTTCCTAGATTATAACACGAGCAAAGCTCAAACCTATATTTAGGCTATGAGATAGGATATAGATGAATACTCATGCTTAATTAAATGCTTAACAAATACTTTCCGCAAGTTTAAATTTGGTAATAAATTTTATGCTTAATCTCCAATTAAATCATGATTTTTGGCAACAAATTTTAGAACAAACTAAAGTGGCTGGTAACGAACATTTAGTTAAAAATTTAAATGCTGAGTTACTAACTAAATTTTGGCAATATCATGTATATCAAAATCTAGATACACTAAAAAAACAACAAGTAGTAAATGTTAACTACTTTGTGGTGCTGGAAAAATCAATCCTAGGTTTACAACTGAGCATTCCTCATGCCAAATTTAAAGTGCTTATGCCTCATCAAGTTAATGTTTGGGAGCATAAAGTAAAAACCAGTCTTGAAGAGGTAGTTAAGCAACAAGTGCTAGGAGAAGTAAAGCAGCAAGCATTGACTAAAGCTCTAGCGAGACAATTTTTAAGAGAGAAGTATATAAATGCGCTATTACCAAGACTCTGGGAACATGGTATAGATAGTACTTGGATAAAAGAGTTTTATGCATGGCATGTAGGAGATAAGGATACTAACTTATTTCTAAGTAGTATTGAAAGCGAACAAGAATTAGAGATAACAAGTTTATTACCTAAGATTATTCTTGATCCTTATCGCATTTATAAAGCCCAAGTAATTAACTTAGATCTAGAAAATAATTTAGCTTTTGTCAAATTGCAGCTAGGAGCACTGGCAGAAAATGTAGCTCAAGCTAACCAAATTGCAATCTTAAAACTAAGTGATTGTTTTGAAGCATATGCTAATAATAAAAAAGCGTATAAATCTATAAAAGATCTTATTAGTAATAAGCAACATTTAAATGTACGCTTAAAATCTTTAGCCTATGCTGATAAATATGCACGGGTTACACTAGCCGAACCTAAAGACTTTGCTCAAAGTCCCTTAGCCCAATTAGAACTCTTAAATAATAATCTTTGGGATAAAAATAGTTCAGATGAACAGGTTGTAAATTTAGACAAAATAACTAATGTTTGTCGTAATTTAGATCTAGAATTTTTGTTTAAGTACCTATTAGGTGAAGCTGCATATACTTATTACTTATGGCAAACACAAAGCAATTTAAATGTGAGTAATGTTCCAGTTGCCCAAGCAGAGTTACTTACACCATTGACTACATGGCAAAGTGGTGTATTAGATAAAGTAATTAACTTTGCTGGTAATCCAATTAGTTTAAAGAGCTTAAAAGATAAGTTTGTTATAAGTGGTATTGGCACTAAAACTAAAGACTCATTACTTGTCAGCGGTAATAACTTCGAGAAAAAAGAAGCGGCTTATAAATTTTTAGGTACTTCTATTAGTTCAAAGTGGGGAATTAATTTAGACCTTGATTATGTATATTTAGGTGTAACTATAGATATTAATGCTGGACAAGCTAAAACATCAGATCTTTTAAATGCAATTAATGAAGATGAATTGTATAAAAGATATAATTTGCAAAATTCTAAACGAGAAATCTGTAAATATATAAACGGTAATATGGATTATCGTTTAGCAATTAATCTTTTAGCATTGCCTCTAGTGTTTAACACGATTAAGCAATTAAAATTAGTAGGACAAATACTTGTTGATTTTTTACCTTTAGCGAAAAAATCAGCAACTGTATTTAATAATGAATTAGCATTATTAGCCAAAGAATATGGCTTAGAAGCTGATATTGTTTTACAAAGTTCTAATCCGAAAAATTACTTAACTAGTAATGCCATTTTAGAGTTAGCTAAAGAACGTGAATATATTCCTCTTGCTTACCAACTAACTGAAAGCTCTAATAACCAAGAACAAGACAACATATATAGTCAATGGTTAAACTTTAGAGACTTTATGCTCGACTTAATTAAACAACAAGCTATTAAAGTTAGTAAAAAGTCGAAATCAAGCTTCTACCAGAACTTCAGTACATATGCTATAAGCGATGAGCAAAATCATCTTCAAGAAAATACACCATTAAATAATTGGTTAAAGAGCAAGAATGCTAAAGAAGTAATAGACATTAATAAAAACTTAGAGCAAGAAGTTTATAAAGCAGAAGGATTAGATTGGCAACTTATAACCCAAGCTATAGTCGAAGAATATAGTACTTATTATCATAAGTATGAATTAGCATTAATTAATGCATTAGCAAAATTGCCAGCGTATGAAACTAGACAGCAATATTTAAGTGCTTACAGT
>NZ_NRJG01000050.1 GCF_003585935.1 Psittacicella hinzii
GAGGTCTTAGTCGTTTACTTTAATTATTTTTTCGTAATTTGTTCAATCCATGCAAATAGTTCTGGAAGATCATAATCACCAGAGTGTGGTTTATCCCACGCTAAAGCATAGTCAACATTGTAGCCTAAATTTTCTAATTTAGTTGCAACAATGGTCGGAATTGCTAAAGAGGTATCTTTATCAATCGAACCATGACGAATTCTCCAATAAGGAGCTACACCTGTCTTTTTACCACGTTCGATGTAGTTTAATGGGTTCATCATTTTTACGATTTGCGGATCTGCCATTTGGGCATTAGCTACTGTTGAGTTTTTAAAGCCATACTCGGTAAAGTGTTTAGCCGCTGTAGTCGCATCACCAAACTCATCATTTTCCCCAGCACTTAAATCTAAAGCATCAAATGCAGGTGGAGTTTTTTGACGTTCAACGCTTTTAGCGTAAGTAGCTAGATCAACACTGGTTACTTTACCATCTTTAATAGTTAACCATGGGTAATTTGCAGCTTTAAAATTACTATCCGTATCCATTGCATGCTGCGCACTTGCAGCTAAGTAACCAGCTACTAGATCCGCAAATGAACCTTTACCATTTTCATCTAAAGTAAGAAGCTCACCTTGACGATTACGTAATTTTAAGCTGTTTACGTAAGCAGGAAATTGCGCTTTTAGATCATTAGATACTGCAATTTGCTTATCAGTTAAAGTTCCAGTTTTATACTTACGTTCAACTTTGTAATCTAACGTGCTTACGTCAATAGATTTGTAGCTATTAACGCCATTGAATAACCACTCATAAGCTGTATCAGCATGTTCAAGATTCGTAATTAGCGCGTATGCACTTGCGGCATAAATAGCGTCAGAAGCTTGTGCAGCACCTAAGTCTTTTAAGTAAGGAGTGTAGTCCGCACTATTTGCACTTGCTGCTAATAACAGAGATAAAGCAGCACCTGCAGAAGTACCATTCGAAATAATGTACTCTGCACTACCAGGCATTACTTTATCGTTCGCACGTAAGTAACGTACTGCTGCTTTTAAGTCAACAATAGCCGCTGGAGCTTTACCGTAATATTGACCTTCAGCATTTTTATTTGAACGACCACGAGCACCAGGAGAAGCTACAACTAATCCCTTAGCTAGAGCTTGTTTAATTGAAGATGCATTGCTCGGACCATGTTGCTCTTGTGTTGTTTGTGCAGATGAACTTTCATCAGGTAAAGTCATAGCTTTAGCAGGCATATATCCACCAATGGCATTTGGGAAGAAAATTGGTGCGGTATCTTTGCTATAGCCGTTTAATTTTTGATTTTCAAAATAAGGTTCAGGAATATAAATGTTCATTGATTCATATTCCGCATCAACGGGATTAGTTACGTATACGATGTTTTCGTAAGCTCGCACTTTATAAGTTTACCATCAAGGGTAAAAGTTTTTACCGTGTAATTGCTTTGCGGATCAAATACTAAAGTATTAGTATTGGCAAAAGCAGGAGCACTTGCCGCTAAGCTAGTGCATAGAGCTACCGAAGTCATAACAAATTTTGTTGAAAAACGCATGAAGAAAATCCTTATAGAAGTTTAACTGGTATTTATTGTCTTTACTTAAGTTAGCTAATTTTACATACTCCCAAACTAGCCTGATAGCATAAATCTGATTTCTAACCTGCTATCCTAACTATGTTTACTTAAAGCAATAACACAATTGCTACTTTACAGTTGAACTATAAAATGGCTGATTTATCTCTCGTTAAGCTGAAATACAATAGCCTTAACTTAAGCCCAATCCACCAGTTAAAAAAGAAAACGATTGTTTGTTAAAGTTTTGTTAAGGTTTTATAAGAAGTTACTTAAATTATAGGTAAGGATTAAACTTTTTCAATGCGCTAAGTCGTAACAGCTTAGTTATGCTTTGATTTCTCGTCATATTAATTTTAGAAAATCTCACTTTTAAATTCGCTTGACCCACCAAACAAAATCCAAATTTTACCCCTAATTATCAACAACTTCCAAGTAGGTGGAAAATATTACAATTTAGGCACAACTAAAACCCTCCGAAGTTTAGCGTTTATATTTCCCTAAAGACTTTACGATAATTAAAGGTATTTTTAGGGTACAGATCAGTCTAATTTTAATCAATACGTAAGTTCTAAATTAGTAATTGTTTTGGATATTAGTCAGTCTACAAAGTAAGAGAGAAAAAATAAGAGAGAAAAGATAAGTATGAAAAAATAACATCCCTTTGAAAAAGCAAAAATCCTCAAGCCTTAAGCCTGAGGATGTGAATAATATTTTGTTTATGCCTAATAAATCAAGCAAGTCATTAGCTTTAACGAGGGTAATGATTTCCTAGCGACTTACCAATTGAAGTGCTTAATTTCCTTCATCATTGCCATTATCATCATTACCTAAAGCATGATCCACAGCATGTCCTAAGCGACGTACTGAGTCTTGAATAGCAGCTCCGGTTTTTTCTAAGAAATTAGGTTCAGTTAATTGATTAATCCATGCAAAGAGCTGTGGTAATTGATAATTAACACGATCCGCTTGATTCCATGCTAGTTTAAAATCTACAGGGATTTTTAAACTTGCTAATTGGGTAGCAAAGATAATCGGTAGTGCTACTGAATTTTGATTATCAAATGTACCATGACGTACCCACCAATGGGCACTAATATTCGCTTGATTTTCTTTAATCACATAAGCTAACGGATTATATAGATCTACAAGTAAACTATCAGCACGTGTAGCATGAGGTACTTGACTATACTCTGCACTATAAACGGTAAAGTGTTGGGGATTACCTTGCACACTCGCAAAGAGTTTATTTACAGGACTACTTAAATTTAAAGCATCAACATGAGCGGGAAAGTAAATTCTTCCTACTTGTTGTTGATAATCTTTAAAGCTTACAGCAGTTGCTGTTTGGTCATAGACAATTAGCCAAGGGTAATCATCGGTTTTAAATTCAGGATTAGCATCGATTTCTTCTTGTGCAGCTTGTACTAAATATTTCTCGACTAAACTGCGGAAACTACCATCACCATTAGTTAAAAGCTGATACTTTTCTCCTTTACCATCAGTAAGGTTTAAGCTATTTACATAGGTGCTAAATTCTTGCTGTAGCGTGTTTCTCGCTGCCACTTGTGCCGCGGTTAAATCATGAGCACGACCTAATCCGGCTAAACCTGGTAACGGACGCGCTTGTACATAATCTAAACTGCCAAATGCCCATTCATATGCCATATCAGCATGTGCTAGATCTAGAGCTGGTGCATAAGCCGCTACTGCAAAAACTTGATCCTTACCAGAGGTTGCTTGTAATTGTTTATAAGCGTCAGTAAATAAGGTTTCTTGTTGATTATTACTTACTCCGAGCAGAGCAACTAAGTTACCGCCAACATTACCACCTAGAGCGATGATTTTATCAGCTGTACCTGGCATTTGTTGATCGTAAGTATGTAAGTATTTAACTACAGCTTTTAGATCAATTAAGTTAGCTGGAACTTGACCTAAATCACTTTCACTAGGACGAGCATCAATCCCTCTTAAACCAGGAGTTACCACAATATAACCTTGCGCTAAAGCTTGAGCTACTAAGGAGTTGTCTGTAGGAATCGTTTGTCCAACTGTATGTTCACTATGAGTAAAAGTAACTTGGCAAGGTGCATGAGTTGGGAGTTCCGTATGATTTTGCCGTTCAAAGCTCTCATTCTCTTGCGCAGAATCTTGCTCACTTTCTTCTTGTGAAGTATGATGATTTTCTAGCTCAGGACTAAGAGGACAATGTGAGAGGTGCGGAAAAGCATGGGGTTCAAGCACTAATTGCGGATTAGTTTGATGCGAAAAGGCTGTTTCCTTATCACCAGCTTGCCAGCTTTGTTTTACGTTTTGCACTACATCTGTTACTTTACTTCCTATAGCCGCCACACCTTCTCTGGCTACATGAGCAAAGTTGCCTAATTGGGTAAAAATCGTTTGCGCTGTAGAATTTAGATTAGGTAAAGTAAGATCATTACCCGTTGGCATCACAAAAGCTACTAAGCGGCGGGGTGCTAATAAAGTATTAGCTTGTGCTTCCAAACTCTCACCCGTAGCTTGAGTTTGATCTTGCGTACTGCTTTGAGAACTAGCTTGTTCGCTTGCGTACTCATTAGTTTGCTCACTTGCATACGCACCAGAATCACCAACGGCAGTCTTAGTCTCGTTTGTTCTATTAGGATTATCTACTCGATTAGCCTTACTTACTTGATCTGGATTATGAGCATTAACTTTAAGGCTATTAAACTCTTCTTTACCTACTAAGTCTAGAGGTTTAATACTTAAATAATCCTCTTGTGCTACATAGAGTAAAATTGGAGCTGTTGCTGCATTAAAGTTATTAATTTGCTCATTTTCTAAGTAAGCTTCAGGAATATAAACATTTAATTGTTGATATTCTGGAGCTAAAGGCTTACCTACGTACGTAAGGTCACTGTATACACGAAAACGTAATTCTTGTCCTGCAACCTGTACAACTTTTATTTGGTAAGGTAAATTTGTAAGATCAAAAGGAACTAAAGCAGAGCTTGATGGATTTGCATCGGCACTACCATTAGAGTTACCACTTCCATTAGAAGCGGCACTTCTATTAGAGTTAGCACTTACATTGCTCTTAGCATTCACGTTAGCATTTGCTTTAACTTGATCCAGAGAGTTATTATAGGTAGTTGCGGCATTAACTACACCACTATAGCTACCAAGACTTGCTAGAGCTAAAACTATAGGGGTAAAGCGCATTTTAGTTAACATTGTCTTTTACTCAAAAAGATACTTCTGCTGTCACAGCAGAAAAAAATAGAGAAATCGGTGTAAGTATCGATAAAGATCTAGTAGTTAGGAAATTATTTTTCCCTAACTTATCCTCTTTATCATACTTGTCTAAACGCATATATTTTAACAAAAATCCCCCTTACTGCGATTAGCTTTTACCACTAACTACTTCAGAAATCGGAAATTTATTTTCAGGTTGTTGATTAAGTTAGTAAACAATTCGTTTCCTGGTTGGGTTATTTTGCTTAAATTTAACTACCTTTTAGTTAAGGTAAAAAGTAATCTATAAAAGATTTTTTAGCGGATCTAACGCTTATTTCACTGCTTTTGTAGTACAATATAAGCAAGACCGTAAATTAGCATGAGTTGAGTTTATCCTCGTGCTATTCGTTTACTATGTATTTATGGTCTAAAAGATTTATTGTGATCTTATGAGGAACAGCTTTTTATGTCTGCTGTACGAATTTTAGATAAAGTGCATGTAGCACTACCAGCGAATCAATCTTACGACATTTTAATTGGTACTAACTTATTAGCAAGCGCCAAGCTTTTAGCTCCTTATTGCGATAAACGTGAAGTACTGATTGTTACTAATCCTACGGTTGCTAAATATCACTTAAACACTTTACTCCAAGGTTTAGGTACTATGTGTACTAAACTTGAGGTGGTTGAAGTTATTGATAGTGAAGAAGCTAAAACTACTCCTTACTTAGAGCAAATTTACACAAAAATGCTCGAACACAACTACTCACGCCGCAGCTTAATTATTGCTTTAGGTGGGGGAGTGATTGGGGATTTAGCTGGATATGCTGCCGCTACTTACCAACGTGGGATCGACTTTTTACAAATCCCAACTACGCTTCTAGCGCAAGTGGATTCATCTATTGGGGGCAAAACCGCCATTAACCACAAGCTTGGTAAGAACATGATTGGTGCATTCCACCAACCTAAACATGTACTTATTGACTTAAACGTCCTTGAAACCTTACCTGCGCGTGAATTTGCTGCAGGGATGGCTGAAGTAATTAAGTATGGCTTTATTTTCAGTGAAGAGTTCACTACTTACTTAGAAACTCATCTTGAGCGAATTCTCCAACGTGACCAACAAAGCCTTGCTTACACCATTCGTCGTTGCTGTGAGTTTAAAGCGCAAGTAGTAGCTGAAGACGAAAAAGAACAAGGTCGTCGTGCTTTACTTAACCTTGGACATACTTATGGTCATGCTATTGAAGCAAGTCAAGGTTATGGTAATTGGTTACATGGTGAAGCTATAAGTACGGGGATGATGTTAGCCGCAGCTACTTCTTTAGCTTTAGTTAAAGAAGGTTTAGAACGAGAAGCAGCAATTGACTTTAGTCCTGCAGATTATCATCGCGTAAAAAATCTGCTCACGCGCGCAGGTTTACCTGTTCATATTCCAGAGAATATGGATAGCCAAGAATTTTTAAAATACATGGCAAGAGATAAGAAAAACCTTGCCAATCAGATCGTGCTAGTACTCTTTGCTCGCTTAGGTCAAGCATATGTAGATAAACGCGTAAGTCATGAAATGATTACGCACGTAATTAATAACTACAATGTTTAAACTTATCCTTAAGAATAACTATTCAAAAATATCCTCTCAAAAATATCTTCAAGGATAACTCCACAAGGATAACTATCTAAACATAATTACCTAAGTATAACTCTTGGCAAAAGTTTGCTAGTTTTTAGGATTTTCTCTTTATGAAAGAATTTTTAACCTCAGTTTCTTATCCCTTTTTACGTGAAGATGGCGTGATCTTGGTAAGTCAAGAAATGTCACTTGAACCTCTAGGGAATGAACACCTTAAACCTATGTGGACACAAGTTGAGAAAAATCGTGACCATTTAGGACAATTTCTGTTCTGGGCAAAAAAATGTAATAAAGATGAATTTTGCCAGTACATTGAAACTGCAGCAGCAAACTTTACCGCCAACCGTGAGCGTCATTACGCTATTGTGCTCTCAAACAAAGAGTATAAACATCAGATTATTGGTAGCGTAAGTTTAGTGTTCGATCAACTAAACATTAGTCCAGGAGTGGCTAATCTTGGTTATTACTTATTCCAAGAGTTCTGTGGTAAAGGATATATGCACGAAGCGCTACAAGCCTTATGTGCAATTACCTATACGAACGACTTAGTTGAACGTTTTGAGTTACGCATTCATCAGCAAAATCTAGCTTCGAAAAACGTAGCTTTAAAACTTAATGCTAAGTACGAAGGGGAATTACGTAATTTCCACGGTCATACCTATTACCAATTTGCTTACGTCTTACCTGATGACTTTATTCAGCAAAATCAGTTCATTAATGACAAACTCGCAAATCCAAATGATGTAGAGATTGCGCCATTTGATTTACAGTTTAGTCAAGAGCACCATTTAAAAACCTTAAAAGGTGCTACTGAAGAAATTGCGGTGATTAAAGAACTACAAGCAATTAGTGCAACTAATAATCTGTTACAAGCTAAACAAGAACGTAACTTACAAGAAGCTAATGCTAGCTTACAGCACTACTTAGAGCAAAGCCAAGAGGAAGCAACAACTCCTGTAGAAACAGCTCAAGCTGAGCAACAATCTCAAGCAACATCTCAAACACCAGCTGACGCACAAGAAGCTGAGCAAGCTGCAAATCCCGACCCAAGTGATGTTGTGGCACAAGAGACTAGTCAAGCAAAAGATACCTCAGTATCTACTACTGTAGAAACTACTCTAGAGCAAGAAGAAGTTACTTCAGAAGCTTCAACCATTGCTTCTAAAGCTGCTACTACCGCAGCTACAACAGCAACCGAAAAAGAAGCTGTATTAGGTGCTGCAGAACAAGCTACTAAAGAAACCGCTCAAGCTGATGCTAAAGAGAAAGATACATCTCTAGAAGCAAATGCTAAAGCTAAGTAAGCTTCGTTGCTAAAAGTATACTTTGTTGTATTTCTCCAATGCATTTATAAGTTATACAACTGTGCTGTACCACAAACGCATTTCTTTAATGCCTATAATGCACACATACATGAAAACCTCAGGTTAGATAACCTGAGGTTTTTCTTATTTATTTTAAAGTTTTACTATAGCCATCAACAATGGTATATACCGTTTGTTGTAACATATCTAAGTAAGTTGGTACTGGACCTTTAGCATCAGTTAAAGTATCAACGTATAAGTATCCACCCCAAATAGCTCCAGTCTCTTGCATTACCACATCCATAGGTTTACGATCCATTGTTGAACCAGAAAACACTACTTTAATTTTTTCTTTTTTCACTAAATTAATAATGCGGGTAATTTGTGTTGGTGTACCAACATCTTCGGCATTTACTGGCCAAATCGAATCATATTTAAAGTTTAAATCACGTGCTAAATATGAGAAAGCAGACTCTGAAGTAATTAAATACACATGCTCTAGACTGTGTTTACTAATAAAGTTTTTTACTTTGGCTTCTACGGCTTTAAGTTTTTCAAGGTAAGCCGCAGCATTTTTTTCGTAGCCTTCTTTATTGGCAGGGTCGTATTTAATTAAAGCTTCTTTAATATTATTAACGTATAAATATGCATTATTTAAACTCATCCAACCGTGCGGATTAGGTTTACCAGCATATGGGCCTTGAGTAATTAAAGATGGCTCTACTCCAGTAGAAGCAACTACTACCGGAATTTGTTTTGCAGCTTTAGCATAAAAACGCTCGAACCATTTTTCTAAACCTAAGCCATTAGTAATAATTAAATCTGAACGATTCATGCGTGCAAGATCACGCGAAGTTGGCTCGTACTCGTGTATTTCCGCTCCGATTGGAGTTAAAGATTCAACTTTGGCATATTCGCCGGCAACGTTTTTCGCAATATCAGCTAAAACCGTAAAAGTAGTAACAACTCTTAAGTTAGCTAAAGCTGAACTTGGTAACCAACTGAGCAAAGCTAGCAGCAAAGCTAAACTTAAGGTGATTTTTCTTTTCATAAGCAAATTTTTACTATCTGTTGATCAAGAATATCGAGATCTAGGGTTAATAATTAAGTGAATTTACGGCTAAAAGCCGCAAATAGTATAACACCTCAATTTTTTCCTGTTGCACTTTTTGCAGACAAAAATGCCTAGGATGATCAATCCTAGGCACAAATCTACACACAGAGAAATTGTAAAATCTTGAAGTATCTACTTATTTAGAGAAAAAGCAGGTTGCAAAAATGCTTAAACTTTTTTCCTTATTTTTCAATACAAACCGATAAAGTTCTATCTCTGTGCGCTTAATGTTGATAATTTGCTTTTTAACAGGTCTATTATTCTCGTTTACCAGTTATTGATTACAAGCTATCAATTTCCAGTAACCGTTTACCAGTAATTGCTTACAAGTAATCTCTCACCTTCTATGGTCTACCATGAAGTTGAATATACAGCATCAATTGCAGAACTTGTACCATGTGATAAACGTAAGAAGATTTTTGGTAAAAGACGATAAGAAGCACTAATTTCAGTTAAGCCGTTAAATAAACCATAGGCATAGTTTAAACGTACACGTTTAAGAACTGTACCTGATAAGGTTACTTGTGAGGCTTCACCTGATTTAGCGGTTGATAACTGTAAGTTCTTAATCCCAAAAGTATTACCTATTTCTTGAATAATACTTAAAGAAGAAGAGAGACTTGAAGTGAAGAGCTGTAGACCTACTTGATCATCATCGGTATCAGAGGCCGAACCGGTTAGTAAGTAGTTTAGTTTTTGGCTATCACTAATGTTCGATGGAGTTGAGAATAAACTAATACTTGGTTTATTAGCAGCTCCACTAACTTGCACGCCTACAGTTACATTATCCATCATATATTCAGGATTACGAATCGCGCGTAAGTAGATATTTGGGATTACTGATAGACCATTAAAGGTAATATCCCCTCTTTGGATAATTAAGTTTTGTCCGTATTGATCAAAAGTTCCATACGGAATATTAATTGTGCCAAAGATTTTTGGATTACCATCATAATCTACGTCTAAAGCTCCTGTTAAACCTGCATTTAATCCATAGGCATCAAACACTAAGTTTTTACCAAGAGTTACTTTTAATTTAGCGAGAATATTGCTTGAGCTAGAGCTTTTAGTTGCTTTCGCAACCGGAGTTAGAGGTTTGCCTTGATTATCTACAAACACCACATCACCAGTTGGACCTAAATAACTCGCACTACTCGATGAAGCGACAGTAAAACGTCCATCGTGTAAATTAGCTGTACCGTTTACCACAGCACCATTATTATCATAACGCGCAACAATGTTTGAATCTAATTGTACATTACCATAATCAAGTACACGTAAACGCAGGTTCTGCGTTGTCAGATTAACTTGTGATTTTAAGTTATCGGCATCCGCCCAATCGACATTTCCGGTAAAGACTAACGGCGTTGATTTAGTTGGTAAATTGCCTCTAATATCCGCTTGGTCACCATTTAAGGTTAGATTAATTTCCCCTGCTGATACTTCAAACGGTAAATCTACCATGGCTACACCTAATTGCTTAATACCAGCATTACCATAGAGTAATGGTTTTTTCAAGGTGCCGCCTAAAGTCATGTCCGTTGACAGATTACCAGAAACCTGCTGCGTATTATCAAGTAATGGTTTAATGATATTTAAACTTAAGCGATCGAGAACAACTTTCCCGCTTAAATTTTGTGCACCATATAAATCACTAACTTTAACTTGTGTATCTAGTTTACTCTCACGATTAATACGTAAGTTAGCTTGAGCATTTAAATCAGTGCCCGCTAGTTGCGCCTCAAGATTGATTGCACTTAAGTCAATGTTTAGTAAACTTAGATCAACAACTTGCTTAACATTAATGTATTTCGACTCGGCAGTTAAATGTAGCTTGTTACTACTTGCTTCAAGGTTGCTTGGATTTAACGTAAAGTTAAGTTTAGCAGCAACTTGCCCTTGCAAACGTGTTTTTGCTTCACGTAACATACGATTAAGCATGCTTAAATCAAGTTTATTCAGCGCTAAACTACCTGTTACTTTTTCCGGAGTATACTCTAAAGGAGTAACATTACTTAGACTTAACTGCGAGTTGGAAATAGTGAAAGGTTTAATCTGAGCTTTTTTGCTTGCAAGATTATAGTGGCTTTCAATGGCATTACTGGTTTTTAAACCGTTAATACCAAGGGTCAATAAATCTAAGTTAGCGATATTTAAATTACCGTACACATCATCTTTATAAAGATTGAAGTGCTCAATATTACCACGTAAATTTGCCAGACTCGTTTTTACGTCCACTTGTAAAGTGCTATTAGGTTCACCTACATAGTCTACTTTTACATGATCGATACGAATATCATTTACTTGCGATTTACCTAAACTTACATTAGCCTTACCATATACCGCATCTGATACTTGTAAGGCCAGATTAGCTACTGCTTGTTGTAAGTTTAAGTTTAAGTCTGGAGTTTTATAGCTTAAGTGTTTAATGCTATTAGTACCTTTAATGCTCGGACTATCAAGATTACCTTGTACCGTTAAATCAACATTAGCGTCGATTTTTAATGCAGGTACAAAAGCACTTAAGTTATTAACTTTAGCTTGTAAATAAAGATCTGATGAAGTATTAACTACTCCACGTAAATCTAGATTATTAGTAGCATATTGTGCTTTAACATCTTTCGCAATTAAACCATGAACCGAATCCACACCTAATTGTAAATTGGCCGTAAACGGTTTACCTTCAAGCGTTCCTTTTACTTGCCCTTGTTGGATAAAAGCCGTCCAGTCTTGCTTACTGTTATAAACCCCACCTAAATTAATGAATGTATTTAAGGTTAGATCTTTATAACCAGTGTCCGCAAATTCATTTAAATCTAGTTTATGGCTATGGAGCATTACTTGCGCCATAATGTTTTTATTGTAGTTTAACTCTGCATAAGCATGCACTACACTGCGTTGCTCAAGCGAAGACTCAATAGTATTTAAATCTTCGTCAGCTTTAGCTTGGATTGCTGCTACATCGGCAACTAGATTTTGTTGCGAGTTTACTAGTACCGCACCAACAGTGTAATTAAGTTTGTCGTAAGCTACATGACTATGCGCTTGCAAACGCATATCATTAATGCGTCCTTTAGCCTCCAAAGTTAAAGCATTTAACTTAATGAGCTCTGGGATCTCTAAATGCGAAATTTGCGCCGTTAGTTCGAGTGGCCAGTACGTTTTAGACGTGCGTAAGTCTAGAGCAGCATTAATTTGCGCTTCTGGTGCTTTATTAGCTAAGGTTACAGCTAAACGTTCGTAAACATGCCCTTTAGCAGTTAGCGTTAAATCTAACGGAAAAGGTAAACTCACTAAAGGAATAGCTTGTGCTTTAAAGTCAATTTGTGCATCGAGTACTTGGGTGCGTGCTAAGTAATCAATATGACCTTTTAAAGTTAGATCACCAGTAGCATCTACTTTTAGATTAGCAGCCGTAGCCGTGAGATTACCATCTAAATGTAAATGCTCTAATTGCATTTGACTATTAAACGTAATAGTCGAGCTCTTAGCAGCATTAAGATCTTTTGCTTTACGGGCAGCTTCTAAAAATGGTGCAGCTTGATAGTCATAAAAGCCAACTAACATTGGACCAAACTTCACATTATCGGTAGTTACATCTACAGGCAGGCGCAGATTAGTACCATTAAGTAAAGTTTCACGTGCAGGATTACGGAACACTTGTAGTTGGGAGTTTACTTGCGCTACTACTTCACTAGCTGGTAATTCTTTGCCTTCATCTGTAGGAGTGGCAAACTTAAACTCAGTTGTTTGTCCAGTAAGTTCTTGCCATAAAGCTAGATTAGCTTGATCTGCATCAAGCTCAGCACTCTCTTTATTTGCAGCTTGTTCACCTATACCAGCAGAAACATTGTCACCAGCTTGTGCACTTTCTTGCGAACCAGCTTGCTCACCAGCTTGGCTACTAGTTTGAGCGTTAGTTTGCGCATTAGATCCAGTAGTAGAGTCACTACTTGCGGCAGCACTAGCTTCAGCAATCTCTTGCTCTAAGTCTTCGTTAATACTTGGTAAACTAGCCGTAAAGTCTTGCACTCCACCTGTATCGCTAAACTGATAATTAGCATCTAAAGCGGTTTTAATTTGTTGAAACGCTTGACTATAAGAATCAGCTTGTAAGTTAAAGTAGGTCGCAAAGAACTCTTTTACTTGTTTAGGTAATAAACCATGCTTTTGTACTAACGAGCCTTGCGCATCTTTATCACCTTTGCCATTATCAGCTTGGGCAGCTTGATTACTTTTGTCATCACCGTTAGCAGCAGCTGTTTGAGTATCTTTTGCACCTTGCGCACTTGCAGTCTCTTGAGCTTCTAGATCTTCTAAAGTATTAGGCGTATCTAAGCTATATTGCAAGTAACTAAAGTTACCACTAGTTACTTGAGCTAGATCATAGTTATGCGAAGTATAGTGAATATCACCAACCGCTAACTTATCTAACTTAATATGCATCGGCGCACTTAAGTAGGCATTGTAGATACTCTCCGGGGTCTTTAAACCTAGATTTAGAATCGTGGGCACAAAAGCTGTACTTGCAGCTTTAACTTGAGGATTTGATACTAAGTATTTATTTAACTCGGCTTGTTGTAAACCAATATTTGAACCGACAATGACTTCTAGATTCTCTACCTTACCATTAGTAATGCGAACATCAATCCAATCGTTTTTACTATCATCGTCTTCAGGGTTCGGATTGGTTGTGTCAATGATCTCAACTTCTCCGTTTTCATTGACTTCAATCGGTGCTGCATTAAAGTGATCTAGACGTTCATCATCACCGGTGGCTACTATTACTTGAATATCTTTAATGCCCACTTGATCAAGACATAATTGCTCACGCATTAAGCATCCAAGAATTAAGCGAGCATTTAACTGTCCAATGTGCACTTCAGTTAGAGCTGGGATTTCTTGACTATCAGGTAAATCTTCCGGTTTAGCTATTTGCGGATTATACATATAGTTCTGTGATACGTACTTTAAATTAGTAACCGTAATCCCAGAAGCTAAGCTTCCTTCAACTTTATCCCAACTTAAACCTGGAACCTTATCTGCGACTATATTTAGTACTTTGGTGGTTAAGGTTGAAGAGTAGTAAATTGCTCCTATACCAACTGCTACTACTCCGACTAGCCCTCCTAAACCATAGCCGGCATATTTAAAAACTTTCTTTAATCCCATAGTAATATAAATGATGGCAGAGTTAAAGAGAAACCTCTCTTTAACTCTGCGCTTACGATTTTAGAAACTTGCCGAAATACCTAAATAAAAAGCAATTTTCGACCAAGAAAAACCTTTTTGTAATGGATAAGCTATATCAAATTTCGCATATCCCACAGGTAAGTAATAACGCACCCCTACCCCAGCTCCATAATATAAATTATTGAGGCGAATGTTATCTGAAGAATTACCTCCATCCACAAAGAGCGCCCCTTTTAAGCTTGGCATTAAAGTACGTAAATACTCGACCGTAAATTCAGCTTGTTTATTAGCTCCCACGTCTTCTTCACCTTTATAAGAAGAGATACTTTGATAACCGTAACCACGGATCGAAGTAGCACCACCTGAATAGAGACGTAAGGCTGGAGCTAAGTAGTTAAAGCGATTCGAGTCAATTTTACCTAAACGTACACTTAAGAGTAAACCGTTCTTCTCGCTTAACTGGAACGTATGTTCAGCTTTAAACAGGATTGCATGGTAGCCAACTGATTTAAAGAGTTTTTCCAAACCTAAGGTTGAACGTAAAGTTAAGGATACATCAGTGGTTAGCCCCTTACGCGCAAAAATAAACTCTGAATATTGAATATCCTGTTTAATTTTTTCGTTACTTAACTCCCAGTAGTCACGACGAGCGTATAGTGAAGCCGAGAACTGCCAGTTTTGGAACGATAAACGTGAGTAGTTAAGATAACCTACAACTGATTTACTGTAATACAGTAGATCCGTTTGATAAGCACGTTCGTAATAAAGACCTACGTTAAAGAAAACTTCGTTTGGACGATATAAATATGGGTGTTTATAGTTCACCTCAAAGCGTTGGGTTAGCTTTGAGAGGTAACCACTTGCACTTGCACTACCCCCCCAACGGTTTAAGTAGTAACGTTCATACGAAGCTTGAGTACGCACTCCCTCAGTAGTGTCATAACCTAAAGAGTATTCTAAATTATTAGGTTTACCTTTAGTTAGGTTATAGGTTACATCAACCGTACGTGCTTGGTTATTTACCGTTGTTTGTACATCTACTACGTCAAAGTTCTTACTGGCTTGTAAACGAGCAATCGAACGACTAACTTCGGTTTGACTATAAGCACTTCCTACTTTTAAACCAGCCATATAGTAAGTAACGCGATGATCTAGTGGACCACCATTAATAGTTACTGTACCAATACGGTAACGTTCTCCAGTATTAAAGTCTAAGTTCCAAGTTGCAGTTTTTTGTTCACGGTTAACTAGAACTTGCGCGGTTTCAAATTTAGCGTCTAAGTAGCCATTCTCTTGTGCAATGTCTACTAGATTACCTTTTACACTATTGTAAGTAGGTACACTAAATAAACGTCCAGGTTCGGTAATATTTTGCGCGACTGGATATAGAGTAGTTAAACCATTACCTTCTCCACGTAACACTACTTGTGAACTGTCAGTTACTTTAAGTGGTTTACCTAGTACTACACGTACAGCAAACTCTTTACTATTTACGCGAGTCGTTGTTACTTGTACATCATAGAAACCATAACCATATGCTGCGTTAGTCACGAGTTTTTGTACGGTCATCTGGTGACGCAATGAGCCGTCAATATTCATCGGATTAATAGTATTAATCGCATTTTTAATATTGATTGCTATATCTGCATAGACATTGTTACCGGCTTGTTCTTGTAACTCACTATTACCAACACCTGAAACTTTTACTTTAAAGCCGTTTTCACTTGTAACGGTAAAGCTTTGTCCACTAACTAAGACACTATCATCCATATACTGGTAGTATTCTGGTGGAATAGCTGTTGCTTGCTCGGAAGTTTTGTTCGTAAAAACTAACGGTGAGCGCTGTCCGTATTGTAAATCAGGAGTGTAATAAGTAACAAAAAGCGAACGATAATAAGCCTTTAACCATTGTAAAAAGCTTGGAGCTTTTTCTTGTTCAGCAAAGAAAGCTTTAGCATCTAAAGCTGGAGCTTGGGTACTTAAATAATTAATTACACAACTCGATTGTAATAAATTCTCAAGCGCCTCAGTATCGAGTTTTTTGGGCAGTTTATCAAGCTGATCGTAGTACTGTTGATACTCATCAGTACTTTGCTGGGCAATACGTTGCTCTAATTCTTGATAATTAGATATACTTACGCTCTTAGTTGTCGCTTGCTCTACAAAAGCAGTTAAAGCAGGATTATCTTGCTGTTGCTTAACTAAACAAATGGCTGCTGCTTTTAATATGGTGTTTTGTAGTTGTAAGGTTTGCGGATAAGCAGCTTGGCTTGCATGACGTATATTATTACGTTTTAAGTAATATTTAAGTGCTGCTAAGCTATTGTAACTAGCACTTAAGGTCGGAATCTCAAATTGCTCAGGAGTAGCAGCCGAGCTAATAGTTGTTTTATTCCCTTGGGTACTAATAAATAACCCACGTTGTTCGTAGGTTAGAACATTAGACGGTAATGATAAATGAGGAAATAAATGCGTTGCTTGCTCATCAATAGCAGTTGTGCCATTAGCATTTACAACAGTTGTACTCGCAGCATTAGTATCTGCTACTGTGTTATTTGCAGCATTAGTAGCGGCTACATTTGAGGCATTTGTAACTTCGCTTGTACTAGTATTGTTTGTATTAGCGTTAGCATTTGTATTACTAGAGTTAGTATTACTAACACTCGAGTTACTAGCACCAGCATTAGTAGCACTAGCATTACTCGCACTATAACTCGTACTAGTCGACGTTGTAGTATTTGCGGTATTTGGAGAAGAAGTTGTAGTTCCTGAATTGGTATTAGTTGCAGCAGTATCTGCAGCAGCTAATTCCATGCTCGTAGCCACCAGCATCCCACTCGTAGCTAACGGCAGCAGTAAACTACCTAAAGACTTTACCAACTTCGAAGGTGGTAAAAAATATTTGGGGGTTGATTTTTTCATGACTAAATCTAATCTTGTCACTATATCTTAGCCTCAGCCCTAAGCTAAGCAGAACTCTCCCTAAAGTAAGCAGAGCTCTCAATAAAATAATTATCTTAGACAACTATCTCTAATCTTAGACAATAGTATCTAATCATAGATAATTATTTCTAATCCTATAGATAGTTTTGATTACCTCAAGCTTGCTCTTAGGGAATTTTATTAAAATTACATTCGTTAAGTTAATGCTAGACTACTAGACGTTTAACTTTTGCTATAGGTTGAGCTAAAGACAATAGTGTGTTTGTATCTTGCATATCTACTTTACTTTCAGGTAAGGCATAGGCTGACAAATAACCTCCTTCAACACAAGAAGAATCTGTCCCAATAATGCCTGCTGGTAAAGATACGCAAGTACCTATATGCCAGTGTCCAAAGTACACTGGACGATCAAAGCCAGTTAAAGTTAAGTTTGGATTATGGCTAATAAATTCGGTATGGTGTTGACTTAAATAAGCATGCATCTGCTTAAAGGCAAACCATGGATAAGTAAATTGCTGATAATCTATAACCGAGGTATTACGGATTTCTAAATTAAAATCAGCATAAGGCTGTAAAGGATCTCTAACTAAAACTGAACCTAAATTGGCCTGTACATTTTGCAAGTCTGCAAACTGCGCAGCTTGATGACTTGTATGAGGATAAAGAATACCTGCTTGTTGGGGTAAACGAATTTGCTTATAACGGGCTACCGTAAATACCATCATCATTTCGGCAAATTGTCTAAACTCGGCATCAGTTTCCCAAGATCCGGTGAGCCATGGAGTAGTTAATTGTTTATCTTGCGGATTAACACCATATAAACTTGCATATGTACTCGGCACTAGCGGCATACGCGTAAAATCAACTTGCGGAGCTCGACGCTCTAATTGTGCTAGTGATAAGTCTTGCAACATATGATGAAAATATTTAAAACCGAGAAGATAACCACGTTGCTTATGGCTTAGGCTAGCTATAAATTCTTGACTCTGCTTGGCATAAGTAACGATTTGCTCATGCGACCAATGAGGTTCAAGTGAGGCATGTGTTAAATAGAACTCGTCTTCGGCAATGACTAAAGGTAAACTTACAAGATAATCCGCATAATAGCGTTGCTTACGTGGGTCAAGACTCATAACATCAGCCACTTGATCTCTTTCAAGGACTGGCAAGCCGCCATGAATTAAACAAATTAATCGTAAATCGTTATTCCCTAAAACCACTTGCGCTTGATGTTTAATCGCTAAATCTATTACCCGTACCGAGGCATTACCTCGACATACAAGGTCTCCGGCGAGATATAACTCATCTTTACTCGGATTAAAGTCGATTGCACTTAATAAACGCTCAAACTCATTAGCACAACCATGAATATCTCCAATTAAATACTTACTCATGGACTATTTATCCTTGTATACCGTAGCAACAGGTTGAGCTAGTTGTTTAAGGGTTGCAAGATCTTGCATATTAACTGCGCTTTCACTTAATTGATAAGCTGTTAGACGATCGCCATAGACACATGAAGTATCAGTACAAATAATACCAGGTACTAACTCATGTCCATTTAAACGCGACCAATGCCCAAAGTACACTGGCTTCGTAAAGCCTTGGTATTGTAAATTAGGATTATCTTTTACCAGTTCAGGATTGAGTCTTGTTTGCTCGTCCAACATACGCGCAAATTCAAACCAAGGGTAGAGTCTTTGCTCTGGCATACAAATAGGCTCACCTTTCATGCCCACATCAATGTCAAAGAAAGATCGTTGAAAATCCTTAACTAACACAGACCAAGGATAGTTGTTTAAGTTTTCTAATCCAACTTCTTGACTTAGAGCTGTTAAAGATTGCGGGAATAAAATCGAACTTTCATCTACGGTTGTTAGCTTACGATAGCGACATACAGTAAAGATAAATAAGCATTCATATAGATGGCGTAATGAAGATTCTTGCGTATAGTCAAATTCTTTTAAGCCATCAATAAAGCGCTTATTGCTAAAAAAGTGCATAAAATCGGATGTTTGCCAAGAGGCAAAGTAAGTACTTAATTCTTTACCATAAGTAGTAATTTGTTCGGCCGACCAAGATGGATCAAGCGAAGCATGCACTAAGTAAAAGCCATCTTCCTCGCGCACAAAACCTTGTTCTTGTAACCAACTACCGTAGTAGTTACGTTTTTTAGCATCAAGATTTAAAATCTGCTCAAAATTATCGCTTGGGATAGCTTGACGCGCTCCATGCAAACAAGCTAAAAAGTGTAAATCATAGTTACCTAATACCGCTTGTGCTTGATGTTTGATAGCCAAATCAAAAACCAGCTGAGGAGAAGTACCACGTCCAATAAGATCTCCTGCTAAATATAGCTCGTCTTTACTTGGATTAAATGCTAGTTCATCTAGTAAACGAGCAAACTCCTCTCCACAACCGTGGATGTCTCCTATTACATACTTTGCCATTTTCTTATTCCTTGGTCGCGCCTATAACTAGGATGTTATTTCATAAACCAGTATGCTACTTCATACTTTTATGTTTTAGGCGCAAATTATGCCTATTTTACGCCTACTATTATATCAGTTCTCATCTAACGACCTAAGAAAAAAGGTCTATTTTCCCGTAACTAAGCATAGATAAATACTTATCTTTTACCTACGTTTTAAGACAATCTTAACTTAGATTTACCAGTTTAAAATTACGGATTAATTTTACAAACATCTACTTATATATGCTACTTAGATATGCTACTTAG
>NZ_NRJG01000051.1 GCF_003585935.1 Psittacicella hinzii
GCTTTGTGTGTTGTGAATATTAACTAACAAAAAGTAAAAGTAATATCAAGAGGAAGAGCATTGGATATTGTGAACGTAAGAGGAGTATAGTTAAGCTAATTCAAGTTTTTTACGTTTAGTACTTGCTTGTTATGCTTCTAATCTTCTTTAAGAGTACAAAACTTTTATATGAGAAATATATGAATACTATTGGCAAAATAAGTTAATTATTTTGCTTCAATCACATATTTTTTACGGAAGAACTCAAGCATTTCATGATTATCTTGAGTTTTTTCAATTGTTTCCATTAGTAATTTGAGGCGCTCGATTTCATTACTTTCTTCAGAAAGAATTTTACGTACTTCCCATTGTACTTCGATGACATCTGGAGTTAGCATTAAGTCTTCTTTACGAGTTGAAGATGGTAAGACATCAATAGCAGGGAATAAACGTCGTTCAGCAACACGGCGACTTAAGTGTAATTCCATATTTCCCGTACCTTTGAACTCCTCATAAATTACATCGTCCATTTTTGAACCAGTATCTACGAGAGCCGTAGCAATAATAGTTAAAGATCCTCCTTCCTCAACATTACGGGCAGCTCCAAAGAAACGTTTTGGACGGTGTAGAGCATTAGCATCAATACCACCGGATAATACTTTACCAGATGAAGGTGTTACCGTATTGTAGGCGCGTGCAAGACGAGTAATTGAGTCTAAAAGAATAACCACATCTTTTTTGTGTTCAACAAGACGTTTAGCGCGTTCAATTACCATCTCTGCTACTTGTACATGTCTTGCTGCTGGTTCATCAAAAGTTGAAGCAACTACTTCCCCTTTCACGGTACGACTCATTTCTGTTACTTCTTCAGGACGTTCATCAATAAGTAGTACAATTAATTCACATTCAGGATTATTATTCGTAATAGAAACTGCAATTGATTTGAGTAATTCGGTTTTTCCGGCTTTAGGAGGAGCAACAATAAGACCACGCTGTCCTTTTCCTATAGGAGATATAAAATCAATTAAACGTGGGGTTATATTGTCTTTAGTGCTAATGCCTTTACGCTCAAGCACTAATTGATCCATTGCATGCAATGGAGTTAAGTTTTCGAAAAGAGTTTTGTTCTTAACTTGTTCAGCATCTTCACCATTGATCTCATCTACGCGTAAAAGAGCAAAATAGCGCTCGTTATCTTTTGGAGGGCGAATTATCCCCATAATAGTATCACCAGTACGTAAATTAAAACGGCGAATTTGATTAGGTGATACGTAAATATCGTCTGGACCAGCGAGATAAGAGCAATCAGCACTACGTAAGAAACCAAAGCCATCGGGATGTAACTCTAGCACCCCAGAGCCTTTAATTTCTTCGCCATGATCGGCTAAATGTTTAAGAATCGTAAAAATTACTTCTTGCTTTTGCATGCGAGCACATGAGCCCACATCAAGCTGTTTTTCTGCAAATTCAATTAATTGATTAATAGAGAGAGCTTTTAAACTTTCTAAATCCATGATAACAATAAATAGTTGTAGCCAGAGTGATCTCTAGAAAATCATCTAGAGGTGAGCTGTTGCCTTGCAACAGCTTCTGAAGTAGAAAACAGTAATAAAAAGATAGATTCAACTTCGCGATTTTAATAACCGATATTAGTGACTTTATAAGCTAATTCAATAAGCTATCAGATTAGTGAATTACTGCAATAAGCGGTTAAATCCTTATAGCAAATAAACTCAACACCAATAAACTCAGAGCAAATAAACTCAATCCAAGAAAGTGAGTTGTCATAAGAGAAAGTTTTATTTCATAAAGTTTGTGTAGTTGATGGTCAGTAAAGTGGTTTTTTATCCATTGCTTTGTGCAGTAAGTCATCCAAGTTAGGAATAAATTAGTTAGCACGAGGCCAATCAGTGAAACAACTTATCAGTAAAAGATCAAGCTGTAAAACTTCCTATCTACAAAAGATGAGGCGGCAAGAATGATTAGGTATCTAATTGAACTAAATAACTTATAAATCTAATCGCAACACGATCTTACCGATTAAATTCAAGCCAATAATTATCATCTAAGATTATGCTTATCTTAGAGAGTTATTGTCGACAAGAGTAATATTTAGTCAAGCCTAACTAACACCTATAATTTTTAGGCGTGCCGGATCTATCTCTAATTGGAGATGTATAAAGAACGAAACTACATATAAGGATAAAAATTATGAAATAAGTTAGGGAATGATTTTTCTCTAGTTGAAGAGATGAGTTAGTGGATCGTCATCTCATTACTTTGCAAGTGAGAAATATATAAATCGAGAAGTGGTAGAGTTTAAGTCGTGGTAACCATCTAACTTAGCTCTACTCAGAACCGGAGGAAATGCTAAAGAGTAAACTCTTTAGGTAAGTGTAATATAGCTTGTAAGCTAGTTATATTGCGATAGTATTTTAAGGATTACTAAAATTAAGAAAGATTGAGGATAAGAGCTTAATTTTAGCCATATAAAGCCAATATAAACACTTGATGTTTTTACCAAATAGAGAAGCTTACGTTTTAGCGCTATACGAAAAGATTATATTACAAATTGTTTGACTTGCAGAAAAAATTTCAGAATATGCTATATCGAGGAGAAAGTTGTTAGTTTAAGAAAAACTTGACGGTACAAGGAGCAAGTTTTAGTCATAATTTACAGGGATAAATAGCAAGGTAAGAACTCAAGTCTAACGATTATACGTGTGATGATCTATAAACGAATAAATCCTCACAAAGACTAACCAAGTATTGAGAGGATTTATCTCATTTATAGAGTTTATCAGGTTTATAGAGTTAATTGGGGTTATAGGGTTTATCTTTACTAGATCTACTCTATCTGTTTACAAGGTATGCAACAAGTATGCAACAAATACAAGTATGAAACTAGTATATAACAAGAGCAAATATGAAATAAGTATGCAATACCTCTTAAGATCCAGCAGATTAAATCTTAACCCACATTAGTAGGTACTGGAGCAGTGTTACGTTGACTTAAAGCCTGTTCAACTTCCTGAGCATTAGTGTAATCAGATGCACGATAAAGCTTATAGTTTACTACGTCAAAAGCATCCATCTTAGCATTTAACGCTGCTTGAATACCATAAGTCCCATCTTCAAATACTAGGCATTTTTGTGGAGCGGCATTTAGACGTTGCGCTACAGTTAACCAAGTTTCTGGATCAGGCTTATGTTTAGTTACGTCTTCGGCTGAAACTGTATGTTGACTACCACCAAAAGTTTGATATAGGGAAAACTTAGGATTGAGTAGATCAATAAAGTGACGGAATGAACCAGTTCCTATACCTAGAGATTTCTTACCTACATAATGTTCAGCTAACTCTAAAGCAGGAAGCTTGGTCGTTTGCGTAATTAGAAGATCTTTAGCAACCGAGATTTTCGTTGCCATTACTTCATCTAAACGTTGCATGTCCATACCTGCTTTTTCCATCATGGCTTTAGCAATGGTAGCAGGTGCAGCACCTGTTAGTTCCACCATAATACGCTTATCAAAGTGATAACCAAAAATCTTACCTGTTTCTTCCCAAGCAGTACCATGAGCAGGTAAAGTATCAATTAAAGTACCATCCATATCGAAGATTAAGGCTTCATAAGCACTTAAGACTTCTGGAGTAAGGATGTCTGTCATTTGTTTAAAAGTCATGTTGTTCCTTAGTGTGCGATCTAAGTTGAGGATAGAGCTAGGCACTTAGAAAGCAATGTGGTTTTCAAAGTTAAACTTGCTGTTAAGTTGTTTTTGTTGTTAAAAATGCTGGTTAAAAAAGCTTAGTAAAAAGCTTAGACAATAGAACCTATTAAGGTTCTAATTTTTACTCTAAGTTGACGAGAAATAAGCTCTTTAAGTAAAACAAGCTATTAATATAGCAAGTTTTACTCTCCTTTGCACATGTTTATTTATGGCTAAGTTGGAGGCTACTCAAAGGCGAGAAATCATAAGTTTTAGTAGCTACAATTATAGGGCACTTCAATTTTGGTGTATAACTGAGGTGCAATTATTTACCACAAGCAAATGATTACACCACAAGCTCAAAAGATACTACGAAAAAAGTGATACTCCACAGTTTTTGCGGTAGCAGAAAATAAAAAAAGACCAAGAGATCTTGGTCTTCATTTGAAGAAATATTGTTACATTTCTTAGACTTTTTAACGATATTAGAATGTAATATGCGTTTTGCTTAGAAACAAGCGCGACACAGATTACAAACTACCTAAATTATACTAAAATCTTGCAAAGCAGTACAAGAATTTACACTTTAGTAACTAGTGGAAATAAATTTTCATACCTACTTTGTTAAGAGAATGATCTAGTTAAATTAGAGAGTTTTGGCTAAATATCGTTATTTTGTTTCAGTGTTGGTTCTAAGTTAGGTAAACAAGTACAAATAAAATATTCGACTATTTTACTCTAGTACTAGTAGCCAATATTAGTACAGCGTTCATTAGTTACTAAACAAGGTAATTAAGCAACTCATTAATTAGCTACCTAATCCTACGTAGCACTACATAACACTAAAAAATTAACAACAATACCTAAATAAACAACACTACCTAACTTCTTGCAGAGCTATTTAATTAGATCTAAGATTTGCTGATAAGAATATGCAGGCCATACCGTTTGGAAATCAGGTGCTAAGTATCTAATTAAACAAGATTCTGCTTGATCTTGGGTATTTACTGTAAGGTTCTCTTTTCCAAAATGCACTTTGCGTAGCAATGCTAAATTACTGTAAGAGATTACAGTTTGCACTTTATCTGCAGCAAGTGGCAGGAGATTAGTTGGGATCATCCCTCGTACTGTGTTTTGATGAACTAGGCTAATTTGTTCACGTAGCAGTACTGATGGTAAGAAGCTTATTGCAAATTCACCTTGATAAGGAGAGCCATAAAGATTACACTGCTCAACATTGGTTGCAGTAGGTTCTGCAGTAATTTCTTGACTTACAATTGCAGGCAACAACTGATTAAAGTTACTAACTGGAGCTTGAGGATCTTTAGCAAAAGTACTTATAAAATAAGTTCCCCATAGAGGTAGAGCTTGCTGCTTATCATCTATAGCTTTAGATGATGCGCTTAAATTGGCATTGCTTTCTAGGTTGAGATGATTTGCTTTTTGCTCGTACATCTTGATAAGGGCTTCATAGTTAAGTAGAGGTACTAAACTAAAGCCATGCATTTGGTATGCACAGTGATGTAGTTTTTCTTCTCTATATTGAGTAGCTTGCTCTTTACATTTAGCATCTTGCTCGTTTGAGTAATTTGCATGCTCTTTATCAGTTAACCAAGGATAACGTTCTTTGGTAGTAGTAAGAGCTTGATGGAGCTTAGTAAGATAGTCTGCTACATGCTTATTAATGCAAGCTTTAAGAGTTTCTTGTGCTTGCTCGTCTAAAGTTGCTTGTTTAGCAACTAGTTCTGGATCAGTTAACTCTGGATGAGTAACACTATGCGCATAAGGACGATAAATCAATGGCGCAGCGAACTCAGCTCCAATAAAGTTACAGTAGTTAGTAAAGAAATCAGAAATAGGTTTTACATAACCATAACCAGCTCCTGCCGCACTTACCACAAACATTTTCTTCGCTGTTGGATAAGTAGCTTCTTTAAAGGCTGTTGGATTATCCGAATTAAAAGTAACACCAGTTCTTACCCAGAAGTCGAGGTAGTTTTTCAGTTTAGCTGGTAAGCTGTGATTATAAATTGGACAAGCGACGATAATAATGTCAGCATTTAAGAACTCATTTACTAAGTTATTGGCTAAAGCTAAAGCCTGGGCCGGATGCGTTTCTGGAAAAATCTCATGATTGGCTGGCTGAGCAATATAAGTACCTAAATAACCAATGCTGCGTTCACCGATCTTACCACTTTGTAATCGTTCGTTATCAAGGATAAAGTTAACCGGATCTTGTAACCATCTAAAACAAGCATTACTTAAATCTGACCAAGAATGTTGTTTTTGTTGGCTAGGGAGTTTTACACGGTTTAAGTAAGTCTGATAGAGCGTGTTAAAAGCATAATCTTCAAGTTTAAAATCTATATACTTACTTAATACATGATTGTCGTTTGTTGTGCTAAGGTTAGCGAGGCGTTCTTTAGTTTCGTTTTCGATTGGTAATTGCTCAAGGAAGCGCGCAGCCATTAGTTCAAAGTATAAATCTAATTCGGTATAGTATTTATGACTATAGCGAGCATTATTATCAGCAGCAAAAATCGGTTTTACTTGTTGTTGGTAAAAACCTAAGAAACCGCTGGTTTCTAGTTGGCTGTTGTTATCGTCTTTAGTGATCGCTGGTAGAGCTTTAGCAAAGTTATCCCATTGGTAATCTTTACTTACTTGGTGTAGTAAAGCACGAGTATTCAGACGAATCGGATTAAATTGCTCGGCAATAGCTAAATGAGCATAGGTATAGTTGTAAGGTAAAGCATCGACATCACGTTCGAATACTTTAACGGCATTTAAGCTATGCTTTAGTAAGCCGCTATAAGCTAAACTAAATTCGGCTAGTACTTGCTCTTGCTCACCACGAATATCAAAGGTTGTTTGGCTAGCAAGATTTGTAGTAGGGGTTAAAGGGAGATTTGCTGCTTGGTTCGTAACAGCTTGATATAAGGTTTGTTCGTTATAAAAATCGTTATAGAGATCAAGATTTATATATTGATAGCTCGGCTCTTCTTGCTCTGGAACAAGAGTTGGATGATCTTTAATAAATTGTGCGTGGGCTTTAATTACTTGAGCAACAGCGCTATTTACTAATTGATTGGTAGTCGATTGTTGCTGTGGACTCATTGATGATTTGAGTACCAAAATATTTAGAGATTTCATGGGAACTCCAATATATAAATGGGCAGTATAAAGCGAAGAGGGGGAACAACTAATCAAGATTAAATCTTCATTACTAATTACCTTCAGACATACTTACAGACTTACTTACATACATTCTTACCGACATATCTAACTATCTTTCAGACTAGCAATATATAACTAGCTATAAGATCAGATCTAGCTGATATTAGAGCATTTATTTAAGATTAGGAAGTCAGGTAATTTCGAATGTTTATCTTGTGGTAAAGTTCATCTTTACAGATAGGGTTCTCTGTTATCTGTAAAGCTAAAACGAAGACAGACAATAGATAGTTTTACTGTAAGTAGCTCTCTTGTAA
>NZ_NRJG01000052.1 GCF_003585935.1 Psittacicella hinzii
ATACTGGACGCACAAAAAAGTACTTGCCCGAAAGCAAGTACTTGAGGTTTTGATTATGTCCTACGAAAAATGTGCAATTAAACCTAATTGCAACCGTAGGTTGTTAATTATTTTAAAGCTTTAGCCTTGAGTTTTGCAACTTTGAGCTATTAAAGCTTTAATTACTATTGAGATTTATTGTTTTGATTAGCTTTTTTACCGTGGAGTTCGATTGCCATACGTACTTGTTTATATTCTTTACGATGTAAATCGCTCGGACCGTATTGCATTAATAAGCCCACGTGTTCACTAGTAACATATCCTTTATGTTTAGCAAGATTGTACATTGCATAATTCGGATTGTTACTTAGGTCTTCCATGAGATTATCACGGTAAGTTTTAGCTAAAATTGAAGCTACTGAAACTTCACGTACACGTAAATCACCTTTAACCGCAGCAATTTTAGCTACTTGATCATCAGTAATTTTCGGTACATTATTGCCGTCAAAAACTACGACAATGCGTTCTTTAACATGTTTCCAGTTAATGCCATAGATCTTACAGCGGTTTTGTAATAAAGCTAACACTTTATTAACTGCTCGTTCCATAGCTTTTAAGGTGGCATTCAGAATGTTATGTTCGTCAATTTCACTTACACTACCTTCTTCAATAGCATAAATAATACTACCTTTTTCTCCTTGAACTACAAACTCTTGGTATAGCGATTGACGACGTTTTTCGCTTAACTTTTTCGAATCTTGATCTTTAAGTACATAGTTAATCATGTCTTTAGATTGTGATAAGTCAAGCTGGATCTGTAATGCGTTATAAATTGGATTAATTGGTGTTAATAGTACATTTGCAGCATCAGCGTAATCTTGCACAAACACTGAATCAGTTGGAGCACGTTGCTTAAATAACTGCTGCATAATCATGTTCTTGTGTTCTTCAGGTGTTAAGCGTTGTTTAACTTCTTGTTCTTCACGCATTAAAAGATCCTGAGACACGCGACGCTGAAAGACTAAAATATTAGATAACCTAAGACTTGGGGACATATCCGCCACAATTCTTGCGGCACTATAATCAACAAAACCTATACAAGCTGCTGCAGTCACGACTGGGCCAAACATACAACCGCGTCCAGCTTCATCTACCCCTATTACCAGCAGTTTTTGATGATTCTTTAGGAGCTTGCTAAAAACATCCTCTCCTAATCGAAAAACATTTTCATCAAAAGGAAGACCAGATGCATTACCTACTTCGGTGAAAGTATTTTTTAACTCAATTGGATCTGCTTTTAAAGTTGCCTTTGCAGAAGACTTAGCTTGAAATTTTGGGTTTAATTGTGGGTCGTGTGAAATCATAATTAAGGTTAAACTGGCACTCTTTGATTTTTCACAAAAATTTAGGATTCTCCACTTCGTTAAGTTAGAGCTATACCTTGCGGAAAGGTATATCTATGCTTAACCCCTAGTTCTAGACTTTCTTAAACCCTAAGCTGTTTAGAAGCTTCTAGAACTTGTTGCTAAATCATGCTGGAAGTCTAAAGCAAAATAGTGACATGCTACCAAAGTCTGTCGCTTTTCAAAATTAGAGATTGCCAATTTTTTGATTGAGCACAAGCTCAAACATAAGTGTTATAAATTATTGCTGATCACTAATGCTTTAAACTAAGCTTACGTTAATAAATTTATCCTTAAGGTTAAGCTGTTATCTCTGTTAAGCACCTAGCTTAACTCTATACTAAGCATTAACCTTATAAACCTTAGTTTTCCAACTACATAGAATACGTAATAATACATAGCATTTCAAACTAAGAAGTAAGCTTGATAACTTTTCTACCAATACAAATCTTCTCTAGAGCTTAGTTCTAGATGATAAAAAATTGAGGCTTAAATATATGAGAATAACAGTAGGCTACTGTTATTGGTAGAAAGAAGTTAAACGTAAAAATGGTTTCCAAAGCAAATTTTTACGTGCATGATTTAAAAACGTATTAAGAACTATTTTTCATCATAGTTTTTAATACTTTGCTTATAAAAATTACAAGCTGTAAGAGTTAATTATCTCACTTTAAGCTTTACTTAGACTATATAACTTATTAATTAAGATATATGGTCAGTATTTTATTAACTTGCCCGTCATTTGTATGAAAACATACAGGGTTAGTTAATAATTTGAGATTAATTAGTGCTGGCGCAATTAATAAGTTATAGTGCGTCACCTCATTAGCAAGAAAACAAGGAATAAATTTGATAACAAAACGCAATTTCAAGTCATTTACTGGTGCATGGTGATTCTTTCTTGCTAATGAGAGTTGTAAGTCAACTAATGCAGACTCAACAAGCAATGCTATAAAGTGAGCCTCTTGTTAGATTTAGATCGCTAAAAATAACGATTTAAAACACTAAATAAAGTTATTAACTCTCCATTTTATTTTCCTAAATTAAAAATCATAATGCAAAGAATAATCACCCAAATGCAAAAAATCGATACCCCCTACTACCATTTTCATCCTACCTAATTTTACCTATACCCCTGATTTATAAGAACATTCTCAAAAATCAATCTAAAATTATCGTTTAATATTTTAGCCGTAATTTTAGGTATCTTTTCTTTACTTTCGTTTTATGAATAAAATTTAAGGCATATGCAAAGAATTAATTTTTCTTAAAATGCTGTTTAATAGAGTAATTTATTTCAAAATCACACTTTCGTTTATCTTGCGTTAGTTTGTTTTATGGCAAGAAACTTTCGTTTTGCAAAATCGGTTGCTTAAAAACCATGATTAGCTTTTATGCAAATTTTCACATATAGAAATCTTTATTAAAAAATTTCTTTAAATAAAACAGAATAAACCCACAGCATTTATATGGTTTTACTTTTGATTTTGCAAAAAACAAATCGCACCTAAATATGTCTTGTTTATTAAGAAAATTCGTAAGTGAGATCTAATTTTACTTAACTTTTTTCTCAAGTAGCATTATTTTTACTAAAAATGGGAAAAAATTATATGAGGGTAAGTAAAAAAACAACTAACGTAAGTCCTGACCTTACTTACAGCTTGGTTGTTTATTCATGAGTAGTTGCGCAAATTAGGAGCATATTATAGAACTTTATTCCACCATTCCCAAGTGCTGCAACAAAATATTTTTGACTAGCTTAAACTCGGTTTTCTAAATAACCTTGATGCTTATGTAACCTTTTGTTACATCCATATACACTGCTGTATCTTAGCAGTACCCCCAAAATGATACAACTCCCCTTCCCCCTCCATTCTCCACCTCTAACTACCTAGCCGTTCCTTATATCTTCTTCCCTACTCTCTTAGTCGGAAATTGTTGTTCCAGCATATGCCTCTAGTCTCGATCTTTATGCTGTAAAATCCTCACTTTAAGTTGCTATTTTGTAGAGTGGTTTTTGCCAATTAGTGCTAAACATGCAAAAAGCACTGCTTAAATTTGCTATAATACTGGCGTGTTTTTTATGCAAAATTTTGTCATTTTGCATGGTAAATACAGGTTACTAGTTTAAAGCTAAGATAAGTTATAACTTGTTAAGCGAGTCTTTAATTTTTCCGAAGAATTAAACTTATGTTTAAGCGGCAATTTATAACTAAATCAGTCTTCAAGGAAACGATATACCAAGAACTCGTACCTTGAGAACTAACTAAGTTCGCTTTTCTTTTCCGTGATAATGATAAGTTTAATAAATCTAAACTCTTACATTATCAATCATCCAGTTTTTACCTTAGTTAGTTCTAGCTAGCAACAAGAGGGAAATTAAGTAACCATCAACTATAAGGTGCTAGTGATGGTTAATTTAATTACATTTAATATGACGAAGTTTATTGAACTTTAAGGCACTGCCTTAAAGTTCTCCCAATTAGGATTTTACATGCTAAATTTAAGCGAAAACGACGTTCTGTTAAACCAAAAAGCCGCAACTAAAGAAGATGCTATTCGCATTGTATCTAAAGTATTAGCTGACAATGGTCGCGTTGATCCAGGTTATGTTGACGGTATGTTAGAACGTGAAAACCAAACTTCTACTTACCTTGATAATGGGGTAGCTATTCCTCACGGTACAACTAAAACTCGTGATTTAGTGAAACAAACAGGTGTAGCAGTGGTACAGTTCCCTGAAGGGGTTGTATGGAATGAAGATGGTGATAAAACTTTTATTGCCTTCGGGATTGCAGCTAGTTCAAACGACCACTTACCAATTTTAAAAGCGATTACTAATATTATCGGTGAAGAAGAGGAAGCGGCTGCGCTAACTAAAGCAACTACTAAAGCGCAATTATTACGTTTAATTCAAGGTGAACCTGCTGCAGCTCCAGCAAGCGCTAATTTAGCATTAATTAAACCAGAATTAGTAGACTTAGCAGCCAAAGCAACTAATCTACCAGGCTTACAAGCTCTAAATGCTGCTAACCTATTAGCACAAGAGTACATTAGTAGTGATTTCTTTGCTAAAAGCTTAGAAACTGCTCCAGTACATTTAGGTTCAGGCTTATGGTTAAATGCTGCAACCTGTGGTAATAAGCACAATGGTATTGCTTTAGTGCGTCCAGCACAAACCCTAAGCGTAAACAACGTACCTGTTAAAGCTTTAGCAACTGTAGTATTAACGGCTCAAGGTGATGCGGCATTATTAGCTAAATTAGTAAACCACGCAGATACTTTAACTACCGGTGACTTAGCAACCGTATTAGGGGTATTTGGTTTAGGTTTACCTGCTCAAGCTAGCCAACCAGTTTCTGTAGCAACAGCAGCAACAGCTGCAAACAATGCTCCAGCTCCTAAACACGAGCAAGTAGCATCTTTAAGCAAAGCTGCTCAAGAAGTAGATAGCTCTGCTGTAGTAGGTACATTTATCATTCATAACGAAAACGGTCTACACGCTCGCCCATCAACCGAGCTTGTACGTGTATGTAAACAATTTAATGCTGACATCACAGTAGAAAACTTAAGTACTGGTTCAGCTCCAGTTAAAGCCAAATCAATGGTACGTGTAACTGGTTTAGGTGCAGTTAAAGGTAGTGAATTAAAATTCACAGCCACAGGTGCTGATGCTGAACAAGCTATTGCAGCAATTGGTAAAGCAATTGCTGACGGATTAGGAGAATAATAACCATGACCAAAGTAGCAACTATTACCTTAAATCCTGCTTCAGATTTAGTAGGTAAAGTAAACTTTATTGAAGTAGGTGAAGTAAACTCAGTTGAAACTCTAGGTTTATACCCAGCAGGTAAAGGCATTAACGTAGCTAAAGTATTAGCTGACTTAGGCGTAAAAGCTACAGTTACCGGTTTTTTAGGTGCTGACAACAAAGGTGATTTTGAGCACGAATTTGCACAATATGGTTTAGATAACCAATTCGCTCTTGTTCCTGGAAAAACCCGTGTAAACATTAAAGTGACCCAAGAAGACGGTGAAGTTACAGATTTAAACTTCCAAGGCTTTAGTGTAAGCGCTGCTGACTGGCAAGCATTTACTGCTAAAACTAAAACTCTTTTAGCAGGTTATGACTATGTAGCTGTATGTGGTTCTTTACCAAAAGGTATTGATCTTGCTGACTTTACAGCATGGTTAAAAGACTTAAGTACTTTAGGTTGTAAAGTAATTTTCGATAGCTCAAACAAAGCTTTAGAAGCTGGCTTAAAAGCTAATCCATGGTTAATTAAACCAAACTACCGTGAGTTAGAAGTGTTAACTAACCGTAAGTTTGAAAATACTGAGCAAGTATTAGCAGCAGCACGTGAATTAAATGCGCAAGGTATTACTAACGTGGTAGTATCTATGGGTTCTAAAGGTTCTTTATGGGTAACTAAAGACTTTGTGTACCAAGCTCAACCACCAAAAATCACTAATGTAGTATCAACTGTTGGTGCTGGTGATTCAATGGTAGCAGGCTTTATTTACAGCTTAGTAAATGGTTTAGATGCAGAACAAACTTTAACTTTTGCTTCAGCCATCTCAGCTTACGCGGTAACTCAAGGTAACGTAGGTGTAGATTCACTTGCAACATTAGAACCATTTAAAGCACAAGTTAAAGTAACTAAAGTGCAATAATTACGCCTTTACACCTAATATTAATCTCCACACGGGTAATATATGAAAGTTTATTTAGCCCAAACCAGCACTCAACCTCTAGCTTATACGCTGCTTGCTAAAGCCGTATTAGAAAAAGCTGGCTATAGCATTGCAGAGAATGTAAATAATGCTCAATTAGCCGTAAGCTTAGAAAAGAACATTAGTGATCCAAGTTTAGCTGGTAAAGAAGTACTGATTGTTGATTTACAAGCTCTGGTAAATAATCCTACTCCGACCTTAAAAGCAGCTCCACGTACAACCGTAGCTCAAGTTAGCACCCCAGCAGCAAGCACTGCAGCAGCTGCTAAGACCGTGAAAAACATTGTAGCCGTAACTGCATGTCCGACTGGGGTAGCTCATACGTTCATGTCAGCCGAAGCCATTGAAACTTACTGTAAAGCTCAAGGTTGGAACATTCGTGTAGAAACACGCGGACAACAAGGGGTTGGTACGCCAATTACTCCTGAAGAATTAGCTGCTGCTGATTTAGTGTTTGCCGCAACGGATATCGAAGTAGATTTATCTAAGTTTGTTGGTAAACCTTTCTATCACACTACAACTAAAGCTGCCTTAAAACGCACAGCCGAAGAATTTACTAAAGCTTTTGCTACTGCTGCACCTTATCAACCAAAAGGCACTGCCGCTCCAGCAGCCGAAAAAGAAAAAGCTGAAGGTGGCTGGCAAGCAGTATACCGTCACTTAATGACAGGTGTATCTCACATGCTACCAATTACAGTAGCTGGTGGTCTGTTAATCGCTATTAGCTTCTTATTTGGACCTAATGCTTTCCAAGAAGCAGGAACTTTACCAGCTGCTTTAATGGACATTGGTGGTAATGCAGCCTTCAAGATTATGCTAGCTGTATTCTCTGGATACGTAGCTTACTCTATTGCTGACCGTCCAGGTTTAGCTTCAGGTTTAATTACTGGTTTCTTAGTAACTAACTTAGGGGCTGGTTTCTTAGGAGCAATCGTAACCGGTTTCTTAGCTGGTTATGTAACTCTAGGTTTATCACGTGCGATTAAATTACCAGCAGCAGTTGCAAGCTTAAAACCAGTACTTATTCTGCCGTTACTCTCAACCTTAATTGTTGGTCTATTAACTATTTACTTAATTGGACCATATGTAACTGTAGCTTCAGGCTGGTTAGCTAGCTTCTTAAAATCACTCCAAGGTGGTTCAGCTTTAGTGCTTGGTTTAATCCTTGGTGCGATGATGTGTATCGACATGGGTGGTCCAATTAATAAAACTGCTTATGTTGTATCAGTTGGTTTAATTGCCGATGGCGTTACTACACCAATGGCTGCAGTAATGGCTGCTGGTATGGTGCCACCTCTAGGTATGGCAATTGCTACTTGGTTAGCAAGAAGCAAATTCACCGCTCCACAAAGAGACTCAGGTAACGTTGCCTTTGTTCTAGGTCTATGCTTTATCTCTGAAGGGGCGATCCCATTTGCAGCTGCAGATCCATTACGTGTAATTGTTTCTTCAGCTTTAGGTGGAGCGATCGCTGGTGCTTTAAGTATGCTTTTCGAAGTAGGCTTAAATGCTCCACACGGTGGGGTGCTAGTAGCCTTTACCGCAACGCATGTAATTCCTTACTTCATTGCGATTGCTGTAGGTTCACTTGTTACAGGTGTCCTTTACGCTTTCTTAAAAGCTAAACCACAACAAGCTTAATTTTTTCTGCTTAAGACTCAAGGATTCCTTGAGTCTTTGGCATATTTAATTTTTCTTTTGCTTATGTCACAATCCTCATTATGTGGTGTATCACTTCTGGCTTTAAGTGAACAAGTAGTTACTTCACTCGAGCAATACCAAGAATTAAGCGCAAGCTTAAAGGCACACTACCCTCGTCTGCAAAGTAATATTGTCTTAATGGGAGTTTCAGGTACTGGTAAAAGTTCAGTTGGTTTAGCTTTGGCTCAACTTTTACAAGTTAAGTTTATTGACGGTGATGATCTCCATCCCCAAGCTAATATTCAAAAAATGGCAGCCGGTATCCCACTTACAGATGCTGATCGCGCGCCATGGCTCGAACGTATTCGTGATGCTTTCTTTGCTTTTAATCGTAAAAACGAAGCGGGGATTATTGTCTGTTCAGCACTTAAAAACGAATACCGTGAACTCATTCGGCAAGGCAATAGTAACTTAAAGTTTATCCATTTACACGGAGACTTTAACGTTATTGCTCAACGTCTTGAACAAAGACAAGGGCACTTTATGGCAAGCCAAATGCTCGAAAGTCAATTTCAAACGCTAGAAATGCCTAGCACTAATGAAACTGATGTTGCTCTAGTAAATGCAAACGTCCCTTTATCCCAAGTTATAGCGCAATGTTTGCAACAGATAGCTACTTGGCAAGACAAGCAAAGTAGTAATTAGTAATAGTTAGTACAACATTAAGTACTAACAGCAGATCCCCTGAACTTTAGTTCAGGGGATCATGATTTTATGGGGCTACAATTATTGCGGCTTACGCGCTAACATAGTGGCAAATTTTAATTGGATACGATTACCGTGAATATCGATTTTATGTAAGTGACCTAGGTTTTCGTTGTACTCTAAAAACTCCCAACCTTGGTAGTAGTTTTTCAGTTCTCCCTCACTAAACGTGAATGGGAAAGGCATTGGACAAGGGTACTCTGGAGTCGACATTGCTGCTACGATTAAGTTATAACCACCTGGATTAGTATGCTCTTGCATATTCTTAATTACTTGCGGAATAGAATTTGCATTTAAAAACATAAGTACTACAGTCGAGAGAATAAAATCATAATTCTCGCTAATAGCTGCAGTTTCAATATTGTACTCATAGGCGTTAACGTTTAAGTCTTCAGCTGCGGCTACACGTTGCACAAAGGCAATAGATTCAGCATTATGATCTACCGAAGTTACTTCAAAACCTTTTTTCGCTAAATAGAGACTATTACGTCCACCGCCACAACCTAAGTCTAAAGTTTTACAAGGAGCAATAATTTTACTTGCAGCAACTACGTCCCCATGAGTTGTACTTAAATTGTATTTTTTCGCAAAGTAGTTCTCTGGGGTACAGTAAAACTCTAAGAAACATTCTAAATCATCTGTTAGCGGCTGTACTTTGTGCCATACTTGCGGCTCAATAAAAGGCGCTGGATTTGTAGCATCAAATTCATGTTCACTTACTACATCTCCCTCTTCGGTTAAGTAGAAGAATTTGAGTTTACCTTTAAGAATAGTAAGTTTTGCCCAAGTGCCTTCTTTAGTGTTGTGTTTTTCTTGGAACATTTGTGGAAGGCTACTAGCTGTCCACACTGGCATAGTTTTATATGCCACTAGTTCATTAACATTAGTCATAAGATAAATCTCCGTGGTTAAGAGTTAAAAAGTATTAATAAAATTAATTATATAGGTAAATGCCTAAATAAAGTAAAATAAAACCACATCTACAATCGGCAAGATGTATTTCAGGATCTTAGGCTCACTGCCTGTCTAAAAAGAATACTCCTGTCAAGATATGATTTTGTAATAGAGATCTGATTTTTGTAATAAAGAAATGAATTTCGTAATAGAATATGATTCTCGTAATAGAAATATAATTCTCGTAAAAATGAACAAAATCCCCTATAAGCCTCGAGACTACTCGCTGCTTAATAGGGGATTTTGTTATTTGTGTTCTAATTGATCTAAACGTTCTTTTAACGCTTGTTCTTGCATTTCGATTTCGCGAGCAATACTATATTGGATAAATGCAATTAAAAGCACTGCTACAATAAAGAAAATTGCTCCAGCAATTAAGCCTGCCCAACCATATAGAGATTCTAAGTAACGTAATCCAGGTTGTTGACTTACTTGTTGATAAAGCTCTTGATGAAGACCCATTTGTAAGCCTAAAAGAATCGCTGCAAACACTACACCTAGAAGCATATAACGCCAGAACTTAGCACGCGGTGCACGAAAATAACTCGCCTCACCAAATAAAGCTGCTAAGTAACAACCAATGGCTGTACCGGCAAGAATTCCAATAAGGACATAGCTATACATAAAGGCTGAACCTAATTCGCTATTTAAGGCTACAATTGTACTACGTTCAGTAAGTGTATAAACTATATATGCTCCTAAACCAGAGCTTATTGCAAACACTAAAGCAAAAAGAAAACGTGGTTTAGCATGATTACGCTTAAAGTAGCTTACAGTTAAAGCGACAACCAGCGGAATAAAGAAGTACATAAAGCTTAAGAAGAATAAGCTAAACATCCCGCTAAATTCTACATTTGCGATCGATAAAAAGAAGAGACGAACACTTTGCCAAGTATAAGGTTGCATTATATGCGACCAAATAATCATTCCCCCAGCTCCTAACACAAAAGTTAGGAAAAAAGGATACATAAAATTTAATGGCTTAGCAGGTCTTGCAGTTTTAGTCATAAAATTCAATTCGGATTGTTGTTAATTTGATTGTTTGTGTGCTTAGTAGTATATCAAAGTAAGGGGATTTTTGCAGTGAAGAAGACCCCGAGAGTAATCTCGAGGTCAAGAAAAATTAATTAACTTTTTACTGACATTCAGTAGTAGATGATAAACGAATGTTAGATAAATATGCTAAGAACGCAGAGATTTCTACTTCAGAATATTCTTGGTTATCTTTGTTTAATCTTTTTAAGATCTCATACCTTTAATGAGCTTAACTACAGCAAACAATACAAAGACATAAACCCAATTCTTAACTAAAACCAATGCATAGTCTGGATATCCATGAATACGTACAATTGGACTTGCTATACTTACGGCTATTGAATAAATAATTACCCCAAAGGTTAATAAAACAATAGATTTCATGAATTCATTCGCTTCAAAAGGTGTACTGAGTGCATAATCGTAAGTAAGCATTAAATATGTTAATGCTATACCTAAGATGATAGAAAGAGTTATAAACTTCTCTAAATCAAAGTTACCATAAAATTTCATAATCCAAGCGTTAGCAATAGCTAGGGACATTATTACGGTACAAAGGATCAATATAGGATAAGTCCAAGGAGATTCTCTCTTACGTAATTTAAAAGTGACTAGATACGACACTAAGCATGTCCAGATAAAAGATTCAGCATATGTGTATACAGTTAGTCGATCTACAAATCTTAAACTATTAAAGTCATAATTAAATAGATAATAAAACACATGTGACAAATCTTCAAGGTATATAGCACCACCAATAATCGATATCAGAGCCCCCAAAGCCAACAACGGTAAAAAATAATTTTGCATAAATCACTCTTGTTAAATTTTAAGTTTTCATTTAATAAATTATCGTAGCTTAAAATTATTTGTTACTGTAGCGGAGACTTGGGTGAGAACTTGCTATATCTTTACAGCGGTCACTTAAGTACCAGGATATTGAATTTTTAGTTGAGACAAGATATTGCGTTTGCTCTGCTAAGTTATGGCTACATAACTAGTTTGAGCTACATCTTAATTTTACCATATACGATCTTAGCAACTCAACAACGGATAGATCATTCTCTGGGCTATGTCTGTCTCCTCACTATAAGTTAAGTACTATGCAGCTAAGCTAAAGCACATAAGAAAAATCCCCTTTAAGCTTCGATTTTGCTCGTTGCTTAATAGGGGATTTTTACTAATGATTGCAATTTTATGAAAATATCAATCTATCTTTAACTGTATCTGCGTTACTTCTAAAAAATAGAGTGAGCTGTAATCCAAAACTAGCTTCAACAACTTCAACAACCTTAATCCTTGGTTGCTTTTTGTAGATTTACCTTAGGAGTTTCTGTTGTTTGTGTGTTAACTGTTGTATCAGTTATATGCTGTTTAGAAGCTTTTGTAAGATCTACAGCTTTAGTTTGAGCTTTTACTTCTTGTGTAGTTGCTTCTTGTACAGTAGTTACCTCTGGAGCTTTTGCCACTTGAGCATCTGCTACCGGAGTTTTTGTTTCTGAATCTACAGCAGTTTCTTGTTTTGCTACTGTTGTTTCTTGCACTGCAACAGTTTCTCGCTATGCAGCTTTCTCAGCACTAGCAACTACAGTTTGACTTTGCTCTTCTAAGTTACTACTTGTATTGTCAGCCTTACTTGAGTCATTCTCATCGCTCTCAACAACTTCATTCGTTGCGTTAGTTTGAGCTAGATCTTCTTTAGGTTTACCATACTTAGATTTCTCAAAGCGAGCACCTAAAAGCTTAATGTACAGAGTAGTCACTAAAGTAGCTACTACTTGTAGTATTGCTCCTAAAGCAAGGAACATTACAATTCCTAATAAAGGATAAGAATCCATCATTAGCGCTACAACTGCATTACCTTGGAAAGCAAACATTACTGCACTACATACAACAGTTAAGAAAGTAATGTTGCGCCATTCACTAAATTTAGTGTCAGACGAAGGTTGACTTAAATATGCTCCAGCATTAATTAACACTAAGACTAAAGCATTAATCAAACTTAAATATGGGATATCCCATAATTGTTTTAAGTTATGTCCGTAAAGGATAAAGTTATTGTATAACCAACTAAAAATACATGCCCAAACAAAAAACACTACTAGTTGTAATGGTTTAAACGACTTACCTTTCCAGAGCACAAAGCTCACAAAAGTCGCTACCATTGAAAGGACATAAGTTGTGGCATACATGAAAAAGTAATCTTTACCCAGACGCCAATATCCTTGTTCACCCACGGTATAACCTAAAGAGTAATACCACATCTTGGCATTAATCTTAGGACTACCTAAGTAGAAAAACAGGACACAAGCAGCCACGGTTAATAAAAAATATAAATAAAAGCGATATGACATATAGGGCTCTAATTTCGGTTTTTTGCTTCTAGCAGTTTTTTTATCTTTGCTTCTAGTTTAGCGCGATTTGAATCTTTACCGGATTTTAATTGCATCCGTCCATCACGAATATGAATGTTGGCTAATTCAACTTGCTCTTTTACTGGGTTAGTTACTTTAGTGGATTGACCAGCATCTACATTTAGTGCTGAAGCGGCATGACTAGCCTCTGCATTTGGTGCTGAAGCGGTAAAACTAGCTAACTTACGTTTAGGCATTAATCCAGCTTTACTTAGTTCGGCTTTGGCTAAAGTCGATTTGCCTAGTTCAGCTTTAACTAACTCTTCTTTAAAAAGTTGCGTAGTTTTAGATGAAAAACTATGAGCTAGAGTTTCGCGATTTAAGGAGTTATCAATAATCCGTCTTTGGGTTGCCGCATCAAATAAACCTAAACGCTCTTGTTGCTTATGAATCATCATTCGCGTATTGTGTGTATTAGCATGAGCAATGGCTAAAGCTAAAGCATCGGAAGCATCGAGTTTAGGCTTTTGCGTCAGTTTTAAAATGCGACATACCATCTTATTTACGACTTCTTTACCAGCCCCACCTGAACCTGTAACAAACTTTTTCGCTTGCCGCGCACTTAACTCAAAAATAGTTGCACCAGCTAATGAGGCTGCTAAGATGGCAATGCCTCGCGCCATGCCAAGTTTGATGGCTGATTGTGGGTTCTCGGCAATAAATACTTGCTCGATCACCATATGCTCGGGTTGGTAGGTTGCAATTACTTCTTGCAATTGCGTGTAAATAAGTGGTAAACGCGCATTAATATCCGAACCTTTAACGCTAATTACCCCAGAAGTAATATATTCGATTTTTGAGCCTTCTTTACGAATAATGCCATATCCCGTATTTATTGAGCCGGGATCAAGACCTATAATTATCGTCATAGAAATACTCTATTCACTTAAATAGTACGAAATAACCCCTGCAACTATCATGTTGTAGGGGTTATTATTAACTACATGAAATATGTAGTTGCACTTTCTTACATGTCTAGTTGTGCAGCAATATCGTCAGAGATTTCACCATTGTGGAAAACTTCTTGTACATCATCTAGATCTTCTAAATGATCGATCATTTTCACAAAAGTTGCCGCAGCGTCTAAATCTAAGTTTACTTTAGTTGAAGGAATTTGCGCAATTTCCGCTTGTGCTGGTTTTAAACCTGCAGCTTCTAAAGCATCACGCACTTCGTTAAAGCCTTCCCATGCACAGTAAACTTCTACTGTACCATCACCGTAATCGATAATGTCTTCAGCACCAGCTTCTAGTGCCGCGTCCATTACCGCTTCTTCGTTTGTCTCTTCAAAAGTGAACACACCACGTTTAGTGAAAAGGTAAGACACAGAACCATCTGTACCTAAGTTACCACCTAAACGCGTAAAAGCATGACGCACTTCTGATACTGTACGATTACGGTTATCAGTTAAACATTCAACCATGATTGCTGTGCCGCCTGGACCATAGCCTTCATAGATAATTGTTTCCATGTTCGAACCTTCACCGCCACCAGTACCACGCTCGATAGCACGGTTAATGGTATCACGGGTCATGTTGTTCGATAAAGCTTTATCAACTGCTGTACGTAAACGTGGGTTTGAACCTACATCACCGCCACCTAATTTTGCAGCTACGGTAATTTCACGAATGATTTTGGTAAAGATTTTACCTCTTTTAGCATCTTGGGCTGCTTTTTTATGCTTAATATTAGCCCACTTACTATGACCTGCCATTTTCTCAACCTTATATTGGGAGTTAAAAATGAAATATGAGAGCTAAGCAAGTTAAACCAGTTAACTTGCTTAGCGACAATAAATAGTTAAATCTAGCTAGTTCTGTAATAGCTAATTAAGTAGTTAATTACTCACTAATTAAGTACTATCTAGCTAAGTACGATCAAATTAAGTGCTAGCTCGATTAAGGTTTACTATTTATCGCGATGTACTTTATATTTTGGTACTACGTCGATTGCAACTTCTTCAAGGGCTTTATCTGCAGCATAAGAAGGAGAATCTGTCATTAAACATTGTGCTTGGTTGTTTTTCGGGAAAGCAACTACGTCACGAATGTTTTCTGTACCAGTTAATAACATTGCAATACGGTCAAAACCGAACGCACAACCTGCGTGAGGTGGTGCACCATATTTGAACGCATCTAATAAGTAACCGAATTTGTCACGTTGTTCGTCGTGATCAATACCGATTAATTCAAAGATTTTAGCTTGTAAATCTTGTTTGTAAATACGTACTGAACCTGATGTACATTCAAAACCGTTAATCACCATATCACATGCATCCGCACGGATATCTAATACTGGAGTATTCTCTAAATACTCAACTGTACCTTCTAATGGTGAAGTGAATGGGTGGTGCGCAGCAATTAAAGCACCAGACTCTTCATCGATTTCGTACATTGGGAAGTTAACAACCCATAGAGGTGCAAATGAGTTGAAGTCTACTAGACCTTCATCACGACCTAAACGGATACGTAATGCACCTGCAGCTTTAGTTGCTAAATCTTTTTTGTCAGCAATTACGAAGACAATGTCATCATTTGCTAGTTCTAAAGTAGCATCTAATTGCGCAAAGATTTCTGGAGTAATGAATTTAGCAATTGAACCTTTAACGTTTGCACTTGCTTTATCTACTACGCTAAAGTGCGCTAGACCACCTAAACCTAATGAGTTCATTTGTTTCGTGTACTCATCAATACGTTTACGGCTGATATTTGCACTTGCACCAGGAACTTTAATTGCAATTACACGAGATTTAGCGTCGTTAGCAGATACACGTAAGAATTCTAATTCTACTTGCGCAAACGCAGCATTTACGTCTTTTAATAATAATGGGTTACGTAAGTCTGGTTTATCAGAACCATAATCACGCATTGCATCGTCATAACTCATCATTGGGAATTTTGGTAGATCATAATTTAAGATCTCTTTCCATAAACGACGAGCTAGACCTTCAGCAATATCACGTACTTGTTGACCGTCTAAGAATGAAGTTTCTAAGTCGATTTGTGTAAACTCTGGTTGACGGTCTGCACGTAAGTCTTCATCACGGAAACATTTAACAATTTGGAAGTAGCGGTCAAAACCACTTGCCATTAATAATTGTTTATAGATTTGTGGACTTTGTGGTAGAGCGTAGAACTTACCTTTGTTCACACGTGAAGGTACTAAGTAGTCACGTGCACCTTCTGGAGTTGCTTTACATAAGAACGGAGTTTCAATTTCTAAGAAACCGTTTTCTACTAAGTAAGCACGTGTAACTTGCATTGCTTTGTGGCGTACCATAAAGCGGCGTTGTACGTCTGGACGACGTAAATCTAAGTAACGATATTTTAGACGTAATTCTTCTGGTACATCTGTATTGTAGTCTAGAGGCATTACATCAGCTTCAGAGTACACTTCTACTTCTAAAGCTTCAATTTCGATTTCCCCAGTTTTCATCTCTGGGTTCACTTGTCCTTCTGGACGAGCGATTACTTTACCTACAACTTTAATACAAGATTCTGGATGTAATCTTGATACGCGATCGAAGAACTCGGCTTCTGGTTTAATAAACACTTGCACGATACCTTCACGGTCACGTAGACTTAAGAAGCACATCCCACCTAAGTTACGATTACGATCAATCCAGCCATTTACCGTTACTACTTGACCTTCATAAGCTTTAGTAACATTACCACAATATAAGCGCATGCTGTTATACCTTTTTTAATAACATTAAACTAATAATATTAAACAGAAAAAATTGGAATTTTAGACTGTAAATTTTGCTAAAAACACCGCCTTAAATTATATCATAAATAGCTAACGCAATTTTAAGCACAACTCGAGGTTGTTCTAGGTTATTCCTCTTAACTTAAAATCTAATTCCTACTCATCAAAAAGCATTGAGCTGTACCCCAAAAATTATACAAACTAACAAACTTGCAATTTGTTTCGCATAAGTTTAGCTGATTATGCCTGTGCTATAATAGTGGGTCGTATTTGCAAGAGTGACAAATACCCCTGATTAATCGTTAAAAATTTCTTATGGCACGTGACAATATTTACGCACAACAAGATATTCCTGGAGATTTTCAGTTCAATGATTTAGTAGCTGAAGTCTTTCCAGATATGATCAAAAGATCGGTGCCAATTTATGAACCGATCCTTGAAAACTTACCCTTACTCGGACATAGATATATAACCGATAACTCTAATGTCTATGATTTAGGCTGCTCATTAGGAGCTATGACCTTTGCTTTACGTCAAAGCTTGCCTCTTAAACCTGAAAATTTAGGTGCAGTTCCGCAAAACGTAACTTTCTATGCCGTAGATAATAGTCCGGCAATGATTAAACGCGCCGAGCTCAAACTCGCAGGTTACACTAGCCCTTACCCTACGCAATTCTTACTTCAAGACATTGAACAAGTAGATATTCATAATGCTAGTTTAGTGGTTATGAATTTTGTCCTCCAGTTCTTAAACCCTGAAAAGCGTTATGAACAGTTACAACGCATCTACCAAGGTTTAAATCATGGTGGAGTGTTAATTCTTAGTGAGAAGTTTACTAATCCTGATCCCCAATTAGAACATGAGATTTGTCATTTACATTGGGCTTTTAAAGCCAAAAATGGCTACTCCATGCTCGAAATCGAACGTAAACGTAATGCCATTGAGAATGTAATGATTCTTGATAGTTTACCTGAGCATTTACGTCGTTTAGAAGAGATTGGTTTTAAAGTAGTGATTTGGCAACAAGGTTTTAACTTCTGTTCAATGCTCGCTTTTAAATTGTAAACTTGAACTAGTTTATCTACTTTAAAGTTATCTATTTTAAAATTTTACCTACCCGATCCTTAGTCTTGGTAATTCCAAGACTAAGGATCTTTTTCATACCCTTAAACCATAACCAAAACTTCATCTCTTCATCATCTTTTCATAATCTCTCCAACATATCTCCATCATATCTTCATAATCTCTCTATTTACACTGCTATTTAGCAAAATAAGAGGTTTTTACACTGCAATAATCATTTCTTATGTTGAATTTATTGTTTAAAGTGTTCTTTTTCTAAATTCTGACACAAATATTGTAAGTTTTATTTTGTTGCAAAATTCAGATATTTAAATAAATATTTGTCGTCTAAAAATTGATTTCTTACCTTTTAGTAGGGATAAACCTAGTGTAATTTTTAAGCAAGTTAGGAACGCAATATTAACCCCTAGTAATCTAACTTTACTCAACAACCGATTTATATATACGTACTTATGAAACGATAATGATCATTTAGAGATATTTGTCTTTGGCATGCAATTATCTCAAGCAAACTTAACCGGAAGTAAGCAACAGCAAGTTACACTCACGCTCAATTTTAAATTCAAGAGCAGCAAAAGCAAAAAGTTAGCCTTCTAGCATTGCCTCATTCTTAAATTGCATTTAGAAATTACTACAGATATAATTATTGTATGCCTTAGGTTGGCATATGAGTCTATTTACATTTAAACACACATAAAATCAGATTGATTTTAGGAGCATTTATGAACTTATTTGAGCGTACAAATCCTAGAGCGCGTCACTTATTTATGCTATTAGTGATCGGGATTATTGCAGGTTTAATGTCAGCAGCATTAAAATCAGGTTGGGAAGATGTTTTACCACCTCGTTTACCTGGTGCTGTACCACCTCCAGTTGAATTTTTAGGTTTATTTGGTATTTCAACTGAACACATGACATACACTTGATTAGGTCACGGTCTTAACTATGGTGGTAACTTAGTACACTACTTATTCTCAGTAGTGATGGCGGTAGTTTACTGTGTAGTAGCTGAAATCCTACCTAAATTCCGCTTATTAAAAGGTTTTGTTTATGGTTATGCCGTAGCTCTTGGTGCACACTATGTAGTGTTCCCAATTATCGGCATTCCAGCTGACTTCAATATCCAAGGCTTTATCTCTGAAATCATTGGTACAGGTCTATGGATGTGGACTATTGAAACCTTCCGTTCTTACTGCCGTGCTAAATGGGTTGGCTATAGCACAGCCGTTGAAGAACAAGTTGCTTTAGGTTTATCTAAATAAGCTAAGCTCATCTCATTTGTTATTAAGTCGACTTAAAATAAATCCCTACAGTTTACGCTGTAGGGATTTTACGTATTAAAAAAGCTCATCCTAAGATGAGCTTTAGTAATTGCTTAAAACTTGGCTTTATCTAAGTTAAAACCAAATTCGTTAATAAATGACGTTCCGCCTATAGGGCTTTATAATGACCTACACTTGGATCGTCGGCTTGACTACTAGCAGAAGTGCTAGAAGAAAGAGGTTGTTGTTCATGGCTACAACCACAACCAGCGCCACAGCCGCCAGTTGTTTGTCCATGACTCATGTGTCCGTGTGCATGCGCTAAAGTATGTTCAAGCTCGGCTGTACCATTTTCAGCAATGTAAGCAGACATTTCTTGTTCTTGTTGCTCTAAAATGGTCGCAAAGTCTAGATCTGAACCTTCTGGTTTCATGTCTAGTTTGAACAGTAATTGCGCATCGAAATTATTATCTGGGTTTGCGGTCGTTAAGAGTTTTTCGCCATAGAAAATACTGTTTGCTCCAGCTAAAAAGCATAAAGCTTGCATTGCTTCAGGCATTTGTTGACGACCTGCTGATAGACGTACATGCGAAGTTGGCATTAAGATACGTGCAATGGCAATCGTACGTACAAATTCAGTCCAGTCTAAATCTTCGGCTTCAAACAGAGGTGTACCTTCAACTTTTACTAGTTGGTTAATTGGCACTGATTCTGGATGCGGATCTAAATTAGCTAAACTAGCTAATAGACCAGCACGTTCTTTACGGCTTTCATTTAGACCGATAATCCCACCACAACATACTTTAAGACCTGCATTACGTACTTTACCTAAAGTATTAATACGATCATCAAACTTACGGGTGGTGATAATGTTTTGGTAGTGCTCTGGTGCAGTATCAAGATTGTGGTTATAGTAATCTAAACCAGCTTCTTTTAATTGTTCAGCCTGACCTTCTTCAAGAATACCGAACGTTCCACATACTTCCATCCCTAAAGCTTTTACTTCAGCAATAGCTTCACGTAACATTGGCATGTGTTTTTCTTTTGGTCCACGCCATGCAGCACCCATACAGAAGCGAGTAGCACCTTTAGATTTAGCTAATTTAGCTTTATTAACGATCTCTTCTTTACCTAGAAGCTCTTCGTTTTGCACTCCAGTGTGGTAACGAGCTGATTGTGGACAATAGGTACAATCTTCAGGACAGCCACCAGTTTTAATACTTAAAAGAGTTGAAAGCTGGACTTCTTGAGGATTAAAGTGTTCACGATGAATACGTCCAGCTTCAAACACTAACTCCAAAAAAGGAGTTTCAAAGAGTTTTTCCACTTCACACACTGTCCAATAATCAGTTTGCTTGTGTGGAGTTAAGCGAGTTAAAGTTAATTTCTGCATCGATTATTCTCGGTGCTGTTTTGATGTGACTCCCGTCATGATCCCCAGCGTAGAGACTCCAATGTAAGTTCTAGGTGCATAGTTAAGATAATCTGAGGTGATCCCACCTTAGCATAACTTGCTTACCTAAATTGTCAATCAAATTAGAGAGGAGGAAAATTTGTGCCTTAAAGGCATAAACTACTTAGTTCCACAAAGTAAGAGCCTATTATAGCAATCAATTAGGCAAAAGCCTAATTAATTGTATCTTCTTCAGACTATAAGGTCTTACAAAGAGTACTTGCTAAAAGTACTTAATAAAGTTCTTGAAAAGTACTTGAGTCTGTTCAAGGAAGAAGTAAGCTTTAAACTTTGCAGAGCTAGCGTTATTATCATACCAGTAAACTCTAAGCTTTGAGTTAAAATCTTCGTCTTTTGCGTATTTTGCTAGTGGAGTTTCGGTAAAAATAGCAATTTTGGCTTATGCCTTACTAAGGATTCTCCAATATATCACCAAAGATTAACTAAACTAGCTACTATTTACTCTGTTTGAGCTGTACCCAAAACCCAATATTCAGCCTCTTAAATTTCGTGCCCAAATCTGAATTTAGCGTCTAAATAAGAATTTAGCTTCCAGATTAACATGAGAAAAACCTCTAGAGATCCTAGAGGTTTGTTCAAGTGCTTAGGCACAAATATTTGTAATCTTAATTGCTAGACCACCCATTGAGGTTTCACGGTATTTTGAGCTCATGTCTTTACCGGTTTCGTACATAGTTTCAATAACTTTATCTAAAGAAACTGTAGGGTTGGTATTACGACGTAAAGCCATACGTGCCGCATTTACTGCTTTAACTGCAGCAATAGCATTACGTTCAATACATGGGATTTGCACTTGTCCCCCTACAGGATCACAAGTTAAACCAAGATTGTGCTCCATCGCAATTTCAGCGGCAATAAATACTTGCGTTGGTGTACCACCAAGTACTTCAGCTAGTCCAGCCGCAGCCATCGAACAAGCAACTCCTACTTCACCTTGGCATCCTACTTCAGCTCCTGAAATTGAGGCGTTCATTTTGTAGAGCGAACCAACTAAAGAACTTACTAAGAAGTAACGTTCAAGAACTTCTGGAGTTAAGTGACCATAAAACTTACCGTAATATGAAATTACTGCAGGCACAATTCCACAAGCACCATTAGTTGGAGCTGTTACTACTCGACCACCAGCTGCGTTTTCTTCATTAACCGCAAAAGCATATAAGTTTAACCAATCCATAGCGTACATTGGATCGTTATTGCCTCGCATAATATCGGCTTCGAGTAGTTTACGTAAACCAGGAGCACGACGACGTACTTTTAATGGTCCTGGTAATAAACCTTCGGTATAAATACCACGATTAATACAATCGCTCATTACTTGCCAAATAGTATTAATGTAGTTGCTTAGTTCAGCTTCTGAACGTAAGCTAAGTTCGTTTTGCTTAGCAATGTAATAGAGTGAGTAGCCATTATCATCAGCATGACGTAGTAAGTCTTCAGCACTTTGATAGTCATATGGTGCTTTTACCGTTGCTTCTTCAGGCACATCAAAGTCTTTATCAGTTACCACAAAACCACCACCAATTGAGTAGTAAGTGTTTTGGTGTAACAGTTCACCTTTGCCATCGTATGCTTTAATGGTTAACGCATTCTCATGGCGAGGTAAGAAGTCTTGGTGAAACACTAAATCTTGTGCATAAATAAACGGTATCGTTTTACTGTTATGCCAGATTTTTAATGTACCATCTGCTTTAATACTATTAGTGAATTCACTAATACGTTCTACTTCAACCGTATCTGGTAAAAAACCTTTTAACCCCATCATTACAGCAACGTCAGTTAAGTGACCTTTACCAGTTAATGAGAGAGAACCATAAATATCAACTTTAATTTGTGCTAGGTCGTCTAATTTTTGTTGCTCAACAACTTCTTGCATAAATCTATATGCAGCTACCATTGGACCAACAGTATGTGACGAAGAAGGACCTACTCCTACTTTGAAAATATCAAAAATGCTAATCATAAAATGCACTCGGTAAGATAACCGTTAAAAATCTAAGTTAGAAGAAAACTAAATCTCCTACAGGGGAATTAAGAAACTGGGGGAGCGCACAATTTGCGCGTAAGGCATATTATACTCTCTTCAAATAGAGAAAACTGTAAAAGCAGCTACTCTTGTACCTAAAATATCTGATTTGTACTCTTAAGGGATCAAAATATGCTCTTTGTTGTACAGAGTTCGCATTTATCTAGTGCAAGTTGAGATGCAACTTAGAGAGAGTTTGACTTGAAAAAGCTTGACTTGAAAGAGCTTAACTTGAGATAACTATACTTAAGATAACTAAACTTGACATAACTAGACTTGAGAGAGCTAAACTTGTAACACCAAGGCTAAAATAACTGTAATCCGTAATTAAACGCTCACAGTGAAGACAACCTTAATTTTTAGTGATTGGTACTTAAAATAACGCACCTAAGCTTTAGATCTTAGACAAGGGATTACCCTTAAAGTTAAAAAACAACAAAGATTAGCAAGCTCTATCTCATGCAAGCTTCTGATACTTAAGAATAAAATTGCCTCAGTCCTTAGTTTCTGCTATAATCATAGCCATCTAAGAGTAGTTGTAGAACTCTAATAGTTTTCATCGTATTCTTCCTCTTAGCACAAGCGTAATATCTAAATCCGTTGGGATAACGTAGTTTAGTTAGAGCATTGCAATATTCTCTTGCATGAGTGTAAACTAAACAGATATTACTACCGGTTTCTTTTAATTATCTTATTTAGCAAAACATATGAGTGAAAATCAACCCGTATGTCCACATTGCCAATCAGAGTTCACTTACTTTGATGGTACACAACACGTTTGTTCAATGTGTGGCGAATCATTTGATCCAAATGCAGCACCAGCAACTACAGGTGAAAAAGTATGGAAAGACGCATTTGGTAACATTCTCCAAAATGGTGACAGCGTAACCTTAATTAAACCATTAAAAGTTAAAGGTACTAACATCACTTTAAAACAAGGTACGAAAGTAAAAAACATTCGTCTTGTAGATGGTGATCATGATATTGACTGTAAAATTGACGGTCAAGCATTTGGCTTAAAATCAGAATTTCTGAAAAAAGCCTAATCTCCATTCATTTTGTTCATAATTTCCTCTTATTTTAATATTGGAAGTCCAGCAAGGTTAAAAAACCTTGCTTTTTTTTGTGAAAAAAATTTTGCAAATTGTTCAACCTGTGCTAAAATAAAGATCCACCCGCAAAAGGTAACAGAATTTTAGGATAAAGCAAACTCTTAGATTTTTCTTTTTTCAAGAGTTATGTGTTCCTTGTTAAAATAAATGTTGTAATGTATATGTATGATCGAGGAGCTAGGTAAGACCTAGCTCCTCTTTTTTGTTGGGGATACCGCAAACACAATTTGAAAGCAAGCTTTGGCTAGAAATATGAGGTGTATGTAAACATAGGTAATATGTAAAAATAAACAAGAGTTTGAACGGCATTCGGTCTAAAAAACGCATAAAATATTCTTTACAAAATTAAGAAATTTTCGCTAAAATAAATTCTAGTTTAGCTATTTTAGTCTAAGCTTTTCCTATTTTAACTTCTCTCAATTATTGTATTTCTATGTCAATGACTCAAGCTAGTCAAGCGGATGTTGAACGTCTGTTAGCAACCGTTGACTTATCATCTCTCAACTCAAACTATCGTATTTTAGTAAAGCAAGCTGCAAATTTTGCCGCTGCCGAGACTAATTTAACTAGTCTGTTAAGTAATATTGCTGCGCTAATTTACTCTAGTCTTAAAGATTTAAACTGGGCAGGTTTTTACCTAACTCATGTCCCTGAAAATACTCTTTATCTTGGACCATTTCAAGGTAAAACTGCATGTAATCGTATTGCCTGGGGTAAAGGAGTTTGTGGCACTGCAGCCGCAACGCAAACTACCCAACGCATTGCTAATGTGCATGAATTTCCAGGACATATTGCCTGTGACTCTGCTTCAAACTCTGAGTTAGTGATCCCGATGCTTGTCGAACAACAAGTTATCGGAGTACTAGATTTAGATAGTCCGTTATTTGAACGCTTTAGTGCAGAAGATCAAGTAGGCTTAGAAGCTTTAATTACAGTTCTAAGTGCTCGTTTAGCAACTTTAGATCCTGTACAATTTGCAGCATATCGCTAATTTTAGCAACGCACAAGGCTCGGCATTTTGCCGAGCCTTAGTTTGTACTATATTTTGTAAACTTACGAGTGCTGATAATTCTAGCTAATCTTCAGTGTTTTCACCCATAGCATGAGGTACTTTTACAAACAAGCTTTTACCTGTGAGATAGAATTGTCCACCTGCTACATAGTGAATAGGACGTAAAGAATCAGACACGCTTTCAAGTTCCCAGTGTCCATCTCTAAAGACACGATCATCAGCCCAAGCACCTACTACTTGTCCAATAAACAAGTCGTATTTTTGTGCCATTTCCAGTTCGTCGATTAATTTGACTAACAACCAAGCAGCAGCTCCTGCTACAAAAGGATGATCATCGGCATTTTCGATATGCACAAACTCTACTCCAGCTTGGGTTACTTTAGCTGGATTAGTATTTTTAGTATTTGAACCTACGGCTAATACTAAAGCTGCTTGTTGCGCTGTTGGTATTTGAACTACCACGTATCCTGATTTAGTGAAAAGTTTACGGGTATAGGTTGCTGAATCAACTACCATGCTTACTTTATCAAAGTCTAACATTTGTACCCATGCTGCAGACATAACATCAACATCATCGTGATGCTTAGCCGATAACATAGTTACTGGACCGTGATTAAGTAAACGGTACATTTTATCTAAAGCTACAGGTTTTATTGTCATAATTTTAAACTTCTCTTACTTTTGGAGTTTATGATTATGCGAGGTATTATACTCTATTTTTCTTACTTAGCCAATCCAGCTCAAGAAAATTGTCGAAAGTTAGTTTCTTCAAACTATGTATATATCGTTGTAAGAACAAACTAATACCCAGCTAAACTTATCCCTTGCTTAGAGCTTTGTATCAAAATAGAAAAACACTATGGTAATAAAGCCAAGTGCATACATCAGCAACATCGGGATGTTATCTAAACTAAAGAAGATAAAGAATCCAAAATATATCAACAGGACAACCGTCGCTATATCAATAATCAGACGAAATACGGTCATCCAAGCACTAAATAAATTAAATCTACGGTAATAATAGTGACAAAGCACTGCTGGAATATAGAGACATAAAGTCACTATAAATCCAGGAATATAATCTGATAAAGCCATGCTTACTCCTAACTAAGTGCAGCCTTTACCTAGGGGTAATACTGTATTTGTAGCTCATAGTTAAAGTTTTTATTATTGCCAGCTTATAGCTACAAGAACTTCATGTTTATATTGTACGCTATTTCTAGGAAAAATTATATTTTAAATCCACAATTTAATAGTAGATCCTTTTAGCAAAAGACGCAATACTCCCAAGCAATAGAGGATCACTAAAAATTGCAGTAGTCTCATGCGGTAGATCCAAATGATACCAAAACAATAAAAAAAGAGTAAAGCTCTTACACCTTACTCTTAAGTTAAAAAAATCAATCAAACATTTGCGGATAAACGTGGCTAGTTTAGAGACTAAACTTGGCTAGTTTTCCGTATAAGCTTTAGCCTTTTTGTTGTCTTTCATGGATTTCGGCTTTAGCTTTACAGTTAATACATAATTCTGCGGTTGGACGTGCTTCTAAACGACGCATCCCAATTTCATCACCGCAACGATCACAATAACCGAAGTCAGGATCGTTTTCAATACGTGTTAAAGTTTTATCTAATTTTAAGATTAGACGACGTTCTCTGTCACGGTTACGTAAAGTAATCGCAAAATCAGATTCGTGATCTGCTTGGTCTACTTCATCAGCATATTGACCTTTTTCTTCCGCCCAAGCTTCTTTAGTTTCATCTAATTGACGTAATAAAGACTCACGAGTTGCCATAATGATCTTTTTAATATGATCTAATTGGCGAGGATTCATGTAATCGTCTTCATCACCTTCAAATTGATAAGGTTTAATACCTAAGGTTTCTAATGACTTAGCAGTAGCTTGGTATGATTTTTGGTCAATATTTGATTCGATACGTACGATTTCACGTTCAGTATAAGGTACGATTTCTTTTTCAATTACCACATCAGCTAGATCACGTGTTAAGTGATCATCACCTAATAGGTCATTGAAATTATCATCAAAGTTATCGTCACTTACATCGTCATCATCAAAAGATACACTGCTTTTCTTACCTTTTTTCGGAGTTTCTTCTTCGAACTCGTCAAAATCATCATCTAATGTATCTTCTTCGTAATCTTCTTCATCTTCAATTTCAGGTACGAATAAATCGTCATCATCAAGCGATAAAGGCTTAGTTGCTTTTGTCGCTTTTGTTGCCTTTGTTGGAGATGCTGCTTTAGTAGCTGTAGTTTCTTCACTTGCTTCTTGAACAAGAGTTTCATCTTTACGTGGACGACCACGACCACGTTTTGGTTTAAATGAGTGGACAACTTTAGTTGCACTTGCATCTGCTTCTGGAGCTGTAGTTCCAGCTGCATTAGCTGCAGCTGCTGCAACTAGAGCTTCAGTAAGAGCTTTAGGTTTGCGTCCACGTTTTTTAGGAGCATCAGCAAGAGTAGCCACAACATTAACATCGGTAACTACAGTATTACTTGCTGGTGATACTACAGCTTTAGCTGCGGTTTGGTCTTTTCTTGGACGACCACGACCACGTTTAACTTGTTCTTGTGTCATGATTTGTTCAACTTCTCTGTGTCTTATCTGCAAAAATAATTTGCAAGATAAGTTTTTGAAATAATGACTAGTAACTAGTCAAGATTTCGCAAAATAATTAGCGCAATAAAGTCTAAAAATTTCTTAGCCTGATTGCTATTAAATTGGTAATAAATAAACCAAGTCCTGAAAATAAGCTGCTAATTTCTGTCAAAAGATTAAGAAAAATATTTCAACAAAAATTAACCTAATTTTTACCCCGCGTATTATATAAAAAATTTATATGTATCTCTGAAATATTTTTAACAAAGTCTTAATTTGACGCTTAAACCTTGTCTGGTGACCGTTTTAAGCTTAGATTTTGCAGTTATTGCGCAATTATTTCCTACCAAATTGCAGAAAATAACTAGTAAGAAAGCACTCAAGCAGCGATACCTAAATTTAAGGCGATTTTCTCTTAGCTATTTACTAGAAAAGGGAGTAGGTAAAAAATTAAAATTCAATAAGGTGATACAACCCAAAGAGACAATCTTTTACAAAAATGATCTCCCTTAAAAATAATCTTTCACTGTCACTAGCGATAATTTAAAAACATCTAGAAATACAAAATACACTAGGGATTAAAGGCTTGACATTATAGCAGGCTAACCATAGCTATGTTTAATTATTTTTTACCAGCGAAACAAATCGAAATCTCATAGCTAAAAGCCAAGAAATACTCTAATTATGAGTGAGTTCTTTTTCCTATAGTGTCGCTTCTTAGCATTGAAGCTTTAATAGTACAGCTAATACTTATCTCAACTACTTGTATCCAATGTAGGTTATGGTAATTAAAGAAAGCTTAGCTTTGTCTTGGGCAAAGAGGGATAAGTCTTTGGCTTGCTTAACTGTAACTGGATTATCCGTTGTAGTTATTGTAGTTTTAGTTTCTTCAAGTTCATATCCAGCAGATTTTGGTTCTGCAAGTTCATAAGGAGACAACTCTTGTTCTGCAAGTTTACGTTCATTGCTTTTTAGCTTATCAAGATAAGTCTGCCACAAAGCATGCTCGGATGTAAATTCACTACATTGCCATTGAACTTCTAAACCGGCAAACTCCATGCCCATTTGTAAGGTCTTATCTTTTTTATAGGCTGGTTGAGGGTGGAGAGCTAAGAGTTTAAAGAGAATTCTTTGCAAGTACTCATGCTTATGCAAACTAGCTTCTTGAGGATTTTGTGTAGAGGGTAAATAATCTAAATCTACCAGACTTAAAGCTAAGTTAGCTAAGATTTCCTCATCGACGTTCCACACTACATTATTAAATGCAGGGAAAGTAGCTTGGGATGTACCAAGATTAATACCAATTCCTTGCTGCGTAAAATTATCCTCTTCGTTATCTTGCTTTGCTTCTGGTTCTTGTAAATCTTGAGCAAGAGTACTTACGTAGCCACTACGTACTTCTTGTCCAAGAATTGGACTATCTGCAAAGGGAATATAAGGCTTAATATCAATAATCGGGGTTTGATCGATTAAGTCACATCCAGAAACTACAATTAGTAGCTCGTTACTTTCAGCATGATAAATTACTTGTTCCAGCTTAACTAAAGACAAACTTAAATTATTGGGACGAAAAGGACTACGACTGGCAAAGACCCCTACTTTTTTATTCCCTCCTAATCTTGGAGGGCGAACTTTAAGACGTAGTTCATTATCTGCATGGGCATTTGCATGAAAATAACCAATTAGCCAAAGATGACTAAAGGTCTCTAATTCTTCGACCGCTTGAGGATTATTGTAAGGTTTAACTAGGCGAATACAACTATATAGTTCGCTAATTAAATTACCTTGTCGTGGTACAGAAAACTTACCTGTTAACAGCGTTTGAATATAACCTATAGGTTGGATTTGCATAGTTACCTTAGTTTCGTGAATAATTATCTTAAATTAGTGGTACAACTCAGTTAGTGAATAAGTATCTTAAATTTGAGGTACAGCTCAGTTAGTGAATAAGTACCTTATGGTAGTTAATATGTTAGTTGTTAACTTAGTTTAGAGCATAATTATTGTTAATCGTGAGGTTGCCTTCATTAATTATGAAGTGGAGGCTTATTTCGTAGCGGTGGTTATATGGATTTAGGCTAAAATATTAGGAGAGAATTATGATTTTATCTTGGCTCTACTTGAGCTATTCTTGATAGTCTGACATGTAGAATATTTTAAAAGGCTGCCATTCAGAACTAAAGTCATAATTTAGTTTCAGAATTACCTAGCAACCACAACTTTCTCGTCGTGGATAGGCAAAACCATATATAATCAGATCTAAAACCTAAATTATACCTAAATTTTTCTAATTGTTTCCCTATGATTTCCTTATTTATAAGGGCTTAAAAGGGATACTTAATTTTGTAGTTTAGTTAAACTCACCGTCTCTACTAAAAATATGACATACAACGTCAAAGAAAAAACTAAAGTCTATTACCAATTAGCGGAAGTCATTGCTAATACGCCTAGCTATGTGATTCACATGGGGGCTGATGGTATGACTAATGCTTTTATGCAACAGCCTTTTACTCGCTATTTATTAGCTGGTGAAGGTCATGAAATCTATGCTCACTCGGCTGCTAAATTGACCGAGCTTACGAACTTCGCGTTTGATGAACAGGCTTACGATGAACATCCTTTTCACTTAACCATTGGTGAACAAGAGCGTGTCATTGTCGCTAACAATTATGTTAAACGCCAAACTCTAGCTCATATTGCTGCCTGGCAAGCCATTGCCAATAATGCCAACCTCAAAGAAGATGAATTCGTGCTAGTAATGCAAGACGATCTTCTGCTTGAAGCAGATTGGCCAAAATATCTACAATTAACATTCCACTTAACGCGTCAAGTAAGTAAAGAGTTATCTAAAGTAGATGTAGAACAAGTTAGTTTGGTTAACTTATTAGTTAACCAAGCGCAGAGATACTCTGCGCTCGAAAACGAGTACAACGAGTTCTTTACGCACGATCACGTGGTTTACGATGATTTTATTACCAACTTACGCCTCGTTGATTTCAAACAAAGTGGTCTGTTCGCTTACTTTATTAAAAAATCCGCAGCGCAAGAAATTCTGGCACGTCTAGAAGCTCAAAGCAATGCACTTAAGCCAGCTCCTAAAAAAGCTAAAGGGAAAAAAGCACAGTCCGAGCAACAAGCTGCTGCCCAAGCTCATAAAACCATTTCTCAGCCTTTAGCTAATATTCGTCACTACTTAGGTGAAGATCTAACGCATCGTATTGTGCAATGTTTACCAAGTATTGGTCGTGCTTTTGATCCGGAGTTAGCATATAAATCTAACCAAGAATGTATTGACTACTTAGACACAACTGATCATAGTAAATTACACTATTCTGAAGATCGAAATCACTTAAATAGTATTATTCGTGCAACTACCCTAGCCGAGCACAACGATCACGATGCCACACTCGAAACGCATAAATACGTAGTTTACGAAGAAGGTAAAGAGGCCGAATTAGGACTGTTCTTTAGTCGTAATGGCACTAGTGCTTATGACTTTGAACCATTAATGATCCCTAATCCAGATCGTCTAACTAAAGAAGAACTTGCTGCTTATTATCAACCAATTGCTTATAATCCGCTAAAATTCGAGCGTATTGCGCGAGTTTTAGATATTGAAGAATGGAAGCAGGCATATATCTTTACTGAAATTGCTCGACGCAGCAAAGATAACAAGGCATTTTTACCTAATGACTGGCTAGTAATTGTGAGAGCTAATCAAGAGTTAGCTCCAAATTGGCGTCAACGTTTGAGTTATATGATTAAAGCCAACAATGGTATTAACCCTCTTAACTCAAATGAATTAAACTTCTTAATGCTCGGGCATCCTAGTCTTAATTATTTAGACTTCCCGAGTCTAGATGATTTACGCCAAATGTATAACTTAAATGTGAGTTCACACTCACAAATTAACGCTGATCCAGAGTATCATCGTTTACCAGGACAAGCTAAACGTTTTAGTCAGTTACTCTTTAATAATTTAGAGTTAACTTTCCCGCCGTTCTTTGCTCTGCGTAGTCATGTGCTTGATCCGTTACGCAAAGAGCGCAGACCAGATAAGTATACTTCTTCTTACTTCTATGGCTATGCTGGGATTATCTTACCTGCGCTTAGTCAAGAGCAAGAAACTAGTACACTCGATAGTGCCCTTGTTGAAGCTCGCATTTCTTTAGAAGCAACTGTCCAAGCAAGTAAAACTAAGTATGCTGCTAAACCAGCGGTTACTTTCCCAAGTTTTGAGCAAGCTGCTAAATACGAGAAAGATCGTCTGAAGAAAGTGGCTAAACAAATTACTAAAGTACGCGGCACACCGTTAACGTCCGAAGAAAAAGCCGAGTTTAAAGCTAAAGAGCAAACACTAAATAAACTTAGTCCGGAGCAACAAGAGCAATTTGCCCTGCGTAGTCCGCTAGCTAAAGTAGCGCCTGTAGATTCGTCGCCGTTAAATACTTTACCTTATAAACCAGGCATTAATCCTGAAGGGATTAAAACCCGTGTAGCGGCAAGTATTGAGCAAGCTAAAGCAGGAGTACGCGATCATTTACGTGGTATTCGCAAATATGTAATCAATATGGATAAAAATCCAGAACGTCTTGATTACTTCTATAACCAACCGAATACAGCTGAATTTACGCGCTTTAGTGCTATAGCAGGAGCTAACTTAACTCCTGAAGAATTAGCAGCTAATTTCGATCAAGAGAAGTTTAAAGAACGTTTTGGACGTTATGCTTCACCTGGTGAAATAGGTTGTACGCTTTCACATCGTGCAATTATGCTCGAAGCGCTACATGATCCAAACATTGGTGAAAACGAGTTTATTTTAATTGCCGAAGATGATGTGCAACTAGCTCCAGACTGGTATGAAGTAGTAAATAAACTCCTCGAAAGTTTATCTCTCTATCCGAGTCAAGGTATTGCCTTAAGTAATCTACTTTACTTATCACAACTCAAATATTTAGATGATAAAGAGAGCTTAAATACAGATTACATCTATACGCGCCAAACGATGCTGCGCCAAGTTGGTAGTCTGAGCGAAACCTCACGTGAGGCTTTAGAGCTCGGACGTATCACGCCACCGCAAAATAACGGTCGAGCGAAATTAATCCAGATGTCAATCTTTAATCCAGGTGGTTCGGCTTTCTACTTAATCCGTAAACGGACGATTATAGAAAATGCAGAACTTCTCGAAAGCCCTGCATTCTGGTATGCAGATAGTTTTAACTATTATTCAGCTTTCCCGACCTATAACACGCTTACCTACTTATCACCAGTATTCTCGCGTCAAAATGATGGTTTACCATCCTTAATTGAAATCGAGCGTAATGCTGCTGAACGTCAAATGCGTGTTGATCGTCGTCACTCTTACGATGCAATGTCGGGACGCTGCATTAACCTCAAAAACTTCTATGTGCGTCAACGCACCTTAAGTTTAGAGGAAATTGCACAAAAATTCCCGAACTGGAATGTAATTCCTCGTCCGTCTTTAAGCAATTATAATGAACAAGCTCTAGCTCAAGAAGTGGATATCCCTGCTCTAAGTGAACACTTAGGACGCGCACCAACTGATGATGAAATCTTAGACATCATTCAAATGCGCGACTTTATCTTCACTTCTTCGCGCTCTTTAGCTCAGTCGTTAGATATTCTGCTAACTGTTGAAGACGACATTGAAATTAGTGATGACTTCTTTGAGCGAGTGAATAATGGTATTCTTTGGATTAACCATTGCTCGTCTACCTTATGTTACTACGGGGTAGTAGGGGCACGAAATCTAGAGATTGACAAGCATTATGATTTAGAGACCCTTTCGGCATTAACTAATTATAAGTTCGATGAAGAATTCTCATTCCGTCGTGATGATGAGAAAAACGTCTATGCTCTTTTCAATCATCAGCATGTACTGCCAGATACCAGTGCATTCTGGTTATTTAGACATAGCTATAAATATAATGCTATTAGCGAACCTAGTCGCTTACCTGCTAATTACCTAGAAAACTACTGTACACCTGCCGAAGAATATGAGAAAATTTTCCATAATCCTCCTATTGCAGGTTACAAAGGACAAAGCGAAGAATAATCGCTTGCTTAGAGCTCTTAAAGATTATCTTTAAGAGCTCATTTTTATGATTGTCATCTCTAATGCCATGTCAAAACAAAAATACTAGTACCTAAAATCTCTCAACCCTACGAAAACCACTGGCACTTACGTCCTGCAGCTCTAAGTTCACGTATAATATACGTACGATTTTCATCTATATGGTATGAGTGTATGTTACAACACACCAACTCTTTAAAACTTAACCTCGTTTACGCTGAAATTGCCGCGCATTTGCCGACAATTATGATTCATCTTGATTCAGCAAAAATCGCAGATAACTTCCTGTACCAACCTTTTGTGCGTTATTTACGCAATGGTAATTTTCATGAAATCCATGCTACGAGTTATGAGCAAATTGCTCAACAAACTGGTATGGTATTCGATGAAAACGCCTATAACCAACATCAAATTGCCAATATTCAAGCTAACGATTACACTAAACGTCAATCTTTAGCCCATCTAGCTGCATGGCAGCATATTGCTAATGATCCAGCTCTATTTAACCAAGACTGGGTATTAGTCTTACAAGATGATATTTCTCTCGAAAAGCAATGGTTACAAAAAATTAACTTTGCTTTAGCTTTTTTCCAGCAGCAAACTCTTGAAAATACCGATTTAACCAAAGTTAAGTGGATTAACTTACTAGATACTTTTTACCAACAACACGAACTGAATGATCCACCATTAGAGAAATTTGCGGCTTCCTATAAGTATGACTTAGCTTTTGCGAAGGCAGGACAACACTACTTACGCCTGACCGAAGTGCCTTTACAAGCTTTAGGTGCTTACTTAATCCGTAAAAGCGCCGTACCCGAGTTTATTGCGCGTGCGCAAAAAATTAGTGTTTCAAGTCCGGCATTACTCTATACTCAGCAATTACATTTACAACACGGAGAAATCTATCAGCATGTCCCAAGTATTGCTGTACCACTTATAGCCGATCATAATCACTTAAGCTTAGAGCAAGAAAAACAACGCCAAACTGAAATCGAAAGCGGCAAGGTTTATCAAAAACCTTACCTGCATTACTTAAGCAAATCGCACGTGCAGCGAATTATGCTTACTTAGAAGATAAAAGTACTTACTTAGATATTTCTTGTACTTTACCTAAGTTTGTGTTCTATTTTGAGGATCAAGCTGATTCACTAGCTGAATTCTATCTACGAAATCCGCACTGTAAAAACTTTATTCCGCTAGCAGTACCTAATCCACATAAACTAACAGCAGCCCAAATTGCTCAGCACTGGAGTTTTACGCGCCATATCCCAGATAAACAAAATCCAAACTCTGGCTTAAAAGTGATGGATTTTCATAGCTGGACATATATCGAGTGCTTAAACTTAGCCTATGCTTATTGCCAAAAATACTACGGCTGTCTACCTAATGATTGGGTATTAATGGCATGGTCGCATGAAGAAATCGTACCTAATTGGCAACTGCGTTTTAACTATCTAGCGTATGCCTGTGCTTACTTACCTCACTATAGTGAAGATATCAGTGGCATTCTCTTAAACCACATCGAGTTCAATCCGCAAGAACAATTAACACCACAACAACTTGAAGCAACCTCTAGTGTTAAGCTTGCCAAAAATAATTTCCTCGAACTTGATGAAGAATTTATAACTGGACAAGCAGGTAAACCTTTTTACCTCTCTCAAGTTATTTCTCTTGCCTATTTTAACTTCTTATTTAGCGCTATGCGGTTTAAAACCCTTGAGAAGTTTGCCCAATCGGAACAAAAGATTTACGCTAATTTAGTAGTCGAAGTTAATCCAAACTTATATGCTTTAATGCCGAGTTTAGCGACTAGGACGAAAAACCTAGAAGAGGAATATTTAGTCATGCGCAATGTGCAGCACGAACTACAATCTCTTGCTAAGGCTTACTCTTATCGTCATCCTCCTAAACCGGCAATTAGCATTAGTGATACTCCTTTTAAAGGACGCAAAGCTAAACCTTTACCTTGGCAAAAAGAACGCCAAAAACAAGGCATGGTTGAGATTGCTGACTTTAGTTCATTACAAACAATTAATCAGCAATACACTCAAGTGGCAAGTGTGGATAGTTCGGAATATAATGAGTTAAAGATACAACCTAATGCCATAAGCTTGTGTAATCCGCAACCTTATACGGCTATAGATCTACAACAAGCGCAAAGTGGTATTCGCGATCATATTCGTGGCATGCGCAAGTTTGTGATTAATCTTGATCGTAATCCAGAACGTTTAGCAAGCTTTAAAGACAATCCTGAGGTTGAGGAATTTGTCCGTGTACCGGCTATTGATGGCAAAGCATTAAGCCCAGAACAAATTGCGGCAAGTTTTGATCAGGAATTGTTCCATAAGCATTATCTACGCTATGCAACAGTCTCGGAAATTGGTTGTGCTCTTTCGCATCAACAAATTCTGCTCAATGTCTTAGCAGATGCGTCGATTGGGGATAATGAGTTTGTGCTTATTGCCGAAGACGATATAGTTTTATACCCAACTTGGTATGGGCATGTCAATGAAATGCTTGAAGCTCTACTACCTAATCCAGTGCATAACATTATTGCGCTCAATAATGTTATGAGGAGTTCGTCATTTAAATTAGGTGATATTGAACAACAGGTGAAGAGTGCAAATTTAAATTATGATCCGAGCATCGTACACACGGTAAATAACTTACCTTATTTAGGGAAAGATCGTCCAGCACTCCCAATCTTAACGCATAATAATGCACGTAACACTAGTCTGGTTGGCGTAAAAGAGTTCACTCCTCGCGGTGGTGGTTTTTACTTAGTACGCAAACGTGCTATTCGTGAAAATCAAGAGATGCTAACTGGAAAATGCTTCTGGTTAGCCGATGATTTTGCGCTTATTCTCAAGCATCCTTCGACTAATGAGTTAGCTTTTGGTTTACCAATCTTTTGCTATCAAAACTATTCTAAATTACCGTCTAATTTAGAAGAAGATCGTAAACAAAGTGAATTAAATCAACTTAAACTCGCACGCAGAAATCCGCTCGACAAAAACCAGTACTATCAAAAACTTGATAAGTCGCTATTCTACGTGCTGCAACATAGTCTTTCACGCGAAGAGATTCTGCAAAAATATCCTGGCATGCGTATTATTACTAAACCTGATATTCAAAGCATTAAGCCAGAAATCTTAGACAAGCATATCGACTTTGCAGCTCTGAGCCAACATTTAGTACGAGCTCCGAGTGAGGAAGAAATCTCTGATCTGATTATGATGCGTACTTTAGTGCATCATGTGGAACAGGAGTATCATGGTCGCATACAAATGATTTTCTGTATTCGTGATGATCAGGAGTTTAATAAAGAAATACTTAAGAAAGTCTCTAAATATATCTATTGGGTATCTAACCGCGGCACTTTAATGGCTTACTACGGCACGCTTGGAGCACCTGGACAACCAGAGAATCAGGTCATGAATTCCCAAGAGTTCAAAGAATTTACTGGCATGGAAAGTTTCGAACATTGGTTAGTCTCGAAAGAGGATAATATGGGAGTTGATTATCATGCTGATAAATCAATCCTCCCTAGCCTAACGGCTTTCTGGTTTATGTCCAATAAAATAAAACTGGCTGCTCTCCAACAACCAAGTAAATATCCTGCAGCTTATCTGCAGAATTACTTCTATACTCAAGATGAGCACGAGATTGCATTTGCTAATCCTCCAGTTTTTGTGCCACGCAAAGATTAGTTGGATAAAGCAAATAAGCCACACCTAAGAGAATCCACATAAGTGAAGCTTCTCTGACATAAAATTGTAAATTAGTGACACTCTAGTTAGCAAAGTTGACTAGCACGAAAGCACTAGCACAAAACATAAGTGTACTAGGCAAAATGCTAGTGCTAGGCTACTAAGCTCGCAAAGAGCTCACACTAATAGCAAACACCATTTAATAAAGGGTAGTACAAATGTACTACCCTTTATTTATTACCAGCTTAAGCCTAATTTCCAGAAAATTTAAAGTCTTCAAT
>NZ_NRJG01000053.1 GCF_003585935.1 Psittacicella hinzii
GCCCGGGTGGCGGAATCGGTAGACGCAAGGGATTTAAAATCCCTCGAGGGCAACTTCGTGCGAGTTCAAGTCTCGCCCCGGGCACCATTCTTTTTAAGCGTGAATAGCTCAGTTGGTAGAGCATAACCTTGCCAAGGTTAGGGTCGCGGGTTCGAGCCCCGTTTCACGCTCCATTTTTTATTTAAATTTTAAGCGTGAATAGCTCAGTTGGTAGAGCACAACCTTGCCAAGGTTGGGGTCGCGGGTTCGAGCCCCGTTTCACGCTCCAGATTTTGCGTGAATAGCTCAGTTGGTAGAGCATAACCTTGCCAAGGTTAGGGTCGCGGGTTCGAGCCCCGTTTCACGCTCCAATTTAAATACCCAAAAGGACTTAGCAATGCTAAGTCCTTTTTTCTATTCTAAACTTTATATGAGCTGCACCACAATAAGTCTAAAGTTTAGAGGTTCTTACAACTTGGCATTTGTCTTTACTATACTTGTCCTAACTTTTATTAATTTTACCCCCAATTAGTCTCGGTTTTTACCGAATTATAGCGGTTTCTTGGCTTGTTTGGGTTATAATTAGATATAATTATTAAATCTATAATTTTAAACCTAGATATTTACTGTAGTTATTTTTTACTGGTGCTGGTAAAAAGTCTTAAGAATAGTTTAAGTAATACCTTATACCATTTATAAACTCAATAAAGCACCTTGACATCAAGTTATTTTAAACTCATTAGCTTAAACATATAGACTTAAACATATAGACTTAAAGCAACTTAATTTAACTCAACTTTAACTAAATTGATAAGCCATGATCACTTTTATGACCAGAAAGTGTGATCTGTTACCTAAATATCGACATTTTTAACCAGTAAATTAATAAGACATTTATAATATAACCACATACCCCAGAATATCTAAAAGCAAATCCAGTAATGTTTTTCCTTTAAGGAGAAACAGCACTCAAGATAAAGAATATATTATGGTAGAAACCCATTTACCCCAACCACAAACCATTGGTGTATTAGGAGCTGGTTCATATGGTACAGCTTTAGCCATTGCGTTTGCTAAAGTAATGCCAGTAATGCTTTGGGGACATAACCCAGAAGCCATGGCACAAATGGCAGAAAAGCGTGAAAACTCACAATACTTGCCTGGTATTACTTTTCCGGAAAAATTAGAAATTACCGCTGATTTAGAGCAAGTATGTGCTAAGTGTACTCTTTTACTCATTGCTGTACCTTCACATGCCTTACCTGAATTTTTACGTAGCATTAAACCAGTAATTAATGATTCTCATTTCTTACTAATTGCTTCAAAAGGTCTAGAACCAAAAACCGGTCGCTTCTTCTCGGACATTATTCCAGAAATATATCCAAACAATCGTTTTGGTTTTGTTTCTGGTCCATCATTTGCTAAAGAAGTAGCCTATGGTTGGCCAACCGCTTTAGCTGTAGCTTCGAAAGACATTAAGTTTATTCGCTATGAAATCTTTGCCCCTATGCATAAGATTCGTCAGCCTTTAAAATTCTATTATGTAGAAGATATGATTGGCTTACAAGTAGCAGGAGCAATTAAAAACGTCATTGCTATCGCTGTAGGTTTATCTGACGGCTTAGGTTTTGGTGCAAATACTCGTGCAGCTGTAATTACTCATGGCTTAGAAGAGATTTCAACCCTAGGTAAATTATACGGTGCTGAAGCAAGTACTTTCCAAGGTCTTTCAGGCTTTGGTGACTTAATTTTAACTTGCACCGATGACCAATCTCGTAATCGCCGTTTTGGTTTATTATTAGGTCAAGGCTATAGCCCTGAACAAGCAATCCAAATCATTGGACAAGTCGTCGAAGGCTATTACAACACACGCGAAACTATGACCTTAGCGCAAAAAGTAAATGCCGATTTACCTATTATCCAAAAAGTGTACGACATTCTTTTTAATAAGAAATCACCAAAACGCGCAGCTAGTGAATTACTCTTAAGTATTCACAATGGTGAAGGCAGCTTTACTAATTTATAAAAATCGTCCCCTCTGGTGCTACACCGAGGGGATTATTTAATTGCCTTTAAAAATAATACGCACAGCTAAAGCTAGGCGCTTACCTAAAGAAGTTTTCACCGGTTTAAAATCCGGACTAGCTAAAGTCAATTCTGGGAAGTTTTGTTGTCTTAAAGCTTCGTAAAGCATAATTGACACTGAATTAGCTAGATTAATTGAACGAGCGTATGCTGCCATTGGGATGCGAATCCGTCCATAAGTATGATTACGTACATGATCCGGTAAGCCACGACTTTCTGGTCCAAAGAGGAAAAAGTCATTTGGCTCGATTTTTATTTCTGAATAGGTTGTTGAACCTTTAGTTGTCAAACTAAAAACACGCGCTTGCGGGTTTTGTTGGACAAAGTCATCATATGAGTCGTACCATTTAATATGTACATACTCATGATAGTCTAAACCAGCACGACGCAGTTTTTTATCATCCATCTCAAACGGGATAGGTTTAATAATATGCAGCTGGGCATTGGCATTAGCGCATAAACGAATAATATTACCTACGTTGCCTGGTTGTTCTGGTTCAAAAAGTACTATATTGAACATAAGAGTGTAATTAGAAGCTATGATCTTGGCACTAATGAATAAGCATTAATGGTTAGAGATTAATAATTTCGGTACTAATTATTTAATAGTAAAGGGTGTAGTATTAACTACACCCTTAGTTTTAGGTAACGTCTAATTAGTTTTTGTTAACTTGTAAATTTAAACGTTCAGCGTTTTCTAATAAGAATTGTTGTTCGTAGCTTACGAATTGAATATGGAATTCAGGGAAGCCACCAGAAACGATTAATTGGTTCACAAATGCACGTAAGCTGTTGTAAATAATATCCGGTACAGAACCGTTTAAGAAGATTTGTGAAGCTAAATCGTTTTCGTCGCTAATTACTACTGTAGCAACTTCTTTTGCTTCAGCAATAAATACGTTTGTTTTGTCTTCTAAGTCGCAAGTTACGTTAATACCTAAAGCAACAGTGTAAACACCTTCATCATTTACTTTAGTAATTTTCACGTCATCTAATTTAACTGTAACGTGTGGTAAGCTGTCGCGACCTTGTAGAGCCATTTTATTAGGAGACTCAAAAGATGCGTCTACTAAGCGAATAGATAATACGCGATTAAACTTTGTTTGTTGTTCAGACATGTTAAAAAACTCCTAGAGATAATAATTAAGCTATTAATTTCAGCTGTAATTCTCGTATTAGTACCTAGTTAAAACTTGACTTGCAACTAGTTGTTGTTTTCTTGTTGCGCTTGTCTTTGTGCTAATGTTTCTTGGAAAATTGCACGGAAGTTTTGTGTACCTAGGTATAAAGGAGGCATACCTGAACGTAATAATAAGTTGTCTAAAGTGCTTACAATGTAAGACCATACTGTTGACGCTGCGTCAAAGTATAAAGCTTGTGGTTTTACATCGTTTGGTAAACCACGACATACATAGATTGCACCTTGAACAATTTCAAATTTAACTACTGGGTTTTCACGTGGACCAATTACTAGATTTAAGAAAACGTTTACATCTACTAAATCGTCTTGTAATAAATCTTGTACTTGCACGTCAACCGCAAAACCTACTTCAGTGCTTCTCGCATTTTCTTCTGCAGTCGCGTTTACTGGTAAGTTTTTGTCATTAAAAACGTAAGATAAATCTTTGGTATAAACACGGTGAATATTTAATTCAACAGTTTGTTGTTGTTCACTCATATTGTTTCCTTAATCAACGTTTAGAGTTATATAATCAAATTCTTCAGTGGATACTTACTTAGGTCTTTGCCTTTAATGTCTTAATCGTTATGAAGTAATGATTATGACTTGGCAAGTAAGCCCTAGCTTCCTCTGAAAGTAAAATCTTTTTCTCGATTATTATATAGAAAATTTTTGTGAGAAAGTAAAAAATAGCCACTGTTGCTGTTAAAGAGCAAATCTATTAGCTTGATTATATAGGTTTTTACTTTTTCCTGTTGCTATTCTAACACATAGCAGCGCATAATTATAGGGATATCTCTAAAATAACGCTTTTTCGCTCTCTGTGGCTCTTATTTTGAGATACTTATCGCAATTTGATAGCAATTTTTCGTAATTTTCTAATAATTGCATTGATAAACTACCAACGGCAAGTTAGCTCATCCGAACTGATTATCTTGTATCTTAGATAAAACGGGCAAAATGCCTAAGCAGGATCAGCTAAAACATCTTATACTTAGACAAACTCTAACACATTTAGTTCCATTTTTTATAAAATTATAATACCCCAATTTTACTTAAGCACAGCTCACACCAGATAACTTCTTAATATTTTCTTCTTATGGCTCTAATTCAAGTACTTCCTATTCAAGTCGCAAACCAAATCGCTGCCGGTGAGGTGGTCGAACGTCCAGCTTCTATTGTCAAAGAACTCGTTGAGAACTCAATTGACGCCCGAGCAACAAGTATTGTTGTTGACATTAATGACGGCGGTAAAAGTTTAATTCGCATTCGTGATAATGGATCAGGCATTCCTAAAGAACAATTAGATTTAGCTTTAGCACCGCACGCCACTTCTAAACTCCGTGCAATTGATGACCTTGCGACTATTGTAAGTTATGGTTTTAGGGGAGAAGCTCTTGCTTCAATTAGTTCGGTAGCTAAACTTACTTTAACTTCGCATGCTGCGCAAGCGGATATGGCATGGCAAATTTACAATCAAGGTAAAGAGTACCGTACTAACTCGCAGCCAGTAGCTCATCCTAAAGGAACTACGGTTGAAGTTGCTGAGCTTTTCTATAACACTCCGGCTCGCCAGAAGTTCTTAAAATCAAGCAATGTTGAGTTTAACCATATTGAAGATCTAGTTAGCCGCATGGCAATCGTGCGTCCTCATATTGACTGGACATTAACTCATAATGGCAAACAACGTTTACGTTTACCTGCTTTAGCAAAAGAGCAATATCGTGAACGCATTATGCAAGTATTACCAAGTTATTTTAGTGAACACTGCATTGCCTTAAAAGCACAAATTAGTCAATTTAATTTACGTTTAGAACTAATTGTTGATTTATCTTCAGCTTTAAGCAATAAAAGCTCTAAAATCCAATATAGCTACATTAACGATCGCATGATCAAAGATAAGGTAGTTATCAGTGCAGTAAAGCAAGCTTTTGAAGAGCTGTTTAATAACGTAAATTTAAACTACATTCTCTTTTTACACATTGACAGTAGTGCTATTGATGTTAATGTCCACCCTGCAAAAGCAGAAGTACGTTTTGTAGATGCTCATCTTGTGCATAGCTTTATTTTTCAAAATCTCTATGTACAATTAGCCAAAGTAAAAAACTTTGACCCTAAAATCGTTGATTTAGTTCTAAATACACGTAATGAAGATCGTAGCTTGATTGATCGTCAACAGCTAAGTGAACAAGATCTTGAACACTTAAGTGCGCAAGCTAAAGGACAAACAACTCTAGGTTTTAATCATCCGAGTAAAACTCAGACGTTAAACGCGAAAGAGCAAAGTCTTTCTAGCTCGAGTAATAAAGCAGCAACTACTAATCAACATCACGCAGGCAATAGTAATAAGCAAGACAAAATAACGCAGATTACTAATTACTTACAAGGGCAAAACCCAACTTTACAAAAGTCTGGTGCAAAACCACTTAATGCCGAGCCTACTAAACAGTTTGCGCACTTAGAACAACAGTTTGCAGAGTTACAAAAAATTCGCCTCCCTGCTAGTCTAGAGCAAGACGATGATGAAGCTCAAGCTCCTCATTCTTGGCAAGCAACTATTGACCATACTAAGCCTATTCAAACGGTTAGTACTCTTAAGACGCCTGAAAACCTTACAGTTCCTGATTTAGCTAGCTTAACAGAAGAACTTTTTACATTAGATCGTAAGCATAACGAACAAGACAATCAATATGCCGTAAGTGCAGAGGTTAAGTCATCTTTAACCACTGAAAACGAAAGTTCTGAACAAGCTTTTCTATTTGCCAAAACAAATGCAGCACAAACTGCTACAGCCACTTCCGATAAAGATTTAATCAAGAACTTAGAACTTGAAGAAGGTCGTGCAGAAAATCGTGGTAAAGATCTTAGTGAAGATCTTGCTGAAGATAATCAAGCAGACCTAAGCGAAGATCTAGGTGACGATCTAAATGAAGATACAGCTGCATTTGCTGAAATTAAACGTAAATTAGCTGCCGAGTTAGCACAGGTACATGAACAATCTCAAACTACTACACAGCCGCAAACCACTGCTTCTTTACATCAATTACATAGTCAAGCAGCTAAAACTAGTTATGATTTTAACTCTGCTGCAAACATAACGAGTAGTGTAGCTGCGGCACATGCAGGAAAAGATAGTATTTATTCTCGCTTTGCTGCAGAGCTTGAAGCTGAAGATTTTGCTTGTCGTAAAACAGAAGTAGCACAAAAATTTGGCTTTATTCCTTCTGAAAGATCAACACAGACTTTAGAAGTTACTGCTACTGCAGAAGAAAACACAACTTCTATCGCTACAATCGCAACTTCTACGGCTGCAACATCAGATACTAAAGATAGCGTACAAACTGCTACTTCTGTCACAACTACTAATCTACAAGCGCAAGCTTTAGCACTTAAACCACAACTTGAAAGTTGGTTTGCAGCTAAGCTAAATAAAGTTTTAGAGGGATCTAAGGTTAATACAGCTTCGCAAGCACTTACAAATCTAACCGCTGCGCAATCGAACAATGAGCAAGCTGATTTAGATCTGCAGACTACAAAACTTCTAAGTAAACAACAAGCTTTAACCTTAGAAAATTTATCTGATCTAAAATTTATTCTGCACAATCCTACTCTACAATTAGCAAGTTCTAACTTACTAACAATGTTGGCGCAGAATAATTTAGTTGTAAACCCTCAGGCTGTCTATTGGTTAACTCCAGAAGTAGTAACTGCTTATCTTAATGGTTTATTACAAACAGATTCTGCAAATAATGCTGCTAAACTCTTAGAGCAAGCATTAGAAGAACAAAATAAAGCTTATACTCAAAATATCCAATTCTTAACTACGCAAGAGCAACAAACGATTTGGCAATACCAGAATCAAGTGTTCCTCATTAGCAACAAAGAGTATTGTGAAGTACTAGCTATTCATTTACAAAATCTAAGCAAGGCTTTACAAACTTGGATAAATGGTAATGAGTTTGCTGCCAATCAGGCTATTACGCTTTTAGCAACTCAAGTTAGTGAGCAAATGCTTTCACAAAAACAGGTTCTTAAAGCTTCAACTTCTAACCTAGAACAGTCTGCTAAAGCACAAAATAATAAGCAGGTTGTTAAGAAGGATAATAAACTAGATCATAAGCACAATAATCAACAAGAATTTACCAGTACTAAGCAGCAAATTTTAGAGGCATATTGGCAAGAGTTTAAACAACTACCTAATTATTTACAACAATTAGCTGCATTTTTACAAACAGATAACTTAGCTAATCCAATAATCTTTAAAGCCATGCTTAATTTAGTTGGTAGTTTAAACATTATTGAAGATTATGAGCTTGTTATCCAACAATTAAAACAAGGCTCATTTAGAATACTTTAGTAAATTTTTAAGTGAAAATTACGTTATAATATAGCTCTAAAATCTTTGCTCAAACAACAAATCAGTGTTTTAACACTTCAAACTTCTATGACTAAACGTAAAAGTTTTTCTACTCTCCTTGTAAGCTCATTATTAGGTTTAAGCCTAGCTTCATGTGCAGGAGTAGCTGAATATAAACAACAAGCCGCCATTCCGATGACGCCTACTCCAGAACAAACTGTTAAAGAAAATGGAGTAGTATTAAACTCTCAAGGGATTGACTATGGTAAGGAATATCGTGCCTATAGCAACCCTGATATGGATCGTTTTCAACGCTTTAACCGTTGGGCAACAAATATCAACTTAAGCTACTTAGATAAGTATATTCTGCGCCCAATTGCGGTTTTCAATAATAAAGTTGTATCTCCTGATTTACAAAATGCTTTAGTAAATCTAGATAACTACCTAGATGAACCTTTCTCGCTGATTACCAACGTAGGTACTGGACAATTCAAACAAGCTGGTATTAACCTTGGTCGTTTAATTGTGAATGGGTTATTTGGTCTAGGGATGCTAGATTGGGGACAAGAATTAGGTATGGTAAGTAACGGTAATAACTTCGATTATTTCCTTGCTTACTATAATGTCGGTACAGGTTCATATATTATGATCCCAGCATATGGTCCAACTGTAACGCGTAAACTTGTTGCCTATACTTTAGTGCAAGGTGAAGCTAAATCTTTAGCGTATACTGCAGCATTAAACACTGCTGCAGGCTGGTACACTTTCCCATTAAGTATTTATAGTGGGATTGTCGCTCGTGGACAATTAATTAACCAAGAAGCAATGATTTTTAATTCTCCAGACCGCTACGCTACGTTTAAATCTGTATGGTTACAGAATTATAGCTTTAAACAATCTTTAGCAACAGCTACAAGTGTGCCACAAGCGACTGAACCTGCAGTTGATTTAGATTTATTAGATCAATTTAACTAATCTTAAAATCCAAGCTTTACAAGCTTGGATTTTTCTATATTTAAAGACCTTATTGTGTGGCAGAGATAAATCATGGTATTTTTTAAGTTCGTACAAAAAGTGATACACTACAAAGCAAAACTTCACCTCATAAAAACTACTGCAAAAAAGCTAGATCAAAAAATTAACCTTCACTAATACTAAAAAATAGTAAATCGACCGTCTAAAAAATAAAATTAAATATAATTTTATTTAGTCCACAAATTTAAACCTTGTATAAATACAAATTTAAGCACTTAATTTGGCCTTAATTTTAATTAAAATTTAATTTTAAAAGAATTTTAGCCAATTTCTCTTCATCTTTTGTTTCTTGATTTACAATCAGTTAAGAAAATTTTTAAAAATAACTCTTTACTTTAATTATTTACTCGTATATAATAGATCTCGTTAAGGAAAGAAAGGAAATAAAAAACAAAACAATAACTACTTATTCTTCTTACTTTCTTTTATCATTACAATTTAAACTTTGCGCCCGGGTGGCGGAATCGGTAGACGCAAGGGATTTAAAATCCCTCGAGGGCAACTTCGTGCGAGTTCAAGTCTCGCCCCGGGCACCATTTTTATCTTGCAAAGTTTTTAATTGCGCAATCATGCTTTATAGCATGATCTTTTTTTTGATTAAATTTTTCTAAAACCGTCAAGATGCTCTCCTGTAATTATTCTTGGCTGTTTTATAAAAGTTTAAACTTTTAGAAGTCATTAACTACGCTTGTAGTTATAAACCTAATAAAATACTCCGGAATTTACGTTCCGGAGTTTTTTTATTTTTTCTTATCGACAATCCATTCAGGACCTTCGAGAGGAATATTATCAATTACTAAATGTTTTTGCTTACGTAAATAATTCTCAAAAGCTTGAGAGTCACGTAAATCTAATACTTGAGCATTATATTTAGCACTGTTCAATACTACAGGATAACTATCACCACCTAAGGCTAAGAATTTGTTAATGGTTAAAGTGTAAACTTTTTCATCGTCAATAGGTTTACTTTTAATCCGGATATCCCAAATTCTCTTTTGGCTACGATTTACTTTAAAGGTTATACCGTAATAGTTAGGTTTACCACCATCTACCATGGCATAAATCTTTTGTAAATAAGAAGCTACTTGTGCTCCAGTTAATTTAACTGTTACTAAATAATTATTGTAACGAATAGCTTCACGGATCATTAAAGTGGTTACTGTACCTCGAGGGATATTGTTATCCACCGATCCTGAATTTACAATCGCAAAATCTGCATTAGTTTCAAGGGCTAAAGCTTTAGCAACAATAGTACCAAAAATACTTTCTTTAAAGCGCGACACCATTAAAGTACGATCAATTGTCCCTACAGGTTTATTTAGCCCGCTTAAAGCATGATTATAGTAGTTTTTTAGCACCTTGTCTAAAGCTGGATCTGGAGTTACAGGTGGAGCTGCGTCGGTAATTTTACCATCTTGCCCTACGTTCTTCACATTAACCGGATATAGCTGATACTTAACTAATTTCGATACCCCATTTTTAAACTCAAAATCAGCTTTACCTACGTAAAGACCATTGATATTAGCTGAAACAATTGGGATCTTATTAGCATAAGGTACAGTACAGGTCATCCCTGGACGATAATCTATTGCTTGTCCATAACCATTTACACAACCAAAGTTACGTGAATTAGCAGTTACAATTAAACTCACTTCTCCAGTGTTAATCATTTGCGCTAAGTTAAACGAACCATAATTCTTACCCTTAGCAATATCACCTAAAGGATTAAAGCCAAGGTGATCTAAAACGATGACTACATCAATCGGTGTAATTTGTTTAGCGTCAGCAATGGCTTTTTCTAAAGATTTAAACGGATCGAGAAAAGCAAAATGCTTAGTAGTATTAGGATTAGACTGATAAATGGTACTTTGTGGTGTTAAACCAACTACTAAGAAAGTCAAACCACCACGCTGAATAATTACGTATGGACGAAAGAACTCACTTAAAGTGCCATCTTCGTTTTTATATTTAACATTGGCACTAATTAAAGGAGCGTTTAAATCTTCTTTTTGGGAAACTAAAGATTCGAGCGGAATATCGAACTCATGGTTACCGGCAACTATAGCGTCGATATCCATCATATTCATGGCAAAGATATCTGCTCGACCTTGGAGGATTTCTGAAGCTAAAGTGCCTAAATTATAGTCACCACTATTTAAAAGAATGACAGGTGATTTTTGTTGTTTGCGGATATTATCAATTACAGTTTTAATTGCTGCATAACCACCTTGTCCAAACTGATCCGGCATAAAGTGCCCATGGATGTCTCCAAAGTGGACTACCGAGTAGCGGTAGATTTGATTAGGTTCATAGGCTATAGCTCTATGACTTGTAAGCAATAATAAAAGTAGCCAACTAAAAAGTTGTTTGCTACCTTGCCACCAAGTTCGCTGCATTGCCAACCTCATTAAAAATTGCAAAATAGAATTTGTGGTTTTAGAGGATAATTAATCACAGATGAGGATTAAGGAAGGAAAAGGTTGGACATAAAAACCTTAGTACTACCTAATAAAAAGTGTATACATTAATTAAAAACCACATGCTTAGGTTTCATATTATACTCCATTCAACATGTAGATGGCGCTTAAACTAAAATTAAGTTTTACGCAAGCAATTTTATGCCCACAATAATCACAACTGTTATTTTAGGCATTTTAAAAGAGGCTGTTTACACAGCCTCTTTTAACTTTGGAGTAAATTTTTAACAAGTTTAAAACTTGAAATTATTTAAAGGTTGGACCTTGAACTTCGATTTTGCTTACATCGATAACTGGGTTTTTTGCTAAATAATCAACGAATGCTTTAGCGTCGTTATAACCAGTATCTACATAAGTAGGGTTCGAAGTGATGTTAGGATAAGTATCACCACCGTTAGCTAAGAAGCTTAATACTACTAATTTGTATTTTTTGCTTGGATCAACTGGTTGACCGTTTACTTTAACATTATCAATGCGGTTTTCACTTGTGTAAGCATCAAAAGTTACACCTGCATATTGTGGGAAACCACCACCTTGGATAAAGGCGATTTTGCTTAAGTAGTCAACTAATTCATCACCAGTAAACTCAACAGTCGTTAAGCTATTAGCAAATGGTTGTACGATTAAAATATCACGGTAAGAGATATCACCTGCTGGTAATGGCGCACGTAAACCACCTGAGTTCATTACAGCCACATCAGCTTGCGCAATAGTTCTTTGTGCTTCAGCCGCTAAGTAACCTAATTTAGTTAATTGCGCACGTGAAGTAGTTAATTCTTCGCTTAAGTTACCAACTTTAACTGCTAATACTTCATTACCTTTATCTTGGTAAGTTTTTAAAGTATTGTATAAGTCTTTATCAGCTTCAACTGGAGTTGATGCTGGTTCATAGTAAGTTTTACCTTCAGCATCTTTTAAGCGATTTTTTAAGTTAACTGGAATTAATTCATAGTTAACTAATGTAGATTTACCATCTTTATATTCAAATTCAGCTTTACCTACATAGTTACCCCAGTAACCTGATTGTACGATTGGCATGCCGTTCGAATAAGGAACTTTACATGCATCACCTGGTTTGTAGTTAACTAATTCCCCTTGATCATCCACACAAGCGATTACGTGCGTGTGACCAGATACGAATAAAGCTACAGAATCTTGTGGTAGGTTTTGCGCTAAAGTGTAATCACCGTAAGGTTGAGCACCATGTTTACCATTTGGATAGTAACCTAAGTGGCTTAAAGAGATTACTACATCAGCTTTACCGTTTTTCTTCTCTGAATCAGCTTCTGCAGCTTTGAAAGCTTCAGTTGGATCAGTGAAAGTAAAGTCTTTAGTGTGAACTGGGTTTGATTGGTACTTAGTTGATGGAGTTGTTGTACCGATAATTAAGAAGTTTAACCCTTCACGATTAAAGTAAGTGTAACCTTGATAGAATGGTGCAGGATTACCATTAGCATCTTGATATTCAATGTTAGCTGATAATAATGGCATTGATAACCATTCTTTTTGTTTTAACATTTTATCAACTGTTACGTCGAATTCGTGGTTACCTACAGCTACAGCGTCAAAGCCAATAGCATTCATCCCAACCGTATCAGGTTGAGCAAATTGTAAATCTGATTCCGGCACGCCTGTATTAAAGTCACCAGCGTGTAATACAATTACCGCTTCGCCTTTAGCAGCCGCTTCTTTACGCACGTTATCAACGATTGTTTTTACATATGCAAAACCACCTTGACCATTTCTATCTTCCCAGAAGTGACCATGGGTATCGTTAACGTGAAGCACGATATATCTTTTTGGCTCTGCCGCTTGTTGCTGCTCTTGTGGAGCTGCTGCAGCTGGTTGTTCTTGTTTACAAGAGGTTAAACCTGTTAAAGCAAGACCTAGAGCAGTCGCCGTTAAAGCTAATTTAAAATAGAATTTTTTAGTTGCCATGTGAACCAGACTCCAGATTAAAAAAATAAAGTTTTTGGAGATTAACGTTTGTTATGAACTGTGAACAAACAGCAACGATAAAGCAAAGTTTGGCTCTTAATTACATATCAAGGCTTAGACCTTGCTTTGGCACTAGGTTCGAAAACTTCATGCACGTCATTAACTATTTGCCACCAGATTTACTATTTTTTAGTTATTACCTAAATAAAAGAATTTAGAACTTATACATGATTTTTTCTAAATTGGTAGTTTACAGATTAAACTACGATCGAGAAAAAGTCATGTCTAAACTTAAACTCTTTTGCCTAAGCATAAAATTAAACAACAATATTTGATTAATTTCGGCTTTAGTATAAACGAAAAAGAAGAGAAAAAAATAAAAAATATTGCAAAGTGTGATCCATGTCACACATTTGTTGTTTAATCTTGTTTAACTAAGGATAATTTTTCTTTTAGTTCACTCTAAAAATAATCAATTGTTGCTTGTCAAGCTAACACTTTATTCATGCTAAGTAGCTGATTTTAAGCTTAAATTAAGACATTCGGATTTAGGATTGCATTTGCAGTTAGCTCTAATGTGAAATTTTTGCTAGAGTCTGGAACTAAGACCTAAAATTTAGCAAAGAAAGCCTATTCACGTTAAAATAGATAAAACTATCCTTGATTATCAATTTGATTTATCCAATATGCAATTAGATTTTAGTGAGATTAAAGCCATTGCTGTTGATCTTGATGGCACTTCTCTTACCAGACAAGCCGTTCTCCATCCTTTTACTACCCAAGCATATAATGCTTTAATGCAAGCTGGTTATCAGTTAATTATTGCAACCGGACGTGGTGCTGATGATGTACCTATGCTCCGAGATTTAAATCTAGGCTATGCCTTAATTAACTATAACGGCGGAGTTATCACCATTCCTGAAAATCTAAGTCCACCAGGACCAACTCTTAGTCCAGAACAAATTAACACTCTTTACAACTTTAGTTACCCTGAAGATATTTGGGTTAACTTTTATACTGCGCACGAATGGTTTATGAAAAACGATTTTAGTGCAGAACAAGCTTATGCGATTAATACTTCGCGTTGCACTTTTTTACGTTTAGCTCCAGAACAAGTCAGTTCACAACCGGTAATCCGTGCTTATTTTGTAGATTCGGCTCGCATTCCAGGGCGCCTGAATCAAATAGCAGCCCAATTACAAGCATTACTTGGAGACGGCGTAAATATTGTCCGTTCAAGTCGTTACACTATGGAAATTACGCATCAGCAAGTACATAAACTAGCAGCATTAAAAACTTTATTAGCTTCCCGTGGCTTAGATGTAACTAAACATCTTATTGCTTTTGGTGATAGTATGAATGACATTAGCATGCTAACCGGAGCTAAATATGGCTTTTATTTAGAAAATACGCTCGATGAAGCGCGAGCTAGTTTAGAACAAGCTCCTAATTGCTACCAGATTGGTCATAATGCTAATTTAGCAACCGCTCGTTTTCTTAACCAAATGTTTAAACTAGGGATACCTGAACCTGCAGATTTAGTTTAAACAAGGCTAATTTAGCATAAGCTAAGGTTAATTTAGTCTAAGCAATGCTAATTTCGTTTAAGCAATGATAATTAAGATAATTTGCTAGTGTCATTATATTATCCAGTTTGCTTTTACTTACTGGTCTAGATAATTTAATCTACGATTAGTAGTAACTTTAAAAATTTTCCCACTCAACCTTAAGTGAGGCTATATGAGTCTAAACTTAACGCAATTAGATCTCTCGACAATTAAAGTTGTCGCTGTAGATCTAGATGGTACTTCTTTAAACGATGCACATCAACTTGATCCGTACACCGTAAAAGTTTACAATGCTTTAATGGCTAAAGGCATCAAACTAATCGTTGCAACCGGTAGAGGTGTAAATGACGTAGCCATGCTTGCTCCACTTACACCAGAATATGCTCTGATTACCTATAATGGTTCAATTATTGCCAAGCCTAGTGATTTAAATTATTGTCGTACTTTAGATCCTACTGCAATCAAGGCAATTTGTGACTATCCTTACGATCAAGATTTATTTGTAAATTTCTACACTAAAGATCTGTGGTTTGTAAATCAAAACCAAGAAGAACTAGCACGTTTCTACTCAAGTTCAGGTTCTAAATTTAGTTACAAATCTGCCAGCCATATGATACACGAACCTATTGTTAAAGTCTTTATTGTTGATCCTACCTACGAACATGATCGTTTAGCGAAAATTGCGCAAGACTTAACCTCACAAATTGGTACGCACGTCGAAGCTGTATTCTCTGGTACTTATTCGCTAGACTTTACGGCAGTTAAAGTTAACAAGCTTACGGCTATTCAAGCTTACTTAGATACCTTAGGTTTAACTGCTGATAATCTAATTGCCTTTGGGGATAGTATGAACGACTATGCCATGCTAACAGGAGCTAAATACGGTTTCTATTTAAGTAACACTCCCGAATTTATTAAACAACAAATCCAACCTCATACTAATTGTATAGCCATTGGTAGTTATCAAGATTTAGCTACGGCTAAAACTCTAAATCAACTATTTAATTTAGGTTGTGATGCATAAAAGCTATGCAACACTGCTTGAACTTAAGTAAAACTAGTTGCGCATAAGCTTTTAGTTTTACGAATCATAGATTTATCTTTGCTTGAGCTCAAGAGATAATACTGGCGTTTATCTCTTGAGCTTTTTTGTGCCTCCTAAAGTATATTTACTGGGTATTTCTTATTTTCACTAAGCTCTAAAATTATGCTGAAAAAGGTAAAAATAAGCGTAAAAAAACGGCTTGATAATTTTAAAATCTTACGGACAATAAACTTTTTTCTCTTCTTGCGGAAAAATAAAGCAAAAAATCGAAATATTAACGTCTGTTAATCTTTTTGGTGCTGTGAAAAAATTTGGAAAATTATCATCTTTTTCAAACTACTAAAAACATACTAATAAAAAGTTCATAATATTCAATCCCTTTCTTTAAAGCATACATCACAGTTTTTAACACCTTTTATCAGTAATAACCACAAGATTAATATGGTTAAAAGTGGTCACCAGACCACTTTTTTCTCTTTCCTATTTTCTTTAGGAGCAAAAAAGTCGATAATGTAACTAGAGAAATAAATAAAAAAATAATATTTTTTAAATTTATTCTGCAAACGAGAAATATTCAGAATAGATTCGTTTTTCCTAACATGTGTAAATCAAGATAAACATGATATAGACACTAGGTAAACTCCGAACTTGCCTAGCTTTAAACGTTTCATCTTGCATTAACGCTTAAGTTTTACTTAAGTATATTTTCTTACTAGCGAACTTATTGGAGAAGATATGTCCGTGGTTTTCATTGTTGCTACTCACGGAGTAGCGGCTAAACAGCTACTTGCTACCACTGAAATGCTTTTAGGGCAACAAGAAGGGGTACATGCTGTTGACTTTGTTCCAGGTGAAAATGCTGACACTCTAGCAGCAAAATATCGCGAGATTATGGCGCAATACCCAGAAGAGCAAGAGTATTTATACCTTGTCGATTTATGGGGTGGTAGTCCATTTAATGCTGCTAACATTGCTGTAGGTCAAAATCCGAAGGCAGTGATTGTAACCGGAGTTAATATTCCGGCACTATTAAATGCTTTCTCAGCACGTGATGATGAAGAATTACCACTAGCTGAAATTGCTGAAGAAGCGGTTAAAGGCGCAAGACAAGGCGTGAGAGCTATTACTAACGGTGAGGAGATTTTAAAAGCTAGCGCAACTGCTCCTGCTCCTGCAGCTCAAGCTCCAGCTGCTAATGCCCCAACTAATGCTGCTCCAGCATATAATGGTCCATCAAAAATTGGTTCTAAAGTTATTGAACCTTTAGAAACTGATAAACACTTTACTATCGGTCTTACTCGTATCGATGACCGTTTAATTCACGGTCAAGTGGCAACTGTATGGACAAAAGTTTCGAATGTTAGCCGCATTTTAGTGGTTAATGATGATGTAGCTAAAGATAAAGTACGTGCTACCATGCTAAAACAATCTGCACCTCCAGGTTTAAGTGCGCACGTTTTAGACTTAGCTAAAGCGACGCGTGTAATGAACAACCCTGAATATGCAGGTGAACGCTTTATGCTGCTATTTACTAATCCAACTGATATTTTAACTTTAGTTAGAGATGCTAAATGGCCTATTAAAGAAGTAAACGTAGGTGGTATTTCTTTTAAAGATGGCAAGATTAACTTAACTAAAGCTGTAAACGTAGGGCAAGAAGATATTGCTTCGTTTAAAGAACTTGACAAACTAGGCGTAAAACTAGAAGTTCGTCAAGTGGTAAATGAAAAATCAGTTGATCTCATGAAAATCTTTGCAGATAAAGGAATTTAGTAGGAGCACTACATGGATATTAGCATTCTTCAAATTGTACTACTGTTCGTAGTTTGTACAATTATCGGGATTGGTTCTATTTTCGATCAGTTCCAAACTCACCGTCCTCTAATCGCATGTACAATGGTAGGTGCTGTTCTTGGTGATATGCACACAGGTATCGTTGTAGGTGGAGTATTAGAATTATTAGCTTTAGGTTGGGCAAACATCGGTGCTGCCGTAGCTCCAGACTCAGCTTTAGCTTCTGTAATTTCAACTATTCTCGTAATTGTTGCTGGTCAAGAACGTGAAACGGCCATCGCTTTAGCTATCCCATTAGCAGCAGCAGGTCAAGTATTATCAATCGTAGTACGTGCAATTTCAGTTTCGTTACAACACGGAGCTGATAAAGCAGCTGCTACTGGTGACTTTAAATACATAACGTTCTACCACAATATTGGCGTACTTCTTTACTCTTTACGTATCTCTGTAATTGGGGTAATCGTAGCCCTAACTGCTGGTACAAGTGCGGTACAAGACCTAATTAATGCGATCCCACCTGTAATTACTAACGGTCTAAACGTTGCTGGAGGCTTTATCGTGGTAGTAGGTTATGCAATGATCATTAACATGATGCGTGCAGGTCACTTAATGCCATTCTTCTTCCTTGGCTTCGCTACAGCTGCATTCACTAACTTCAACCTAATTGGTATGGGTATTATTGGTCTATGTTTAGCTATTCTGTATGTACAAATTCATCCAAAATACAACAAAGCTAACAATGGTGGCCAAGCAGCTGCAGCTCCGCAACAAAATCTTGCAGACAACCGTTTAGATGACTAAGGGAGAGTTGACATGTCTACAAATAATAAACAAGAACTACGCGTTACTAAAGCAGATTTAACTAGTATGTTCTTACGCTCAACTTCTCTCCAAGGGTCTTGGAACTTTGAGCGTATGCAAGCTTTAGGTTGGGCATACACTTATTTACCAATCTTAAAACGTTTATATCCTGAAAATAACGAAGAACGTAGAAAAGCAATTAAAGCGCACTTAGAGTTCTTTAATACGCAACCGTTTGTAGCTGCTCCAATTTTAGGGATGGCTGCTTCGTTAGAAGAGAAAAAAGTTAATGGTGCTGACATTGACGCTAGTGCAATTAACTCAGTAAAAGTAGGGATGATGGGACCTCTAGCTGGGGTGGGTGACCCAATTTTCTGGGGTGCAGCTCGTCCAATTTTAGCAGCTCTAGGTGCTTCTTTAGCTGTTGACGGCTCATTATTAGGTCCTCTAGTATTCTTCGTCGGTTTCAACTTAGTACGTTTATTAACTCTTTACTACGGTATTCTAATTGGTTATAAACAAGGGGTGAACTTAGTACAAGACGCTTCTGGTGGTTTATTACAAAAAATTACCGAAGGTGCTTCAATTCTTGGTTTATTCGTAATTGGGGTACTAGTTAATAAATGGGCAAAAGTGAATGTTGTAATTCCTATGCCATCAGTTGATCCAAACAATCAACAAACATTCCAATCAGTATTTGATAGCTTAATTCCAGGTCTATTACCTTTACTCTTAACTTTCTTATGTATGTGGTTATTACGTAAAGGTGTATCACCAATTACGCAAATCTTTGGTGGTTTTGCCCTAGGTATTGTTGGTTACTGGTTAGGTATTTTAGGTTAAGAATTAACTAGTAATTAATGGCTAGGTAAATTAATTACGGCTCACTTAACTTAAACACAAGCTTTAACCCCGAGAAGATAACTTCTCGGGGTTATTGCGTATTTAAATTTTAGGCAATTTAAAGTCTGAGGCTTTAAGATCTAAGGCTTTAAGCACTTTATTACGATGGCGAATAAAGTCGTAAATAAAAACCTTAATTCGCGCTAACAAAGGGATTATGTTCGCGCTCGTAATTAATAGTTGTAGTTGCACCATGACCCGTATACACTAAATAATCTCCATTAGTTGTATCTAGGGTATATAGTTTTTGTTGGATTGCATCTTTAAGTGCCTCAAAGCTGCCTCCAGGAAGATCGGTACGACCTACTCCATCTCTAAAGAGCACGTCACCAGCAATGACAAAACGATTAGCATGGTTTACTAATACGCCGTGACCTGGTGAATGTCCTGGAGTAAAGAGGACTTGAAACTCTAAACCAATTAAATTTAACACTTCATTTTCTGCAAAAAAGCGATCACCTAATTCAGGTTGCGGCACAAAGTCTTCAACTTGGTCTGGTAAGCCAAATTCAGCACAACGTCTTTGTACTTGACTAAAAAATGGTTCGTCTTGCACAAATGGACCAATTACCGGTACTTGTTTAGGTAATAAACGACGTAGTTCACTAATCCCACCTATATGGTCAAAATGTCCGTGTGTAACAATAATGGCCTCAATTTGGCAGCCTAGCTCTTGAATAAAGTTTGCTAGTTCTTGGGCATTTGCGCCTGGATCAACAATAAAAGCTTGCTTTGTATCTTCATTAAGGAAAATACGACAGTTTTGTTGGATAGTTCCTACCGGGATAGTAAATACTTTTAAATTTGAAGAATTCTGTTCTGACATGAGTATTTTTCTCTAAAGTTGCTCTGCAAAGGTAGATAGCTTTATGCTAAACTAACTACTCTCTTAGTTATAGGGGTAATTCTTTGCGATTTATTATAACTTATCAGTAGACTAATGATTACACTCTTATACAAATTCGTAAGTTATCTCCCCTAAAACTTAGCCGATCATATATAATATTAGGCGTTTTCCAAATTAACGTATCTACTTAACTTCCCCATTCTACTTAGCATGAAGTTTGCTTATTGTCTATTTTCGACATTTGCCCGTTTATGGCAAATTATTAGTATTATTCTTTTGAGTTGTTTTTCCGCTCCCTTGGCATTAGCAGCTACGATCGATAGCATTAGTAACATTGCTAAAACTCACGACCAAGAAGCATGGTTAATCTCTTATACTGGACGACAAACACACACCCCAGTTTTAAGTTATGATAGCCAAAAAAGTCTCTTAACTTTAAAGTTTACCAACGATAGTTTAGGTAGTAATATTAAATATCCTTTACGTATTGCCAACTCGGTTTTTAACCGTATTGACTATAGCGTACAAGGTCGTACCACTACTATTAACTTTTATCTCAACTCACCAGCCAATGCGCAAATCATTAAAGATGGACATGCGTGGAAGCTAGTTGTCGCTTATACCGCTACAGTTAATATTCCGCCGATTATTGTTGCCATTGATGCCGGACACGGTGGTAAAGATCCGGGAACTATCGGTTTAGTATATCGTTTATATGAGAAAAACGTTACTTTCGATATTGCTAAACGTTTATATGCTCTCTTAGAGTCAGATCCTAATTTTACGCCTAGATTAGTACGTACTAAAGATACGTACATCCCTGTACCAGATCGTTCAGAGATCGCTCGTAAGCATAAGGCTAATTTATTAATTTCAATTCACGCCGATGCGTCACCTAATACTTCAGCCTTAGGTGCATCTGTATGGGTATTATCAACTACGCGCGCAACAACCGAAACCGGTCGTTTACTTGAACGCCAAGAACAACAGAGCTCATTACTTGGTGGTACAGGTGAAGTATTATCTAACAACAGTAAAATCGCGCGTGACGTAATTGATTTATCATTTACCCAGCAACAACAAGTTTCTACTTTATTAGCCCAATCAATTCTTAATCAGATGGCTAATATTACCAACCTCCATAAACGCAGCCCACAATATGCTTCGCTGGGAGTGTTAAAAAGTCCAGATATTCCTTCAATTCTAATTGAAACAGGTTTCCTTTCGAACCGTGTGGAAGAAGGACGTCTAAATACGACTACTTATCGTCAAAACATTGCCCAAGCTATTTACAACGGTTTAGTGAACTTTCGTAGCAATAACTTAAGCATGTACATTAGTCATGCAAAAATTGCCGAAGTGGTTGTACGTGAAGATCGTACAAGCTCTTCAAGACTGGCTAATGTGAAGTCTGATACTAATGCTCCAACGCAAGTAGTTGGTACTAAACCATATACTGTAGTTAAAGGTGATACTTTATATGGTCTTGCTGATAAGTTTGGTGTAGCTTATAGTCAAATCGTACAGGTAAATGATTTCAAAGGTGAAACTATTTACGTAGGACAAAAAATTAAGATTCCTGTAGTGCAATCAGCTGCTTTACCTGAAGTTGCTAATAACGTTGACTATAACAAGACCACTAGTTATAAAATTAAAGCTGGTGATACTCTAACTAAGATTGCCTATGCGCATCAATTAACTCTTGAGGATTTACTTAAAGCTAACCCTAACGTTGATCGCTCTAAACCGATTTACGTAGGCATGAACTTAAATATCCCAAGTGCGCATGTGGCTGCTGATAACGACGATGATTATGAATCAGTAACACGTTTAGTTGATTCTGGGGTAACGCATAAAGTACAAAAAGGTGAAAATATTACTTTAATTGCTAAACGTTACTCAATTGACTTAGACGACTTAGCTGCATTCAACGCCGTTAATCCGCATAAGATATTTGCCGGTCAAGTATTACGTATTCCACAAATTGTAGTGGTGAAACAAAAAGTTACGAGTGATAGTAAAATCTCAAGTACCACCACTCCAACTAAAGCCCCTACGAATAGTGGGAAGAATACGGGAACTAATAAACCTGTAAGCACGCAAACTCCAGTAACTAAAACCGCGACGCAACCTGCTAAAACAGCTCAATCTAGCAAAACTACGCAAGAAGCTAGCAAAGCAAGTGCTAATAGTCAACGTCAAGTTACTACTTATACGGTACAAAATGGAGATAGCTTAACCTCTATTGCCCGTAAGTTTAAGATGACAATTAAAGAGTTAAAAGAACTAAACAACATTAAACGTGATGTGGTATATAAAGGTGAAAAACTGAAAGTATACGCTCTTACTAACTCACGTCGTCGTTAAGCAAACTTAAGTCGTAGTTCATCGAACTTAAGTAGTTGTTAGTACAAGTTTAACTTTTACCTTGCACTTAAATATAGTGCTAGAAATTGTATTTCGAAAATTACATACAAATAAAGACCTGGATATAGATCCAGGTCTTTATTTGTATTTAAGGATTAACCTTTTTTGTTTTTGTTTCGATTGTTTGTCGCTTTTTTTGTGTCTTTCGCAGGAGCTTTATCGCTTTTAGCTGTTTTAGCTTTGCTGTTTTTGCTAGTTTGCGTAGCGGTTTCTTCGCTAGGAGCTTTTTCACTAGTCGCTTTTTCACTAGGAACTTTCTCGCTAGCAGCTTTTTCGCTCTTCGCTGTATCTTTAGCAGATTTTGCTTCTTCTTTAGCAACTTCTGCTTTATTTACTTGCTCATTAGCGCTAGCTTTGGTTGCAGCATTAGCTTCAAGCTCTTCAATTACTCCGCTTTTAGTTACTACTTTATCCGCAAACTCTTGTTCAGCTGTAGTTGCTTGCGCTTCTACAATCTCAACTAATTGTCCTTGCGCTTTATTTTCATTAGCAATTGCAGTTTGGGCACTTGCTTGTTGTTTAGCATAAGCTTCAGGAGAGAGTTTTTCATGCGCTTCACGTGATAATTCAACGGCTGCTTGACTCACTTGGTCAAATGCTAAGTTAAATACATCAGCCGCTAAAATCGCACTTGGACGTAAAGTTTCACCATGCGTAGGTAAGACATCTGAACTTAAATCGAAACGACGGTAGTTCACAACTGTTTGTTGCAGAATTTGACGACGTGGACTTAATTCTAATTCGCCTTTTACAGCTTTTTCGTGTAAGTAACCAGCGTTAATCCAAGAGTTTACTTTCTCTTCGATTGTACGTAATAAATCTTGGATAACTTCCGCATCTAAGTTTAATTCTTCTTGTTTCGATAATTCTACCCCAATTTGAATTAAATCTGGAGCAATGTAACCACATAACCATAACCATTCAACTGGTAAGAAGATATTAGTGTAACCTTGTTCTAATAACTCATTAGTATCTACTAATTGTCCTAGAACATTGTTATGTAAATCTATTAACAGTTGGAAATAGAAGGCTAAAGCGTCTGGTTGCGTTTCAGCAAGATTTAAGATTGTGGTATCTAGAATACATGGATTGATAAGCGTATAGAGTAGATCTGATGGGATCTTCGCTACTAATTCGTTATCATTTTCACGGTTTAGTTTGAAGAAGTAGTCTTGACGCGCTTGGCTAATTTCACCTGTAAAGGCTTCGCGTCCATACTCGAGCACATATAAATAGTATTGGTCAGGTAAGAAAGCATTATCTCCTAGAGCAAAAACGTTTACATACTCTAACCATTTATTAATCGCCCATTGTTGTACTTTTTTGTTTACCACCGGACTACATGATAAACGTAGTAATTGTACAGGGCTTAGTTGACCTAGAGCCGGCACTTGTAAACTATCATCCTTAATGTGCTCTTCGGTTAAACCTGCAATTAACTCATGATGTTGTTGAATAAAGTGCTCTAAACCAAATAGCTGTTGGTTTACGTCAGGTGTAGCGTTCAAAATATTTTCAGGGAAACAGTGGAAAGTAAATTTCACAAAGTTTTCTGAAATATTATTCGCTAACTCTTGTAATTGTTCTTGATCTTCTAAACCAACTACGTGCGCTAAAGCATTTACCCAAATATTGGTAAACTCATTAGCAAATGCTTGCGCTTGTAGCTGCACGTGTTCTTCTTCACCGTTAAAGGCATTTAACACTAAAAGTAACTTACAAGATACGTTCCATGACATATCTGGATTAGTAGTTACATTGGTGATAACTTGGCTTCCGGCATAACCAAAGCGACGATATAAGTCAGCTAATTGTGGGAATTGCACAAATGAAGCAAATGTATCACGGAATAACTCAACCGTTTCTTTTAGAGATAAACCTACACTATAAGGTAAACCTAAATCTAAGAGCGCAACTTGTTTAACCGTTTGTTGGTTAATAAAGTTCACGTCAAACGTCATACGTTGATGGAACGTAGTAATTGCGCGATGAATAGATGTAGGTAAAATATTTTGTTCTGGTGAGAAGTATGTACCAGTTAAACTCGCTTGATTGTTCGAGTTTTTATATAAGAAAACATATGGTACATATGGTGAAGCAGCAATTAAGCCGCTTTTAGCTAGATTTAAAAAGGTTTGTTGTTTAGTATCACCAACATTTACTAAGTGATCGAATACTAAACCTTTAGCTAGTTGTTCAACCGTACGTAAAATAGCGTGGGGAGGATTTAAACTAGGTGCCACAGCTTGCACAACTTCGTAATACGGACGATTAGCTAATTCTGGAATTTGTGGTTTATGAAGAAAATCATCAAGAATGAATGACATAATTTTATTCAATAATTAGGCAAAAAGTAACGAACAAAGGTACGATTCGCACCTGTTGATACTTGTTGCAAACATAATGCACTGATAGTTATGTTGCTAAGATCAAGATAAAAAGATCGAGAGAATAGCGCTGAAGTTTGTTGTGATTAGTTGTGAAGATATCATGAAAGCTTATCTAAGCAATCCACACTTTACTTCTTACTTCATGATTATTCAATCTCATAAAGATAGCCAAGCATAACTAGTTTTTGGTTGTCGTACAAGATAGATGTATAAGGTTAAGACAACACTGAATTCACTTAGACACCGCTATAAGAGATTTAGGATCAAAAGATCGACTATTTGCGGCTCTAAAGCTCATTATACAATAAATTCTTACCCCTCAAAAGGCTATTCCTTGAAAATCTCTAGAATTATCGCCTTTTATGCCTTTAGGAAAAAGCTAAACCAGCAATTGGCTTATAAAGAGAAATTAAAAACTCACAAAGTAACAATTTAATCCAAATTTCTCTGCTACTTAGTTACTTTTAGGTACTTTAGAAAGCTAGATCCATTTATTGTCACGACAAAAGACAATTAAGGCAAAAAATCAGCTCTGACAAAAGTAAAAAGTTCTTACTTAATTGCGCACTAAGTTTTTAAATTTTTCTCACTTTGAGCCACAATTATCAAACCTAATTAAAACCTGACTTATTCAGTCTGAGCTGTACCCCAAAAA
>NZ_NRJG01000054.1 GCF_003585935.1 Psittacicella hinzii
TTCTTCTTCTTCTTCTTCTACTAAATCATTCCTAAAAAAATAACCACTAGCTTAAGTCAATAAAAAATTAAATTATTACAGCGAAAAAGGTCTTTAAAATTTTTCTAATTTTGCGATGATGACCCCTAACCTTAGTCGGTTAATTTGTGATCAAAATCGCATTTTTGAGTACAAAATACTGATCATTTTTATCGCTAAAATTTAATTATGCTTAAAAAGCAAGCACTTATTAAAGGCGATTTTTAAATTTTGTGAAAAAATTAGCGAGAAAAAATATTTTGCTAAAAAAGTGTGAAGTGTGACACAAATAACTCATAGTTTAATCCTGAAGTTTTTGATCAAAACGATCAGATTTAACATAGGGTTTTAGAAAATAACCACTTAATCTCATTGTTTTCTGTGTAGAAAAACAGAAATTAACATTTTTTAAAGCTTGTTGTTTGTATCTTTTTAGAACTAAGAAAAAAGTAAATTTTTCCTTAGTTTATCCCTTAAACTATAAACAGTATTACGACCGACTTAGCATTGCTACTTACGAAGATAAGTGAGTCTTATTTTCTTAGCCACAGGTTGGATTACTAAGGCTATAAACCTTGTTTAGCTGAGGCTAGATATGATTTTTATAGTTTCTGTTTACTCTGTATGTACACTTGGAATAAATAAGCAATAACTAGCTTAGATTGAGCAAGCTTAAGACTTAACGAAGAGCTTAATCTTATGACGCTTAATCTTTATCAAACAGATTTCACATAGAGAGTAAATTTGTTAGTTACTTATTAAAAGAGAATCATTCTATGACTAAAACAATGAGAGCCGCAGTATTCGTAGAAAAAGGACGTATTGAAGTTGTTGATAAAAAAATTCCTGATGTAGGTCCAAACGATGCTTTAGTGCGTATTACTACGACTACCATTTGTGGTACCGATATTCACATTTTAAAAGGTGAGTACCCAGTTGCTAAAGGTTTAACAGTTGGTCACGAACCTGTGGGTGTAATTGAAAAATTAGGCTCTAATGTAAAAGGTTACCAAGAAGGTCAGCGTGTAATTGCAGGCGCGATTTGTCCAAGCTTTACTTCTTATCCATGTCAAGATGGTTTCCCTTCGCAAGACGGTTCATACTTATTAAACGAAGATGGCACATGTTCATGCCACGGTTATAAAGCTACAGCGGGCTGGCGTTTCGGTAACATTATCGACGGTACTCAAGCAGAATATGTATTAGTACCAGATGCTGAAGCAAACTTAGCGCCAATTCCAGATGGCTTAACTGACGAAGAAGTACTAATGTGTCCAGATATTATGTCAACTGGTTTCAAAGGTGCTGAAAACGCTGATATTCGTATCGGTGACATCGTAGCTGTATTTGCGCAAGGTCCAATTGGTTTATGTGCTACAGCTGGTGCACGTTTAAGAGGTGCGAGTGTAATTATTGCTATCGATGGTAACAATGATCGTCTAAAAATTGCTAAAGAATTAGGCGCAACTGTAACCTTAAACTTCAAAGAATGCGACATTTACGACGAAGTAATGAAATTAACTGGTGGTCGTGGTGTTGACTCATCGATCGAATGTTTAGGTACACAAAAAACTTTCGAACAAGCATTAGCAATCTTAAAACCAGGTGGTACTTTATCTAGCTTAGGTGTTTATAGTGAAGATTTAGTAATCCCATTAAAACACTTTGCTGCTGGTTTAGGTGACCATACTATTCGTACAGCATTATGTCCTGGGGGTAAAGAACGTATGCGTCGTTTATTAAATGTTGTTAAATCAGGTGGCGTTGACTTAAAACCATTAGTAACTCACACTTATGATTTAGAAAACATTGTTGAAGCATACGATCTATTTGCGAATCAAAGAGATGGTGTGTTAAAAGTTGCGGTTAAACCAGGCTTTAACAAATAATGAACGCAACTCATTAGTTGAAGTATAGATTGCTTAGTAGATTTGCTTGTAAGCATTAGTGCTAAGTATAAGGACTAAGCATAAATCTACAAAAAGCGAGCTTACATACTAAACTAATTACCAATTTATTCAAACGTATTTAGGGAAGAGCTAGACGCTGCCCATGAGCGAGCGTCTAGTTCGACCTAATAACCTTATAGCTGCCCATTATCAGCTGTATTTTCACCCAATGTCCATGCTCTACTTAAGTAGATATAGTAGTTTATGGTCGTGAATACTTTTAACTATCTATTTGTATTAATATCCATAAAACTTAAACAAGATCTAATAGATTTGCTGAAATTTAGCAAATCTAGTCAAATCTAATCATATCTAAGCAAATGTATCTAAGTTTAATAAGCTAGATTATTTACAGCTTGATGGCACCTAGATTATTAGGTCTTAGAGAGTAAAAGTACTCACTTATCTTTACTACTATTGGCAATTCTTTTTATAGCGTAAGAATTTACTAAGTATAGTTGTTTACTTAGATTATCGCCTTACGTAGAGCATGTACATATTGTGAAATCATCAGCAGGGTAATGAGTTACCTTGCTTTTTTTACGCTGTGCATGAGCATTCACTAAATATTATTTAAAGTTAAGTCTTTTAATTAGCTCTGCTAGCTCTAAGACTTTGCATACTAGTTTTAAAAAGTGTTTAGTGAATGACACTTTACGAAAACGAGATTAATCCTTATGTTGCTCGATTAGCAGTAAGAACGCTTTTTTAATTTGACTCTGTTTCTTGCTAATTCTTATTTAGAAGTTTGTCACTTGATTTCTAATGCGCAATATTAGGCCCATAGGTAATAAAGAGAGATGTGACTTCGCTCTTTTGCACCTTGCGCTAAGAACTAATTTAGCTCAAAGTCACTAAAGATTAATTCTCATTAGACCTGTAGAAAAGTATTAGTTTTTATCTTAGAATGCTGACATTTCTGTGCCTGTAGCTATGCTTATATTTCTAAACTTAGGTACAAGCAACTGTAATACGAATTACTAAGAATCAGAATTTAGCACTACCGAGGTATAGCCCTAATTTTGCCTTAACTAATTCCAGTAATCAAAGATAATTCCCCAAACTGTGCTTTTTTACTTCTTACCTCAATCCACATCAGGTAGACCCCTGAAGGAGTTTTAAAATGACTAAAATGATGAAAGCTGCGGTTGTAACTCAAGCATGTGATGGTGTTGAATTAAAAGAAATTCCAGTTCCAGCAGTAGGTCCAGGTCAAGCGTTAGTGAAAGTTGAATATTGTGGTGTGTGCCATACAGACTTACACGTAGCTGACGGTGATTATGGTAAACAACCAGGCCGTGTTTTAGGTCACGAAGGTATCGGTATTGTTTCCGAAGTAGCTCCAGATGTAACTAATCTAAAAGTTGGTGACCGTGTATCTATTGCATGGTTATACCAAAGCTGTGGTGTTTGTGAATACTGTACCACAGGTAGAGAAACTCTATGTCGTTCAGTGAAAAACGCAGGTTATACTGTAGACGGTGGTATGGCTGAATACTGCTTAGTAGATGCAGCATACACAGTTAAAGTTCCTGAAGGCTTAGATCCAGCACAAGCTTCATCTATTACTTGTGCGGGTGTAACCACTTATAAAGCAATTAAAGTTTCTGGCGTAAGAGCTGGTCAATGGTTTGTTGCTTTCGGTGCAGGTGGTTTAGGTAATTTATGTGTACAATATGCTGCTAAAGTATATGGTGCACGTGTAATCGCGGTTGACATTAACGATGACAAACTAGAATTAGCGAAAAAAGTTGGTGCTGAGTTTGTAGTTAATGGTAAGAAAGAAGATGCGGTTAAACGTATTCAAGAAATTACAGGTGGCGGTTCACACGCAGCTGTAGTTACTGCCGTATCTAAAGTTGCTTTCAACCAAGCGGTAGAAGCTGTACGTGCTGGTGGTCGTGTAGTAGCAATCGGTTTACCAGTTGAAACTATGGACTTATCAATTCCACGTATGGTATTAGATGGTATCGAAGTAGTGGGTTCACTAGTAGGTACTCGTCAAGACTTAGCTGAAGCATTTGAATTCGGTGCACGTGGTGTCGTTGTACCAGTAGTTCAAACTTGTCCAGTTGAAGAAGTAGGTAAAGTATTCGAAGACATGCACAATGGTCGTATCAACGGTCGTATGGTGTTAGACTTTACTCTAGAAAATAAATGTGGCTGTGGCCATAAACACTAATTTAGGGAGTAATTATTAGCTTAATGCTAATAAACTCTAAATCTTAATTAGTAAGTTGTACCTGACAGACAAACTATTAAGTTTGTAAAAAATATTCTAAAGGTTAAAGGCAAGTTAAGTGATTAACTTGCCTTTACTTATATGAAAAAATCCTCTCGTAAGAGAGGATTCAGAGTGTTAGTTTATGAAATTAAAGGTTTTAAAGAATATACAAGAAAACTATTAAGAAGAAAAGAAATTTAAAAGAACAGAAGATTAAAGAAGAAAAGAAAATTTAAGAAGAAAGATTAATAAACAGTTAAAGAAAATTTAAACTTATTTCTTAGTAGAACTTGCATCAGCATTGGCATTGGTCGAAGGTTCGCCCTCAAGGGTTACGACAATGCGGAATTGCTCACGCAGTCTAGGTAAAATACCTTGTTCAACTAAGTAACTATAACTTGGTAAATCCGGTTTAAAATCTAATTCATCTTTATTTACTAATTTTTGGTTAGTTTCTTGATTATAAGTTAAAGCTCGTAAACCATAGGCTCTAACGTAGTCATCAGTAGCACCACTTAACATGTAAATAATGGTGGCTTTAGAACAAATTAGTTTGTATTTTTTGTCTAGATCTACGGCTTCTTTAGTTGGTAGATCTTTTTTCATTTGTTGACAGGTTGCAACTACTTTTAAGTAATTGTCTATCGAAATAGAATCATACCCTGCACGAGTAAGTGTGTAATCTGTATTTAAAGGTTGATAGAAGTTAGTTAGCAACAAATGATTATAAATTGCAAAAGTAATCGTTTGCCCTTGATGACGTTGTAATAGTTTATTTACAACAAAGTCTGTAGAGAGATTTAGTAATTCTGGATTATTTGCAACAATAGCTTTTAGTTTATCGCTGTATTTATCTACAGGATTTACCTTCGCCTGTGCTGAATCAAACATGCCAAAGCAGCAAAGTAAAGCTGTCAAGGTTAGGGCTTTGTTTAGCATAGAGGTCTCCAGAGAAAAACTATAAGTTCGGTCGAGTATTATAGTTAGTAAACATAGTAAGTCTAAAGCTTACCATTTTGGTCTTGCAAAAGCTTTAGCATAAAAACAGTAAAGAGCGAGATCTATACACATAGATTAGCTATAACTTTATTATAAAGAATTTAAAATGAGAGTGCTAATTTTTGCCGCATTTTCTGCTAAAAGTGCGACTGGTGACCGCTTTTTGCACAATAAAAGAACGAAACAATCAAGATTTTTATCAAAGTGATCAAAATTGTGAAAAGCAATGATGGTGAAAAATTCGCATGCTGTTATTTGGTAATTGGACTGTAATGTATTTCATGGTGAACTAGATTTAGGATTTAGGGAGTATTAATCTTAGACTGGAGACTTTGTTGGGAGTTTTTGTGATATGCCTTTGGTTTTGAGTCGCAACTAAGAAGTACTACATACTCCTCAAGTGCTAGAACAAAAAAGAACCATAACTCTATGAGTTATGGTTCTCAACAAGGAGATTAACCATGAAGTTATGGTTAATACAAATAATGAATTCTTATGTACTTTTTTAGTTCATCTTCTGGATAATTATTTTAGCACATAATTTAGTTTGTTTACTTTTGCTTAGAATACTGAGTAGATATCCCAAGAGAAGAGTGCTAATAACACAACAAAAATCCCAAAGGTAATTAAGAATCCAGGATCAGTAAAGAGATCTTTAACTGTTGTAGTCACAGTATCAATTACACTTCTCCATAAAGGGACATGCTCACCATCAGTGGCAGCACGATAATTAAAGCGTGATTGTTTATTACCTTGCTTAGTATTACTTTTGAATGAGCTTTGTTGATTGTATGAGCTTTGACGTTGTTGAAACTGATAGACATAAGGATCATCATCGTTATTTTGCTGTTGACGTGATTGATGTTGCTGATGGGTATATCTTTGTCGCGCAGCTTGTTCACGTTGATAAGCTTGTCTTCTTTGTTGTTCACGTTCATACTCACGACGCATCTGCTGTTCGCGCTCAAAACGAGCACGAGCTTGCGACTGGGCTTGTGCTTGGTTATTACGTTCCCAAGCCTCTCTTGCTCGCTGTTGCTGCGCTAAGCGTTGCTCTTCTTCGAGTCTACGGGCTTGAGCTGCTCGTTGCTGTTGCTGACGTTCGGCTGCTTCACGTTCTGCTTGAATAGCCGCTTGCTGCGCTGCTCGGAAAGCTGCTAACTCTTGCTCATATTTACTTGTAGAATCTTCTTGAGATGTCGATTGCGAAGTTTGTGATGAGTCTTGAGTTGTTGACGCTTGTTGCGAGTGTTGACTTTGAGAAGATAGACTAGAGGTTGAGCTAGTATCAGAGAAACTATTAGTAGTTTCTTCACTATCATCACTATTATGATTATTATCTAGATCACCAAAAAGTCTTTTATAAGTAGCGAGAATATCTTCTTCCTCATCATCAACCTTACTACTATGAGTAGAGATTTTTTGATGAGTTTTATCGTCATCTTCACTATAAGAAGTTGTATCTTCTTTAGCTTCTAATGAAGAGAAGTAGGTACTTGGATCTTGTTGTAAGAATTTATATAAATCAAAATCATCAGAACTACTGCTTGAAGAATTCTCTTGCTCATTGATCTTCTCTTTAACAGAAGCATATTCGTCAGTGTAATCTTTGTCAGCATGATCTTTATCAGCAGAACTGTTTTCTGTTTCTAGATCTTCAGTCAGATCTTCAGTCGGATCTTCGTCAGAGAGATCAAGATTGTTTAGTCGATCTAAATCTTCTGGAGAGATTCCTAGTTCTTTTAATTCATCTAAATCTTCTTGCGTAATATCTAGATCACTAAACTTATCAAGATCTGCATGCGAGATATCGAGATCACTGAACTTATCTAAATCAGCTGCTGAGATATCTAAATCACTTAGTTTATCTAAGTCTGCATGTGAGATATCGAGATCGCTTAGCTCATCTAAATCTTCATGAGAAATATCAAGATCACTTAGCTCATCTAAATCCTCATTGGAGATATCAAGATTGCTTAGCTTATCTAAATCTTCGTGTGAGATGTCTAGATCACTCAGCTTATCTAAATCAGCATCTGAGATATCGAGATCACTTAGCTTATCTAAGTCTGCATGTGAAATATCGAGATCGCTTAGTTTATCTAAGTCTTCATGAGAAAGATCTAGATCAATAAGTTTATCTAAATCTTCAGCTGATATATCTAGATCATCGATCCCATCTAGATCTTTATCACTAAAGTCTTCGTCATCTAGATCTTCATCATCAAGATCGATATCATCAAGATCAACATCATCTAGTTTATCTAGATTCTCTAGATAGTAATCTAAAGCAGCTAGCTCCTCTTCTTCAGTAAGAGTGCTGTTTTGATTAAAGAAGGCTTCTGCTTCTTCTGCTGAAAACTTTAAATCCTCGAAGTTATCTTTGTCTTGAGAACTGTCATCTTGAGAATTGTTATCGTGAGAACCGTCATTTTGATGATTAGTCTCTTGGTGGTTTTTGTTGAATTTTTCTAGTTCTACGTGATTTTCTGAATCTTTGCTACTTACAGCTTTTTCTTTTGCACTTACACCGTAATAAGTTTGTAAGAACTCTGGAGTAGTAACCTGAAAATCATCTTCGCTTAAGAAGATATCTTTACGATTACTATAATCTTTTTCCTTAGCTTGTTTCCAAGTAGCGTTATCACAAAAATAAATATTCGTAATATGGCTTAGTAATTGGGCATTTAGAACATGTTGTAAGTAGTCGCTATTGCTAAGCACACTAGCAAGACTAGGCACTTGCACAAAACACTGTAGTCGATTGGGGATCAGATTAGCTAAATTGTGCGCTGGATAACTTGTGTCTTTAGTGTCATTATCAGCTAAGTTATTACTTAAACGACGTAATAGACTTTGTAAGCTATGTGTACTGATAACTGAATCAAGTCCTTGTTCTCCATAAGAGAAGATGCCGCAATTTACTTTTTGTAATAAGAGTTGTAAACGTTGTAAGCTGGCACGAATGCTACTAATATTTGCCGCCAGATACTCATTAGTATCTAAAGCGATTACCGCTGTTTTATATGCCCAATTAGCATCTTCTTTCCGCAGGACATAATTAGCTAAAAGAATATAACCATCAGGAAAATCAACGTTTTGTTGACCGTAAACTAGACGTAAGAAACTGTATTCACCAGTTTCTAACTTTTGGATAAAAGAAGGGGGTAAGATGGTTAGATGAGCTATCTCATCTAAGGTATGCGGTGCAGTTTGAAATGAAGTGGTAAAGTCTCCGGCATGAGCTCCACTTGCTTGGCTATGCACCAGATTGCGCGTTATAGGCTGATCTTTGGCTTGATAAAGCAGACCTGCATATAACTGCGGATAAAAGTTACTTGCCATAAAATGTAAATAGGTAATGTTAGGGTGTATTACTTTATCTTAACTTAAGTCTCTATTATAAACTAGGTTTTATTACTTGTTAATTAAGAAAAAACCGTAAGCCTTGCTGGGCTCACGGTTAACTTCAAATTATTTTATAAAGATAAACTTATTTTACGGAACTAAATTAATATTCGTAATGGTTTGAATATAATCGAGTCCAATGTACTCGCTAATGTCGTTGTAAGTGAGAACAGCGAGTTTAAAAGGTAAACGATTTTCAGCTAAGTGCAACAATAGATCATACTGCTCTTTTTCGAGATTTGTAGCAGTGTCTGCTTGAATTTTGGCATGAATACTTTTGGCTAAGCCGAGCAGACCTAGCGTTTGCCAATGGTTTTCATTTAAACCGGAAACTATTGATAGAGGTATTAATTGGTTGCACAAAGGTTGTTGATCGTAGATCTGTGGATATGACAATAGAGCTACGCGACAGAGTTTAACTACATTCACAAAATCATTCATCGATTCTGAGTGATAGTTATTAATGTCGAGTGAGTAGCTAGTATTGATTAAGGCATAAAACTCGGCTAGTGCTGAATAGTAATTATCTACACTTAAATACGGACGTTCTTTACTTAAGTCTTTAAGTTTTTGAATAAAGGTCGTAGCCGTTTCAGGCCATGCACTATGTTTAAGACTATAAGTTTGAATTTGTTTCTCGATTACTTGGGCTTCTTGATTGTGGGTTGAAGCTAAAGTTTGCGTAGGGTGGTATAAGCGTACAACTAAGTACGAACCCACACCTATGCCTAGTAAGAAGGTCGTGAGAATAATGGTTAGAGCGAGTTTATGTTTTTGAATGCCTAGATGTAACCTTTGCCAAAAAGTAAGATTTGTCATGGCTGCAAAGTAAGAGTAAGAATTGTCTTGAGTAAATTATTTACGTGTCAATTACAAACCAGATCCCTAAGCATAATAAGTTAGAGGAATGTCAAGGTAAAGCTAAGCAAAAGTAAAGTTAATAGGATTACCTTTGGTTGTGCTTATTAGGTGATGAGAGTTTGTAATGAATATTTAAAGTTGTGATCGATATGTACAATTGTAATCGATATTTAAAGTTCTAAGTTTAGAAGCAATATTTCTTATATAACTAGTAAGATAGTTCTTCAGATTGCTCTTATGCTAGGTTTTGGAATTACTGAGTGGAATTACTTAGTGTGTTAAGGCTTAGAGGGGAAGAGCCTTAGAGCTTGAGCATAAGAAGCTTAGCAAGGTAAATTATTGAGTAAGTAGTTTACCTTGAGGATACTTTGAAAAGATATTAGTCGGAGAGTTTAGGGTATTTGTGAAGAGATAAAGTGAAGCTTTTACTCTGTTCTATAGTGTAAATATCGTTTTAGTATATTTTACAATAAGCGGTTACTAAATTCTAGAGTTTACTCTCTTTTGTCTTAAAAATTGCGACTGATGACACAGTTTAGTAAAATAATTGCGTTTTTTACGCTTTTCAATTTGCAGTTTATAGAGCGTCTGCATATACTAAAAGGGATTTTTACCATATCAGTTTGAGATGTAAGAATTACCCCTTATTAATTAAAAATTCTCCCTGCTTTAAAGAGAAAAATCGTTTAATTTGAATAAGAGCGTTTGTATGTACTATAAGGTGATTTTAATGAGCTAAAGTACCGAGAAAATCGCATGTTAGTCCAAAAAACTGTTTATAATAGATTTTACATTTACCAGCTTTGTAAGCAGACTTACAATCTTTTTTAATAATCTTACTAAGTAATCTCAAGTAGTTAATCAGAAGTAGTTAATCTAACTAAAATTGCTTTAAGGTTTTACCTAAGTATTTGTAAAGAATTACAAAGTTGTTTTTTGGTTTTAATAAGGTAATGCCATGTTTTCTCGTTATACTTGCACTAAACTCGGTCTTAGCTTAATGTTAGGATTAGGGGTACTTAATCTAGCAACTCCCTCTGTAGCAGCTCCGAGTGCTAGCTCATTAGAAAAAGAGTTAGATATGCTCTTAAAAAACAATGCGGATTTTATTACAGTAGCCGACCATTGGATTTCATTACTTAATTCGGTATATCGCGGGAAGACTATTCCTGCTAAAGAATTAAGTGAGTATACATCTTACTATTTTTCTGTTATCAATAAAAAGTACAAACTAGAAAACAATAAATATAGTTCAGAGTCTGTTGATAACTTTGTGCGCCTATTTTTAGCTTGTACGCAATATTCTGAAGTTGGAAGAAATAGTAAAAACTTCTCCCTTTATAGTAAGCCTTGTTATTTAGTACGTACAGTAGCAGCTGGTGGAGCATTCAATGCGGATGCTTTACAAACTCTAGCCCTGCTTGCTTTACGTGATGACCTACAAGAAAAACAAGCGCCAAGTGCGAAAGATAAAGCACAACTGCAAATGCTCCTCAATCTAGATAACTTAAAAACTCCGTTTAATATTCGTTATTTAGGTTATCAAGATTACGCTAATTACAATCTCGACGATTTTTTCTTTAAAGTTTACCAAGTAACTATTAAGAAATAGAGGCAACATTAATGATAAAGTTGTTTACTTCAACTCTAAAACGTAAAAGTACATGGTTGTTACAAGGAAGTTTAGCGCTTGCTAGTTTAGGAGCTTTAGCTCCGGCGCAGGCGGCTTATAACTATGAGCCATCTAAACTTTCAATCGAACAACTTGAGCGTAATTATTCTAAACTCTTACAACAAAATCCGCAGTTAATTGAACAAATTAAGCAATACTTATTTGAGTATACGCAGTTTGGGCAAAATCGCGATATCACAACTAAAGAATTCTTAATGCAATCAAGTATTTTCTTTGGTTCATTAAACAATAAGTATAAACTTAACAATAATGTTTATACAGCAGATCCAAAAGTAGATCAGTTTGCCCAACTAGGTGCAACTTGTTTAGAGTTTGCCAATCGTAAAGCTCGTATTTTAGAAACGGATAAAAACCATAGCTGTAGTTTTATTTTAGCTATGTATATGCTGGCTGGTTACCAACGTGATGGAGTTCAAACTCTTGCTATGTTAGGTGTACCTACTTATGTTTACTACAACGTAAAAGAAAAAGGAGTAGATAAAGCTAGCCAAGCGGAAATGCAAACCGTTAAGAGCTTTGAAAAATGGAATACTTTTACACTCGACTTTAAACCATTTATTGTTGACTACAATTACTTTAAAAATGTTGGTGTAGATACCGTGCAAAAACTATTTAAAGTAGTACTTAAACCATAGTTGTAGCACTAAAAGCACAAATATGTAAAATCCCCTTCAAGTAAATTCTTGAAGGGGATTTTGCGTATTGATCTATATATTGATCCAGATCTTATGACTGCAGAGCTTAAGCAAAGGTGTTGAGTTTACTACTATCGTAAGTTTAACTACTTTTGAGTTTACTACTTCTAGTAAGTTGTAGTAAGCTTGCTTTTATATAAAATTGCTGCAGTAAAAAATTTATTTTAAAGGGAACTCAACTACTGCACTTGTAGTCTCTTGCTTATCATAGTTAGGTACTAAATTAATACCGTAATTACGTTGTAAGTAACGAATAGCTGCTTGTCCACGTTCATAATACTGACGGAACGTATAAACTTGCCAGTTAAAATCACGGGATAATCTTAGACCTTGTTGACTATGTTTAAGAATAGAAAAGCGTTTTTTACCTAAATCTGAGGTAAGGTTGCCTTTTTGCGCATTAAACATAAAGCCTTGATATAAACTTAAGAGTCCAACAGTTTCCATAAAGTTTACATCATCAAGCATTAATGCACCAAAGTTCATGGCATCTTGGCACGCGTTCGGTAAGCTAATGCCTTTGTTTTGTGAAGTTTTACATGCAAGATAGAAATTCACAAATTGCTGCATACTTTCACTGCTATAGCTTTTAGCAGTTAAGTTGTAACGTAAATTAATATTGGTGAACACCATAAACAGAATGCGCATGTATTGCTTGTAATTCATGCTGCGGTTTTGGTAGTTGCTTTTTAGGAATTTACGTAATTGGGCATTAATTTGCTGAAAGTCATGAATAGTATCAGTACTTGCTTGACTATCGATAATTTGTGCAAGTTCTTGTTTCGACATTTTCTGATAGTCAGCAATTAGTTTTTGATACTTATGAGGCATAGGATTAGTAGCATGGGGTTTTACTACCACTACCTCGGAATTAGTTGTATTCTTTTGTGAGTTACTTTCGGTAGCTGCAAAAGAATTAGCACTCAAAGTAGCAAGGCTCAAGCTCAAAGCTCCTACCGTTGAGTAAGAAAACATCTTTTTCAAAAAACGCATAGTTAATTTGGTAAGTTAAGACTTAGCGCTTTATGGTTAAAGGCTAAGGATACATGAAAAAATAATCGCTGTACCCAGTATAAAGAAAAATTAAGCTTATACTCGGCTATCTTCTTAGACAACTAATTTTAGGAACAGTTGCAAAAATAGTTACTACCTAATGTTTAATAAGAGCAATTCACTGCCCGTTAGCCTAAACTTAAGCTAACTATGTTTGCATGCAGACTTTTTGCCTACTCTTTGAACTAAATCAAGCTTAACTTAGACCTGCTTTATGGTACAAGCTTAATGTTAAGCTTAGCTAAGAAATCTGCCACATTGAAATTAGGATCAGTTAGATCTCTATAGCGTAAAAGACGAGGTTGGAAGTCTTTAGCAACTTTATACACTTTACCTGGAGCAAGATATGTAAGAACTAATTCTTCATTAGCAGTTAAAGGAGTAAGAGCTTGTTGTTTACTTTTTACTTGCTCATAGAGACCCTGCGCAGCATAGGTTTGCACAGCATCGGTATTTAGTGCCGAAAAATATGCTCCTAAAACTAAAGCTAAACATGATGGATTATGGTGTTTAGTTTCTTGGTATAAATTAATACAAATACTCACTAAATCCATATAAGCATTTAAAGAGTCTGAAGTGTAGAGGTTCTTCTCTCCACTAAAACTATAAACCTTATTAATGCTACCGTAGTAAGTAGTTAAGAAGGCATTAAGCTCGGCTGTAGTAATAGTTTTATGAGTATAAATTTGCCGAAAAGCATTCATTAAGTCGGTAGCTTTAAAAACAAGACCGGGATTTTTATCACTAAGAGCTTTAAATTGAGCTTGGAGTTGTGCAGTATTAGCTTGAGCTATCCCTGGAAGAAAAGAGCAGATAATTACTGTTAGTAAACTTGCTCTTTTCACCCATTGCCTCCACACTCTGAACGAGGAAATGAGTTGGTTAAGCATAAAAAATATCAAGGTAAGGGAAAATGAAACTAGACGCTGGTGCTGCAAATAACCGATAAATGATTTGTGATTAGATTTGGTATTTTGCAGCCTTTTATCTATTTTACGAGATTTTGCAATAATAAGGGAGACTAAGTGGTTTAGACGAATAAGAATAATCGCAAAAGGAGCTAAGAAGAGGCGTTTATGCCAAGTTAAGCACTTATTTCTAGAGTTGGCAAGTAGGATTTAGACTGCTAAGTGATTTTTACATACTGCCTTGTAATAACTAGTGACAACAATAAAAATTAAATAGCATTAGAGTGTATTGGTGTAAGCTTGTTAATTAGTTTAGTTCTTCTCTTCTCTTCTCTTCTCTTCTCTTCTCTTCTCTTCTCTTCTCTTCTCTTCTCTTCTCTTCTCTTCTCTTCTCTTCTCTTCTCTTCTCTTGGGAGTATTAAAAAAGCTT
>NZ_NRJG01000055.1 GCF_003585935.1 Psittacicella hinzii
CGCTATAATATAAGTAAGATTTAAAGTTCAAAATATAACTAAAATTTAGCAATTAAATTAATTTTTAAATTAATTTTTAATTATTTAGTTTAAGCTTTTGACGCTTAAGAAACGATTCTTAGGCGAGAGCTTTAAACACCTAAAAAATACAAGTTTCAAGGTTTAGCTTCTGGTTAAGATCTCAAGATTATAGAAGTTTGATGAATAAAAAGGCTAACGGTTTTACTATCAGAGTGAAAAACAAAAGTGCTAAAAGTAAGTTAGCAATATTTAAGTAAATTTACTCTTTAAAACAATTAAAGACTTTGATTATTAAGGAGATTAGGCGTAAGAGTTGAGGTGGTTTATCAAAATTAAGTTAGAAATGATTAGCGTAAAAACTAACATTTACTTTTGAAAACTAACAAAATGCTATGCATAAATCGAAATATATTTTATTTTAAATAGTCTGGTCTTTTATAATTAAAATGTCTTATATGCGCGTAACAAATTAGCTTACCGCAATCTTGAATTAACTAAGTATTTTGTTGGCAACAATACTTAGTAGTAAATTGTACGAATACTTATTTACATAAGTATTACGCAAAATTCACAATTAATTAACAATTTAATCCTCTTTGATTTGTAACCACATCCTGTGGTGTTTTCGAACCAAATTCCCATTATTTGTATTAGTTATTTCTTTATATCCTACATTTCTGGTAATCTTGCAGCCAATGGCTAGCATGTTTTAGCATTTACCTCGCTAAAACCCATATTAGGTTTACTTTAAACCGCTCTCTACACTCTTTAGTGTAATTTAATTTAACTTTAAACAATTACTGCAATTTAGTTGGCTTTAAATTCAGTAAATCAGCAAGAACTATAACAAACCTAAATAACGTCGTTTACATAATATATTGGCAAATATTTATGCCTCATTTTGGCAATGAGTAACACGTGAGTTCTAGGCTTATTAACTTAACTATAGATACTTTATTAGTTAATTACACTAGTAAACTTTAATTTATCTCGTTTTGATCATTTTCTTGAGATAAAAGATAATTTTATTAAAATCATCTGGATCTATTCTAGGATGTTTTATCTAGATAATTTAGATGCTAGTAATTAATTTTTTTTGCGTAGAAATATTAGGCGAGATGTTTATGCGTATAGGAAAATTATATGGATTGCTAGTAATGGCAGCAGTAGCCTTAACTATGGTAGGTTTAAGTATTTTGTGGTTATTAGATAGCCATCATGAACGAACCCAAGTTAAGCTAGCCCAAGCAACCCAAAAATCTGGGCATGATCTTCTAGCTGCAAATATGACCGATACTGTTAATTCATGGCAAGATGAAAGCAGTTACGTTAAATATGAAGATTACGTTCATTACGCCTCGTGTACAGTACTGGCTGTATCAACTGGTGACCAGTTCTTTTGCTTAGATCAGCAAACAGGCGATAAAATGAAGATTTCTTTATTTGGCATTGCAGCGCCGCAATTGAGTCAAGCTTACGGTATTAACGCTAAGCAAGCCTTAAGTGCAAAAATTCTAGATCGTAAAATTTACTATAGCCAAATGTATATCGATGATTATGGTAACTCTAGTTGTGTGGTGTATTACAATAATCGCAATATTAATTTAGAGATGTTAGCAGAGGGCAATGCCCATGTGGACTCGCGCTACAATAATAAAGCGTTATATTTAGAAGCCCAAAACTATGCAGTTGCTAATGTTGTTGGTTTATGGAATAAACGTAATTGGGATCATCAACGCCCTCCGGTTAAACCATGGCTATTTAATCCAAATTTTAGATAAAAAGCTTTTACTAAATGTAAATTTAGCGTTCATATGAATAAGAACCTGTGGTTTAACAACTACAGGTTTTTTTATTTTGTGGTTAAATGGCTAAAGTTAGGTTAAGCATATCTTGTATAATAAAGGGACTAAAGTGCTTAAAGAGCTTAAGCAATTAGGATTACTTTTATTAACTAAAATGCAGGAATTTTTATGACCGTTAAATTTCTTATTAAAGGTGCTGCTGGACGTATGGGGCAAAACCTGATTAAAACTTTGAGTCAAACCGCTAATGCGCAATTAGCTTATGCTTTAGTGCACAATAGTGCACCTGAAATTGGGCAAGCGGTAGCAGGCTTTCCAGAAGTAGTTTACTCTACAGATCTAGAAGCAGCCGTAGACTTTGATGTAGCAATTGACTTCTCAACTCCAGAATCAAGTTTAGCAACCTTAGCACACTGTCAGAAACTAGGTAAACCATTAGTACTTGGTACTACTGGTTTTACAGCTGAACAAAAAGCACAAATTGCTCAAGTAGCAACGCAAATCCCAGTTGTTCTTGCTGCTAACTACTCAGTAGGAATGAATTTAATGTTCAAACTGGTAGAAAAAGCAGCCGCAATTATGGGCTCATATGCAGATATCGAAATTATCGAAGCGCATCACCATCACAAAGTAGACGCTCCATCTGGTACTGCTCTAGCTCTAGGTGAACACATTTGTAAAGCTTTAGATCGTGACCTAGAAAAAGTAGCTGTTAAAGAGCGTAATGGTATTATTGGTCCGCGCACTAAAGAAGAAATTGGTTTTTCAACCATTCGTGCAGCAGATGTAGTAGGTGAACATACAGTATGGTTTGCTGATATTGGTGAGCGTATTGAATTAAGTCATAAAGTTTCTGATCGTATTACCTTTGCTCGTGGAGCGGTAAAAGCTGCACTGTGGTTAACAAACCAGCCAGTAGGTAAACTTTACGACATGACTAATGTATTAGGTTTAGACCAACTATAAATATGAAAAAATCCTCTGTTTAACAGAGGATTTTACCGTATATAAGCTAGAAATTTTTTCTGCTAAACGATTTCTCTTGCTTAGCACTTAAAAATATAAGTAAAAGTAAGCAAATAAGTATTACTTCAGATAAGACAACATACAGCTATAAATAGAATATAGCTATAAAGATAATGCTGCAATAAAAGCAATAGTGTAACAAAAGTAATACACCATAAACAAAAGTAATACATCACAAAGAATAAAATTCTTTTAGGTACAACTCACTTTAATAAAGAAAATTCTACCCTTAACAAGAGTACAGTTGGTTAGAACGGATCATTGTTTCTTGCTGTTTTATTGTATTGCGAGTAAGACTTGTTGCTCTTATAGCCTGTTTTACCACTAGATTTATAGTTGCCTTTGCTGTAAGTTTTACTACCAGAGCTTTTACCGTATTTACTAAAGCCGTATTTCCCACCTTTAGAATTATCCAAGCCACGAAAACTTTGGAAGTTATTGCTTTGCTGTCTTAACATGCCTAAAAGTTTTTCTATCCACGCAGCTAGTTCTTGCATAAAACCATTATATGAGAACTCTGGATTACCTTCAGCCATTTGTTTTAGGGATCTTTCCCACATAGCTGTAATATCTGGAGCGCATAGTTCTTGTGGTAAGGCTTGAACTAGCGACCTACCTATATCTGCAATCTTAATATATCGTTTATCTTTAAGACAAAATTGTTTTTCAAATAATTTGGCAATAATATCAGCTCGTGTAGCTTCTGTACCTAAACCATCGGTTTCATTAAGAATGGCTTTAATATCTTTATTTTCCACGTAACGGGAAATATTAGTCATAGCCGTTAATAAGGTAGCTTCAGTGAAATATGCAGGTGGAGTAGTCAGTTCACTTTCACTTGCCATATCACGAATTTCAATTAGATCTCCAATGTGAATATTGTCAACTAATTGACGCGTGCTCATGCGTAATAAGCTACTGTTGTTAGAACCTTCTTCGCTATTATTGTCGTTATCTTTAGAATTTTCTTCGAACTTAGCCGCTTGACTACTACTCATTTGTAGTAGTTTCCAACCTGGATCTTTTAAGCCTTTACTTTGAGAGGTAAATACCCAAGGACGTTTAGCATTAAATTCAATAGCTAAATTGGTTTGGAAGTATTCAGCTTTAGGCATAAACTGCATTAAATAACGTTTAGCAATTAAGGTATAAGCTAAATTCTCGTTTTTACTACCAGAAAAATCATAAGGCTCAGTAGTCGGAGCAATCGCTGAGTGGTTCGTAACTTTTTTACTTGCCCAAATACGCGTTTTTTGTTCTGGATTGATACGAAAATAAGGATTGCTTGTATCGATATTTAATTTGTCAGCGCGATCAATTAAATGCTTAAGAATTACATTACGATCAGCATAATCGGCTTCGTTTAAATAGTTACTATCTGTACGCGGGTAAGTTACAACTTTGCGTTCATATAGGGCTTGCACGGCCGCAAGGGTATCTTTAATGTCCACATGATAAATATTAAACATTAAAGTTTGTAAGTCATGCAAACTAAAGCCTAAAGGTTGAGTTTGTTGAATATTTCCTTGTTGCGTATCGATGACAATTCCTGTTGGGTTTTGACTTAGTTGTGCTGGTAGCCAGTTCACAAAGTTAACACTGGTTAAGCGTCCTTGCTCATCAACTATTTTTCCTAGTTCGGGATGATTGGTTAGATCTTCAATGGTTGCTTTTTTCTTGCCTTGATATTTCTCGCGATCCCATTGTTCAAGAGTGCGAAGTAAATCTAAGCGTACGACAAAGTTACTATCTGCTGATAGTTGCTCATCATAATAAACTTGATATTCTTTATTGATTGCGGAATTACATTGAGCAAAAATACGGTAATAAGGATGAGGAACAAAGTTCTCTATTTCGAGTTGACGTTGGTACACTAAGTTAATAACTGGAGTTACCACTCGTCCAATACTTAAAGCACCATTAAAATGAAACTGTTGCGCATAAAGTGTAGCCGCCCGCGAGAGGTTCATGCCTAAAATCCAGTCAGCATGAGCACGGGCAAAAGCACTTTGACTCATCCCTACCATTTGTTGATTCGGGATAATATTATTAAAGGCTTTATTTAAACCTTCATCAGATAAGTCAGAAATTAAGAGGCGCTGAACACTCTCGGCATAAGGATTTAAATTTAATTTAATAAATAATTCATCAACTAATAATTGTCCTTCGCGGTCAGGGTCACCTGCATGATAAATTTGTGTAAAATTACCAGATTTAATTAGTTTACTAACAATATTAAATTGCGCTTTAGTGCTTGGGATTGTATCGTATTGCCAATTAGTTGGTAAGATTGGTAAATCTGCTAAATTCCATTTATTGTAGCGTTCGTCATATTTACCAGGAGTAACCAGTGCTAATAAATGCCCTATGCAATGAGTAACGGTAAAGTGTGCTACATTTAATACGCCATTTTGGCTATTAATTTTTGTTCTATAGCGTTTACTTAAAAAGCTAGCGATTTGTCGTGCAACGCTAGGTTTTTCAGCAATAATTAAAATCGAATTCGACATAAAAATTATTAAGGAGAAGAGCTTATATAAGGTCAGTTGTTATTTATTATATCAAGCAAATCTTCGGTCACAGTCTCAACAAAAAAGACCATCAAGAAATACGCCATAACACATATTTCCCAATGGTCTTTACAATTACTTTTTTGCGTGTTTTAAAAAGCGGATATTTTAGGTATAGTTATTCAGAAATACGCAAAAGAAAATAAAGAGCTTATGGTGAGGAGAGGACTAGAGCCTATAGATAAAATAAGATCAGACTCTAGGTTAACCCCTTAAATGAAATTTAATGAATAAACCTTTTATACCTAAATGCGAGCAAGCTGTCTACAAAGAGAGCCTTACTCTAAGTTATAAACTATAGACGAGTATAGTCTAAACCTAAAACTAATTTACCGTGAATAGCGAAGTTTTCGCTACTTTCAATAATAAATGGTGGATATTTAGAGTTTTCTGAAATAGCTACTAAAGTATCACCAGAACGTTGTAAACGTTTAATGTAAGTTACGTCACGATAAGTGAATACGTAAATACCTGAAGAAGTAAAAGTAGTTTCTAAACGTACAATACAAGTTTGACCGTCGTGTAACACAGGCATCATTGAATCACCACGAATTTTTAACACACGGAGGTTTTTTGGATCTTCGTTTGATAAATTGCGATAGTACTCGTAGTTACTAATAAATACTTGTTGTGAACTTGTATAGTCGTCAGTATAAGTGCCTGGACCTGCCGAAGCTTCAATGTCAATCATTTCCACAAAGAAACCCGGAGTATCGTGAGGAATATATTGACCGGCAATAGCACCAATAGGAGGGTTTTTAGGTACTACTTCATAACGACCGTTTGGTAATGGTCTAAAACCTACATTACCACTTGCTGCCATACTACCTTGTAGGACTTTTACTTTTCTTGGACGTCCACGACCTCTTTTTACTGGAGCTGCTGGATTAGCAGCTTGTTCAGCCGTTACGGTTAAATTTTCTTGATTGTCTGTTGTAGCCACAATAAACTCCTAAGAATTAGGTTGTGCAAAATAAATCGTTAGCCATTAAGAAATGCAATAAATTCTTATAACTTAAGTATTTAGATATTTAATTACTTAAAGTAAATAACTAAAAACTAAAGAATTTTTCTTAATGCAAATGATTGATTTTTCGTTAAGTTAGCGCTTATTCAAGATAAGCGGTTAGAGAATTAACGCCAAATCGATTTTTAATTTTGCAAAAAATTAGAGAAAAATTATTTTTACAAGCGAATTAATAATGCAAGATTTAACTATTTACCCTTGAGACATGTAATAAAAGTTAAAGTTAAGACCATGGTAAATGGAGATAAAGTCCTGCGTTATTACAGTTGAGGGAAACTGTTTGCTTTGACTATTGCAAAAATATAGAGGATTATT
>NZ_NRJG01000056.1 GCF_003585935.1 Psittacicella hinzii
TAAATTTTCGGGAAATTAGGCTTTAAAGCCTATGTACTTACGTACCCCAGAGATTATTCTCAATGAGCAAGAGAATATGTGCTATCTCGGAGATTCTTTAAGTTTGCTGGATAAGGTAGAAGCCGATATTTTTTATCTTGATCCGCCATATAATCAGCGTCAATATGCTCCAAACTATCATCTCCTTGAAACCATTGCACGCTATGATAATCCGCAAATTAAAGGAGTATCCGGCATGCGTGATTACCAACAACAAAAATCCACGTTTTGTAATGCACAAGCTGCTTTAGTTAGTTTAGAAAAGATCGTACAGCAAGGTAAATATCAGCATTTACTGCTTAGTTACAATGATGAAGGTATTATGCCAGAAGCAGAAATTTTAGGCATTTTACGTAGTCAGCAACTACATGTAGAAGTGGTGGATTTTGATTATTTGCGCTTTAAGAGTAATTCGAAAGGTAGTAATCAGAAGAAGTTTATTAAAGAGAAACTCTATCTTGCTTCAAAGTAACTTTTGTATAGCGAGAAATAAGAATTCAGTAGTACCTAAAGTACCTAAATTTGTTTAGTACAAGCGAATTTAGGTACTATTCGTTGCTTAAAATAATGATTTGATAGCTAATTTGATTTAACGGCTTATCAAAGCGCAGATAAATTTACTTTCTAAATGTTAGTTATTATCATTTAGAAAATATTTTTCGGAAACAGTTGTAAAACTGTGACATTAGGTATAAACTAAAGGCAGTAAAGTTTAAATTTTGTGAAAAATGCCGTTTAAAATTTATTTTTATCAGCCATTTATCACAGCTTTACACCTAGGCGTGTTATAAGTAGGTTTTTCGTATTTTTCTGGACTTATACACCACATATTAAACTAGCAAAATTAACAGCGTGAGAGCTAGTTTGCTCAAGATGAAAAAGAGGAGCTGCATTTGTCCTACCTAGCAGTTCCAAGTCTTTAATCTACACCTGAGATAATAAAAATACCGGGTTAGCTGTATAAGTTTTATACCCCATCTTTCGTGCATATCACCTACACAACTTCCCATTATCTGAGTCTGTATCTTAAAAAATCTTTTTTATCGTCTGTGAGCAAAAGGTTCTCTCGCGGAGAATCATATTATGACTTATGCAATTGCTGTTCAAGATCTTAATTTGATCTATCCAAATGGACATCAGGCGCTGATAGACGTAAATTTTGCTTTAGCACCAGGTCATGTCTGTGCTCTAATTGGCATGAATGGCTCAGGTAAATCTACGCTCTTTAAATCCATTTTAAATTTAGAAAAAGTTACTACTGGGCAAATTTTAATTGCGGGCAAACCAGTATCCCAGGCAGTAAAAGAAAATCTTATCGCTTATGTCCCGCAGGCTGATGCCATTGATTATGACTTCCCGATTAATGTCTATGAAGTTATTATGCAAGGACGTTATGCCAAAATGAATTTTATGCGTCGTGCAAGTGCCCAAGACAAAGAAATAGTTCTTGCCGCAGCTCGCCGCATGCAAATTGAACTTTTGTTGCACCGCCAAATCGGTGAACTATCAGGTGGGCAGAAAAAACGAGTGTTTATCGCTCGCGCTTTAGCCCAACAAGCGCAAATTATTCTTCTGGACGAACCTTTTACTGGCGTTGACGTAAAAACCGAAGAACAAATCATTCAATTACTCCCAGAACTAGCAAGCGAAGGTAAAACCATTCTAGTCTCAACCCACAACCTAGAGCGTGTAAAAGACTATTGTGATCAGACTTTACTGCTCTATCGTTCAGTAATTGATTTTGGCGCAACTGAACAAGTATTTACCCCTGAGAAGTTAGAACTAACTTTTAATCCGCGTGTACTTAAAAACTAAGGAGTTATAAATGCTAGATTATTTATACTCTTTGTTTGTAGAACCCATGCAATATCGTTTTATGCTCTATAGCCTATTAGGCATAGTGCTAATCTGTTTTGCCTGTGGGATTGTAAGTACGTTTCTTATTTTAAAAGGTTGGTCACTCTATGGTGATGCCTTATCACATGCGGTATTACCGGGGATTGTAATAGCCTTGGCTTTTGACTTTAATGTCGCTATTGGGATATTTGCGATTTCGTTACTTGTTACTTTCGTGATTAACTATTTTCGTCATCATACTCCCTTTAGTGAACAGACTACACTTGCTTATGTGACTTCGTCATTTATGGGGATTGGCTTTTTACTCTATTACTTACATCCACCAGGTGTACGGATTAACGAAATTCTATTCGGGAAAATAGTCGGCTTAACTACGGCTAATCTGATTGGCTTAGGAGTAATAGCCGCGCTCATTCTCATTATCGTCTGCACTTGTTGGCGCACTTTAGCCGTTATCTTCTTTGATCGCGTATTCGCACAAGTTATTGGCTTAAAAGTTAAAGTATTTGAATACTTATTCTATATTTTAATCGCGATTACAGTAATGAGTTCATTACGTTCGGTAGGTTCGCTGTTAGTGGTTTCGTTGCTAATTGTACCTGGAGCTATGGCGTATATTCTAACTTCTCGTTTACAGTATATGCTGTGGATTTCGAGTGTGTTTAGTGTAGTAACAGGCATTCTGGGTTTATATATTAGTTATCACTATAGTATGTCAACCGGAGCGACAATAATCACCATGCAGTTTGCAGCTTTCTTACTGGTTTTCTTTGCGCAATATATCAAACGTCGTTTACACTTACGTGCCAAAGCTCGAGCTGTTGCTGCTCGTCAAGCCCTAGGTAAACAAACCTCAACCGGAGGTCAACCATGTTAGAGTTTTTATATGACAACTTTGTTGATCCGCTGAGTTTTGATTTTTACCGCATTGCCTTAATTACTAGTATACTCGTGTCAATTAGTACAGCCATGACCTCACTAGTGATTGTCAATAAAAGCTGGGCAATGCTGGGCATGGGGCTCTCAAATTCGGTATTTCCTGGAGTAGTAATAGGGTCATTAATTCATTTTCCGCTAGCTATAACTATTGGGGCATTTAGTACCGGACTTGCTTGTTTCTACTTAACCAGTTTTATTATGTCGCACTCGCGCTTAAAAGCAGATGCTGCGCTGGGGATGTGTTATTCTTGTTTCTTTGCTTTAGGGTTAATTTTATTATCCTTTGTCAAAACAGAACAACACATTACGCACATTCTGTTTGGTAATCTTTTAGGGGTAGAAACCAGTGACTTTATTGAGCTATGCATTATTTGTGGATTAGTAATGGTGGTAACTCTTTTCAAGTTTAAAGATATTATTCTTTTTACTTTTGATGAATTACAATTCCGCGTGTTAGGCTTAGGTTACCAACGTTTTTACAACTTAATGTTAGTAATTCTAACCTTAACCATTATTGCTTCGTTACAAGCGATTGGGATTTTACTAACCATTTCTTATTTAGTATTACCAGCCGTAACTGCGCAACTATTTAGTAAGCGTTTACGCAATGTTTTACTGATTGCTATAGGTTCGAATCTGTTTAGCAGTTATTGGGGAATTACTTTAGCTTATATCCTCAATATCTCTACCGGTCCGAGCATTGTGGTAATGCAAACTTTACTGTTTTTATGTGGTTTTACTTATCGCAAGATTGCTAATTGGCGTACACGTCAATTACGCATTAAACAAGCTGCGGTAAGTAATTAAGTTGATAATCAAAGTTAAACTTAGATCGACAATAAGTAAGAATTGTCACACCCACAAGAAAAACTATTACTTACTTCTAGTTAGACCCAGACTAACTACCAGTAAAACTTACTCCAATCGTAAATCAAACGAATAGCAAAAATAAACGAACCAAGACCAGAAGTAATCTTTTGGTCTTGGCTAGTTTAGCTTATGTAAAAACTATTAATAGATCTTTTTATTGTTAGTTGAGTAATTTAGAGCTGGCTATACCTATACCACTAGATCTAATAGCTTAACTTTAGCCCAAAGGTTGCTGATAGCGTAAAAGCTCAATAATCTCACTCATGGCTTTAGTTTTAAAGCGATTCTGTGGATAGTACAGATACAGCGGATCATAAGTTGGAGCATAAGTACTTAAGACTTCAACATAATCCCCAGTAGCTAAACGCTCTTGTGCAGCTCCAGCAGTCAACCAAAGAATCCCCATACCTTTATCTAAGGCGTCGTAAAGTAAGCTACTTGAGTTTGAGCGAATTTGATAGTTTAACGAGTGGTTTTGAATTGAACCTTGTTCAACAAACTCCCATGGTACAACTGTCCCTCGATCGTTTAGGGTAAAGCCTAAACATACATGATCGACTAAATCTAAAGGAGTTTGTGGTGTGCCATGTTTATGGATGTAGGATTTATGCGCAAGATAGAGCATACGTAAAGGAGGACTAATTTGTACCCCAATCATATCTTGCGGTAGATCTGCTCCTAGACGTACCCCAAAATCAAATCTTTGTTTTACAATGTCTACAAAATTAGCATCATGGTAAAACTCAAGATTCACTTTAGGATTTTCTTTGAGGTAAGGATAGATACGAGGGGCAAGATAGAGTTGTCCAACATTATCCGCGCAGTTAATACGAATTGTCCCTACAGCTTGATTCGCAAAAGATTCTAACTCTTCTACTTGTAGGTTAATTTCCGCAAAGAGCGGTTGAATGCGATCGTAGAGATTCTTCCCTGCTTCGGTACATGAAATACTACGAGTGGTACGATTTAAGAGTTTAGTTTCAAGTTTAGCTTCCAGTCCGCTCATGGCATGACTGATTGCCGAGGTAGTCACATTGAGAGTTTTAGCGGCTTTAGTAAAACTTCCAGCTTGGACTACAGTAATAAAGATATTCAGTTCATTAAAGTTGTGCATAGTTGCTCCAATGAGCTAATGCGAAATTGCTTAGAGTTAAGATTAAGTTGTTGCTGGTTATTATTGCTTTTATTGTGTGTGGTGTAACACTTTGTAGAGTATAAATATTTAGTTGTATTATGTAGTGTATAACTTTTGTTTGTTTTTAAAATTATACATACGCAAAAATCCTTTAGTTAAACTAAAGGATTTTATTAAAAAAGAATAATGTAGCCGAATGAGCGTACTTCCGGATTCAATGAGAACGATAGTTCTACAAAAACCGCATATAACAGACCATTGGCTTCTAAGGCTATATTCCTTATCTCCGAAGAGGGAATAGGGAGCATTAGCTTGCACCGGCGCTGACAGAGACGCAGTTAATCTGATTTTCATAGCCTCTGGGAATAGACGGTACACGCCTCATTCAGACTGGAGTATTATACTCAACGAAAGAGGATAATGCAAATTTTTTAGAGATTTACTTACAGTCAGCAACTTGCATATAAAAAAACAGGGGAAGCCGGATGGGCGTATCCTTATTTGTTCAATGAGAACGAAAATAATAAAAAGACCGCATATAACAGACCTTTGGCTTCTCACTCTATATACCTTATCTCCGAAGAGGGTATAGGGAGGGTGAGCCTAGCACTGGAACTGACAGCGACGCAGTCGATCTAAGCAGTATAGCCTCTGGGAATCGAAGGTCAACGACACCATCAAGTCTTCCTAAGTCCTATTATAACGCCAACAAATGGTGAACTCAAGCCTTTTAAAAGTTTAATTATGAGGAGTTTAGGATTTTGCAAGTTTGGGTGCAAGAAATTGATATTTGCGAGAAGAAAGTAAATTTAGGTATGACTTTGGAAAATTAAGTGGAGAAAAGTAAGTAATAATTTGACTGCTGTCGGTAATCAAGCAGAAGTAAGTTTAGTTGCTAAGGCTAAACATGGACAGCAAAATTACTCTCGTTTTACGAGTGACTTGGTTCTAGATTTGAGGCAAGATAGTAAATTTGCCTTTTTACGTTTGCGCTACTAAAGGTAAATTTACGACTGAGAAACGTGAACTGAAATTTGCTTTTATTAGATCTGGCTTAACGACTAGCAACGAGGACAATAAGGAGAGAGATGAAGTTAAAAGTGATTTTTACAGGCAAATAATTATTGTGGTGATAGCTAAACTTACGTTTGCTTTGGGGCTTGGTTTTGCAGATTGATTGCAAACAATCAATTTTTTCCTAACCAATTAAGCTCTAAAAAATAGGCAGCAGAAATTAATCACTTCCTACTAGTTAATTAGATAAATTATCACTCATATCAGCAATTAGATAAATCGTCACTCACATCTGCTAATTATATAAATTGTAGTTCACACCAGCAAATTAGTTATAAGTCACTCACACTAGCAAGTTAGTTAAATTTAAATTTAAATTTAAATTTAAATAATTAGTAGTTTTAATAAACTAGCTAAACTTAATTATGATTAGTAACTAGCTAAGCTTTATTACGATTAGTGACAAGCCAAACGCATAAAATCCTCGCCTTGGCGAGGATTTTAAGCTAGTAATTAATAAGCAATGATTAATCTACTTTACAAGCAACTTCATATAATTCTTGTGGGAACACATGACGTTGGTTGTTAATTGCATCTACGATATCGTAGTGTACTAATTGGTTATCACGAATACCTACGCAACGACCTTTTTCACCTTGTAATAAAAGATCAACTGCAAATACACCCATACGTGTAGCAAGAATACGGTCAAAACCAACTGGTGAACCACCACGTTGAATGTGACCTAAAATAGTTGCACGTGTTTCTTTTTTCGTTTCACGTTCAATGTTTTTAGCTAATTCTTGTACATTAGTAGTGTGCTCAGCAACTACGATTAGGCTGTGACGTTTACCTTCAGCCGAAGTGCGTTTAATGCTTTCAATGATCTCTTTTTCAGACCATTCGCGTTCTGGTACGATTAAGCATTGACCGCCACCAGCGATTGCTGAGTAAACAGCTAAGTCACCACAGTAACGACCCATTACTTCGATAATTGACACACGGCTGTGTGATGAAGAAGTGTCGCGTAAACGGTCGATTGAGTCAATTGCCGTTTGTAATGCAGTGTAGAAACCAATAGTGTAGTCTGTACCAGGGATATCGTTATCAATAGTACCTGGTAAACCGATGCATGGGAAGTCTAATTCATCAGTAATTAGTTTAGCTCCAGTGTAAGAACCGTCACCACCGATAACGATTAATGCACCAATGTCGCGATCTTTAAGGTTTTGAATTGCTTTAGCACGGTTTGCAGGATCTTTAAACTCTGGGAAACGAGAAGAACCTAACATTGTGCCCCCGCGCTCAAGAATGAAAGCTACAGAACGGGCATCTAATTTACGTAAGTCATTGTGGTATAAACCATAGTAACCATCGTTTACCCCGTATACTTCAATCCCTTGTTTAGTTGCGTAACGAACAACTGCACGAATTGCTGCATTCATACCAGGAGCATCCCCACCTGATGTAAGGATGGCAATTTTTTTGATATCTGCCATAGAAGACCAACCTATAAATTGTGTTTGGTTAAATGAATCAATGTCTTAAAGTCTGGATTATGGAATACATAATCAGACAAAGCTGTTTGAGCATAGGAGTACAGACTTTAAGTTGTAACTACGGAAGTTACGGTTAATCGATTCTTGGACGTGTCTGTCCTTTGCGCAAAAAGTTTGAGTAAGTTGTGATAGCTGTATAAGCTATTTCTTTATGAAGCATATTATAGCAATTTTTGCTAGTTTTCGAAGATAAAATTATAAGCAAGGTTTTAGGGTTAAACTGCTATTAACTCATGAATATTAAGTATAAAAGTCGTTGCTTTTGTGGTGGGGATTGTGAAGAGAGTGGATTAATTATTGACTAAGTTTATCAACTTTAGATCATATCGATGTTAATGCTTGTTTGGTGCAATAAAATAAGGACTTGTACCTAAAAATGAGAGGTGGTTTTTGCTTCAGGGGGAGTAGGTATATGTATCTTTGCAGTACAGCTCACTTTGATGAAGTAAACATTTTTAGATGGAGTAAGCAATTTTCGCTGGATTAAGCATTTGCTGTAGTAAACATTTGTTATAGCTAAAGTTAAAGGCCAAGAACCTTAGTTCTTGACCTTTAACATGTCTAGTTCAGAGATGATTATTAACCTAAGAATTTGCTAATTTCCAAGGATAAATAATTACTTGAGAATGGGAGTATGTAAATACTTAAGTTGTGGGGATAGTAACACTAATAGGCTTATTATCCATACTAACCTGACTAATCAGACTAACTAATTACTTTAGCGCGATCCTGTGGACGATAAATCAAGCAGTATAAGGTGATTAAAATCCCCCCGACAATGAAAAATCCAGCATTGGTATGAAGTAAAGTAGCTCCTGCTAAACGATCTATATGTGAAAGGTGAGAAACAATCAGTCCACCAATAACTAAGCGCATGGCTGTAGCTAAACTATTCGCCGTACCCGTCATATTACTGTAATCCAGTAAGTAGATACTTAAAAGGTTGCCGTTTAAGAAGCCGTTGTACAGTAAGTTAACACCTATGGCCAACATAATGCCTGGTAAACTTAAGAAGTACCAACTCACAATAAAATTAATGCTAGTAGTAAAGACTAATAAGATTGCAGCATTGCGCCATATTAGTGCTGGATTATAACCTTTACGAATAAAGATCTGATTTACTTGCACCCCAAAAGAAATAGTAACTAAATTTACAATTAAACAGTAACCAAAGTTTTGCGGAGAAACTCCATAATCTACCATGTAAATTGCTGGTAAAAGAGTAGGGAAACTAATAATAGGTACAGTGTAAATAATGTTAATTACGAGCAGGAACAGACTATTAGGAGTGGTTAAGATAAACCAGTAGTTCGAAAGAATCTTCGGCAGTTTAAATGATTGCTTCTTACTTGGATCGAGGGTCTCTGGAATGAATTTAATGAACAATGCCATTACCAGAATCAGGGCAATAGATACACTATGAAAAATATTATGCCAGCCAAAGTGTAAATAAATGTAACCCCCAATTAGCGGCGCAGCTACTGGAGCAAAGAGGAAGATAGTTACAATCCACGAGTTGTAAATAATGTATTTGCGTGGAGGAAAAATATCACGCAGCATTACACGCGGCACAATTGATAAACCACTAAACATCATCCCTTGTAAGAAACGACAGATTTGTAATTCGGTAAAGGTATTAGCTTGGGTAATCCAGAAGTTAACTCCTAAGCCAAATACTCCACAAAGGATAATCAATATCTTACGACCATAGCGATCCATAAATGGACCCCAGAATAATTGCCCTGCTCCCATACCAATACTATAGTAAGCAATAATCTCTTGGATATGCTGTAAGGTAGTATTGAAATGCTCGGCTATCGCATTAATAGCTGGAGTAAACGAGTTGTTAGCAAAACCTGAAAAACAGGTGGTAATTGCCATTAACAGGATTAACCAAAAGGTTTTAGGTAAGCGTTGTTGTAAGGCTTGTTGATAGGGAGTTATAGTATCAAAATTAACCTTGCCACCACGATCGACAATTTGAGAAGTGGACTCAACCGTAGTGGCACTAGCTGAAACCGTTTCTGTCCCTACGACTGTTGAGCCAAGTTGATCGCTCGAGTTCTGTTGCTCGTTTGCTTTGTTTGCATCGTGCGGATTATTTGTTACCTTAGTGGTGTTGTCAGGGCAAACTTGTTGCTCTTTGCTATGTTGAGAACTAGACATAGGCAAACCTATTAGCTATAAAGTAAGTTAAGAATAAGTTGATAATCTTAAATATTATAGCCCGAAACAGCAACGAAAAAAGCTCTGCGTTAGCAGAGCTTAAATAGGAAAATATATATGAATACTTGGAAGTTTGTTTTTTAACCTAAATTCAGTTTAAAGTACCTTATATAGATTATTAGTTCAAAACTTTTACGCTTGGTTCGTTACCGAGGATCTCTGAAATTCTAATTTATTACCAATAATTTGGCTTCAGATGGTAATAAATTAAATCCTCTTATAACATTAGTAACTATTTTATCAGATTTTTCCTCAAAAATAATAAAAGCACCGAAAAAATTTAGTAACTAAAGAAAAAAGCGAAAATTTAAGTATAAAATGCGTAAATAAATCTAGGAACAGGTAAGTGAGCTCTTTTGCCAGTGTAGAAGATGAATATGTAAAAAATAAACAGGAGTTGGTTGCAAGCCTAACTTAAACCTGCTATCATAGGATTATAAATTTTTTCTCACGTAAATTATTACACCTACCTTACATTTGCTTAAGATCTTGTATTTTAATTGCAGAAATGCATAAGATTAAGCAACAAGGAGAGAGAAAAAAGAGCCCTGATACTTAGGTATCAGGGCTTTCACTTTAAGTGGTTGCACTTTAGTTTTTTAATTTTAGGAGTTGGCTATGTTAAGAGTTTTTCACCTACGTATGACTTGAGCAAGTCAAGAGTACAACTCTTAAGCTTTTGCATCTTTACTCTTAAAATCTTTAGACGTTTGTTGTAAACGTAGATCTGGACGGAATTTATGGTAGTAGAAAAAGTACATAAATGCTGCAATTAAGATCACAATCGCATGGATAATTAAAAGCGTTTTACCATGATAGCTTGGAATATGCGCTAGTAGCGCAACTGCTCCTCCAGCAAAAGCTAATCGAATACCTGCAAATAATGATCCTGCCGTACCAATCATATTATTGTAATCAATTGCAAAGATGCATAAAGTATTACCAATAATTAATGAGGTAAAGATTACACAAATACCGAGACTAACAATCACCCCTAAGAGTGTAACTCCACTAATTAAAGTGTAAATGGTAACGGTAGTAGCTAAGGCTTGCGCAATAGAAGCTCCAAGTAAAATCTTAGCCGGAGAATAACCTCGTTTCACTAACCATGAGTTCAGTTGTAAACCTAGTACCATGAGAATCGTATTGATTAAGACTAACCAGCCAAAGTGTTTTGGGGCAACATGATAATCAATAATGTATACCATTGGTAGCATGGTTGGTAATAATACTGTGGTAATAGTAAAAATACTATTGTAGATAATTAACCACACTGAACTCTTACGCGTTAATACTATACCGTAAGCTTGCCATGTACGTTTAAGGCTAATTGGTTGCGCTCGCTGCGGATCTAAGGTTTCAGGAACAAAGAGACTAAAGCATACTAGGACAATTAGCATTACCATAGACAGGATGCCAAAAATAGCTTGCCAACCAAGGTAAATAAAGATGTATGCTCCAATCAGCGGCGCTATTACTGGAGTTAGCACAAACAGACTACTTAACCAACCGCTATAGATTACATAACGTTTAGCACTATAGCAGTCACGTAACATCACACTAGGGATTACTCCTAGACCAGAATAGATTAAGCCTTGGAGAATACGTACGGTTTGTAATTCACCATAGTTATGAGCATTCATTAACCAGAGGTTTAAGAAGATCCCTCCATAACCACAAATAAGAATGGTGGCTTTACGACCAATGCTATCCATTAATGAACCCCAAATAAATTGTCCGAGTCCATTACCAATGGTGTAATAAACAATAATTGAGGTTATAGCACTTACTCCAACTTGGAAATCTTGAGCCATAGCTTCAATGGCAGGAGCAAAACTATTATTCACAAACCCTGCAAACATACAAACAAAATAAAGCAAAGTAAAGAACCAAAACTGTTTAGGTAATTGAGGTTCTAGTTGCTTCTGAAACTCGGATACTTCCTCAAAACCTACGCGTCCGGTGTCGATGGTTTCATGATCGGAACTTGAACTCATATGTGCGCGTTTACGTTGACGCGAGGAAGCAGTTTGAGAGTTAGTTGTTTGTTTAGTTGAGGCAGCGCTTGCTTGTTCGGTTGCTTGTTCGGTTGCCGTGCATTGAGTTGAGTTTTGTTCTGCACGAGAAGATTCAGTGCCAGAGAGCTCAACGTCGGAAGATTTAGTATAAGTATGTTCTGGACTAACTTGCTTGGTAGCAACATTGTCAGTAAGAACTGGAGTGCTATCTGTTTGCGTAGTACCAGATTGGTTGTTAGTAAACTGTTGGGTTTCAGTTTGTTGAGCTTGTTCTTCAGTTAAAGTATTAGTTGCTGAATGATTAGCATCAGAACTATTAACATCAGAGCTATTAGCAGTTGAACTATAAGTAGCTGGGCTATTAATAGCAGTGCTATTAGTAGCTAAAACAGTGCTAGAAGCATTGATTTCACCAGTAGTTTCGTTAACTGTTGTAAAGGCTTTACAAGTAATACCATGATTAACATGAGTATCGTCTTGATTGCAGCTTGCAAGTTGTACTTGCGAGGCAGGATTAAAATCCGCTACATGAAAAGCCGGAGTAAATTCGTTGTTTTCCCATACGGCTTCAGTGGCTTGGTTTTGCTCATTGAGCTCTAAGTCACTGATAAATACCGAGGTACTTGCTTGGGTGTCTGCAAGTGAAGCATTTGCGGTTACACTTGCTAGATCTGAGATATCTTGCTGATTAGAGTGAGAGAGATGTGAACTTTCAGGTTGAGCTGCTAAAGCTTGAGCATCTTTATCTCTGTTTTGTTGATTTTGCGTCATAGGGGTAGTCAATCTACAGCTTAGTTGGCGAACTAAGCCGAAAAGTGCGCAGCTATATCAATAAAAATATCAATCTTTAATAGCTTGAGGTTAAATGGCTTTACCCTGTAAGTTTCAGGTAATTTAGCTTTATATTTTATCACGATTTACTCTCTCATACACATGCCTAACAAAAATGCCTTTAGTGTCTTTTTGGACACTAAAGGCATTTTTGGATATAATGAAAGAGATAAAATTTTTCACAGTCGAGCCGCGAGGAAAGAACATGAACAAACTCTTACAAGAATTACCAGCTTGTCCAGTAGCCCTAACTGTACAAATTATTGCTTCACGTTGGAAGCTCTTAATCATTCGTGATTTAATGGAAGGTACTAAACGTAATAGCGAATTACTGCATAGTTTAGAGGGAATTTCGCAAAAAGTTCTTACTAATACCTTACGTGATCTAGAAAAACTAGGTCTTGTAAATCGTGAAGTATTTGCTGAAGTACCTCCACGTGTAGAATATTCTTTAACCCCTCTAGGTTATAGTCTTTTACCTTTAATGATGACACTATATGCTTGGGGAGCTGCTTTCCAACGTCACTTTAACTTAAATCAAGATACTGTAGATAACGATCAAGAATACTTTGCGCAAATCTATTCTCAACTCCAAGAGCATACGCAAACCATTGATCCTGCGATTTTTGATAGTCCGTACTACGAACAACAGATGTCGTTTATCAATAATCTCTTAGCTCAAAGTGACTTCTCGGCATTTGTGCAACCTTAAGTGTAGTTAGTAGTATTTTGAAAAAGCTAAGCTGAAAAGTTAAGCTCAATCTAAGCTGAAAATCTAAGTTAACAAACTAAGCTGTTAAAAGTACTGTCCACAACTAAAAAGATTATCTGAAAAACTAATTTAAATCAAGCCTCTATTTCTTGCGAAATAGAGGCTTTAAAACATTCTACTTTATTTTTTTGGAGTAAGTACAATTTGGGTTAAAAGTATGAAATTGATCTTACACACATTCGTTTAAAGACGTTACTAGCAGCTGCAGCTATAGCTGCTATGGATCGTAATTCTAATAAGTGTTTTTAGTTTTGGGTTTTAGTTTTCTAATTTTTAGGGTTAAAGTTTGCTTATTTTGCGTCGCCTTGACGGAAGCTTAATTGTACGCGGCTAAATTTGTTTGCGCTTACTAATGAAGCTAGTTCATGTGCATAGTCAGCATATGAAATGTAGCTTTCACCAGCTTTATTTACTGCAAAGTCAGCACCACCGATAACTACGTTACCAGTTTTCGCACCATTTTCATCAAAATCAGCAGCAGGGTGAACATAAACCCAGTTAGTTGCGCTTTGACGAACTACTAATAATTGTTCTGCGTGAGCACGTGCTAAGCCTTGGTAATCAGCTGGGAAATCAGGAGTATCGAATAATCTTGCACCTGAAGCTGGATCAACTACTAAACTACCAGCACCACCAACTACATATAGTTTAGTGTCGCTGTTAGCAAGAATGCTAGTTAAGTGAGTTGCTACTTGTTTGTACATTGGGAATAATTCTGGATTTAATACACCGAATGCACTTACTACAGCGTCAAAGTCTTTAACCTGTTCAGCTGTTAAATCTAATAAATCTTGTTGTAAATAAGAAGTCAAGAAGCTATTACGGTTATCACCACGACCTAAACCTGTTACTTGGTGACCTAATGCTACTAATTCTTGTGCTACTAAAGAACCTGTTTGACCGTTTGAAGCTAATACTAATACTTTCATGTTTGTTTCCTTTTGTGTTGTTTGTGTTTGTTTAATGTTTGTTATGTTATTGAGAGTTTGTTAAGTTTGTTAAGTTTGTTAAGTTTGTTAAAAAAGTTGTTAAGAGCGTTAAGTTAAAATTAGTTTTTTAATTTTCTACGTCTAGTATATGCGGATTAAAAACAGTTGTAAAGTAGGCACTTTTAGGTGCTATAGGTTACTTCAAAGTAACCTTTAGGATATTCTGCAGGATATAAAGAAGAAAAAATTTTTAATTTTTTCACGTTTTTACGAAAAAATCTCAAGAATGACTCTTGAGGGTATTTTTTGAGCAATAAATTTCTTTTGATGGAAGGATTTATTTTTTAGTACGACAACAAACTAATCTTTCTAAACAACATACTAAATAACAACTTTAGGTAATTCCTTCAAACAGCAGTCTCAAATAGCAACATTAGGTGATGCCTTAAGACAACAGGCTCAAAATAGCAATCTAAGTAATACGGCAAAAATAGATATAGCCGCATTAAGTAATACAGGAAAATAGATACATCCGCATTAAGTAATACTGCAAATAATGATAGCCACTTCAATCAGAGGTGATAACCAAAAAAACGCCCTAGAGAAAATTTCTCTAGAGCGTTTTGCAAAACTATCTTGTTGTCTAAAATTATAAAACACAAATATTAATTTGTATAGATATATAAACGCAAGAAAGGAAAGATTTTTTCAATGCCGCGCATAAATAAGGAAAATTAATTTGTGTTTTTGTCTTTTAGATTAGTATTTACGGTAAGCTTGGCTTACTTTCATTAAGTAACGACGAGTTTCAGCTGAATAGTGTTTTGAAGTTACATATGAGTAGACCTGTCCTGGAGACATGCCATTGATAATGTCAACTGCTTTAGCACGATTCGAGTTGAAAATACTTAATAAGCCGCCCGGACCACCGTTATATGAAGCAATTAACACATAACGTAAGTTGGTTGGGTTTTCGATCTTACTAAAGTATTGCGTCATCATAATGTTAATGTAAATCGCAGCTGCTTGGATATTGTTTTCAGGATTATAGAGGTATTTTTGACTTGGTTGACCGCTATAACCTAAGTATTTATATACATCAGTACCAGCTGTACGAGGCACGATTTGCATTAGACCAATAGCACCTGAACTTGATTTCGCGTATGGGTTGAATGCTGATTCAATTTCCATAATCGCAAACATTAAGCGTGGGTCTACTTTATATTGGTTTGCGTATTTATATACTAATGGCGCATATTGTTTAGCACGAGCGCTTAAGTGGTTTTTAATCATGTAGATATCTACATAATAAGCTAATTGCCCATTAGATAAGCGACGTACTTTAATTTGGGTATTTAAAATTGATGAAGCATAAGCATCAGCTTGCGCTACAGTAGTAATAGGTTTACCGTTATTATCAACCACTTGGTTAGCTAAGAATGGTGTGCCACGACTAACTTGCGGAGTAGTTGCGTCATAGAGCGTACCATCTTCAGGCTCTTGGTTCATTAATAAGGTAAAGATGATTTCGTTTTTGAGTGCAGTATAGTAATCATCAGAAAGAGTTTCGAAACGGATTTGCCCTGTTTCGAAGTGGATTACGGCACGCGTGTTCCATTTATCTGAATATTTTACTAAGTCTGTAGGCTTAAACATAATCTCTTGGAAGCCCCAGATTTGTCCGAGATTATTGTTAATGTCCCGAATAAAGCGATCTAATTGCGCTTGTTCGTCACGACTAGCAATCGGACCTGAAGTACTTGAACAAGAGGCAAGGCATACTCCAATGAGAGCTGCACAAATATAAGATTTAATTTTTTGACGCCAAGTGCGAGGCTGGCGCAACGGAGGTTGAGGAAGAATTAACATATTTATCAGTAATTAATAAAAAGGTTAAACACTAAAACCAGAAAATTAGGCTTGCATCACTAACAAAAAGGAAGTGTTTAATTTTGTCGTTTTAGGATTTACACAAAGGAAAAGCAAACTTAACTCAATGAGTTAAGTTTGCTTGCAATACAAATAATTTCAGCTATTTGTACTTTTAAATTATAGGGCTTTGTAGCGACCTTCACCTACAGTTGATGAAGCTTCATCTTTTTTCTCTTCAGGAGTATAGCCTGCTACAGTAACATCTTTACCATTGAACAGAAAATCGATCATAGTTTGTTCAAGGATTTTACGATGTTCAATATTCATTAAGTTGTAGTGATGTTCATTAACTAACATGGTTTGTTTTTTTAACCAAATTTGCCATGCTTCTAATGAAATGTTCTCAAAAATACGTTTGCCTAGTTCACCAGGATAGAACTGAGCTGGTAAACCTGGTGCTTCTTTTTTTAAATATTGGCAAAATACCATGCGTGCCATAAAACAAAATCCTTGTAGTTCTTGTCGCTTTCTACAGATCGTTAATCTTAAGATGATCTTGTCTTCTCGATGGGCTAACGATTAATATGCTTACCGACAAGATAAGTTAAATCCGGTGCGGGTTGTAAGTGGATTACTCAAATGTATGCCCTTTAGTAAAGGACAAGCAAAGACTGCATACTTATCTTCCCCGAGTTTTTAGACTTAGAGTTGTGCTTCTTGACGATCACAACTTCATTATTATCTCATAATGATGTGATTTTTTCAGAGTAATCAAGCAACAAGGATCGGTTGAGACGTGTTTAGATATGTTTAGCTAAACAAAACGAAGTCTTGCCCATAAAGATGTAACTTTATGGGCAAGACTTCATGCATTAGGTGACAGCCATGAGAAAAGTCTAGAAATCTCTAGATATATCTTTTGAGAAAATACCTCAGTAAATCTTTTCTATCAAAACTCATTAGGGATAGAATTGATTAAAACTCCAATCAATTATCAGCAAAAGACGATCCACATATAGATTTTCCTTTATAGACCATCTATACGTAATCTCATTTAGCGGCTGTGCGCATATTATACTACTGGCTATTGGTAATTGTGAACTTTTTTCTTAGGCAGGTATTTTGCTAGTGTTCTTGCTTGGTCTTTTAGCTTGTTTGGGGTGCATCTTAGGGGCGCTCAGGAGTTACTTTGATAATGCTTGTGATACATCTCAGCTATCTTTAGAAATAATGCTGGGGAGATGGCGGATTACTTTTTTGTAGGGATGCTTTTCTAAAAGTATTGTTTACTTTTACCTATTGATGTTTTGCTTTGTGCTATACTTGGATAGAAAAATTTGTATCTCATTTACGATTGTTTTTCTTTGCTTTTTGTTACTTAACTTACTTTTATGTTAGCTTGTTGCGCCTTTCGAGATATGTATTAATTATTAAATACTTACTTTCGTTCGTCAAAAGTGGTCTGAGTTGGCAAATCAGTAAAAACTTTATTTATTTTTCGCTTAAAGCGGTTATTATAAAAGTGAGAAAAACAATCATTTAAGAATAAGGACTTTCCATGCTAGTACTTTTATCTCCTGCTAAAACTTTTAATGAAAAGCTAGCTGTACCCCCTGGTAAATTTACGATTCGTACTCCCTATTTTTATGATCAAGCGCAAGTTCTGGTTGAACAATTAAAAACCTTTACTCCAACCGAACTAGCTAAACTCTTAGACGTAAGTGAAAAAATTGCTGACACTAATTACGCTCGTTATCATAGTTGGCAAGCCGAACTTACGACGCAAAACTCTAAACCAGCAGCTTTTAGCTTCTGGGGTGATGTAAATAAACACTTTGATGCTTTTACTTTATCGCGTGATGATTTAAATTACGCTGATAATCACGTACTTTACTTAAGTGGTCTGTACGGTGTTTTACGTCCTTTAGACTTTATGCAAGAGTATCGTCTCGAAATGGGTAAAAGTTTAGCAACTTCACCAAGTTGTCGTAATCTTTACCAATTCTGGCAAGAACGTTTAGTTTCTTATCTGAATCAACGCATTAAAGACGAAAAAATCCCGGTTATTGTAAATCTAGCTTCTAAAGAATACTTTGGAGCCGTAGATGCTGCTAAATTAAAAGTGCCTGTAATCGAGATCCAATTCAAAGATCAAAAGAACGGCGTACACAAAGTAATTTCAGTAATTGCTAAACGTAGCCGTGGGACCTTTGCGCGTTGGATTGTACAAAATCGTGTAACTACTGTAGCTGATTTACAAAAGTTTGACGTAGATGGTTATTACTTTAAACCAGAAGAGTCTACCGAGACTCTATATACGTTCTATCGTGATGAGAAGAAGTAAGTGCTTTAGTTATCACTTGATGTAATCTTATACGATATAGATCCTAGTTTAAGACCTACAGCTTTGCTGTAGGTCTTAAACAACTGTATTTGGATCGTATTTGAATATAGTTAGCAATTTTTGTAGATGTAGTTACTGACTACAATTAAAAACAGCACTCATTCTTAATAAGAATGGAAATGGTTACTATTTAAAGGTAGATTTTTAAACAATTTAGCGCATAAAACACGCTGATCCTGCTTTTGTCTTGCAATCTCTTAAAAAGCGCGTATAATGGCACTTTTTACTTTGAACTTTAGTATTGAGATATATGCCACGTGAGTAGAGAAAAATTTAGCTTTAGCTAAATTAAACCATAGCTAAATTAAACCTTAGC
>NZ_NRJG01000057.1 GCF_003585935.1 Psittacicella hinzii
TAAAAGTGAACTACTGTACATAAAAATAATAGAAAAAAATTAACTCTTTATTCTAAGGCATACATTTATCTCTAAATTAAAATCTTCTCTAAGAGCGATAAAGTTAATAAGAGATAAAATCTGTAAGAGATAAAGTCAGTAAGAGAGGTACACAATCAATTAAATTAACTTGTAATTTGTACTTAACAAAAGTAATTGTACTTTTTTAGATAACCTGCTAATTATTGAGCGTATGCATGATTTTAGGAGTACAGCTCACTTTGAGCTTGAGCCATGGTTAAATGCATGAATTGGCATAAACAATAACCAAGAGAACAACGTTATAGGCTAATTAACAAATAGGGTAAATTAATATAGAGATTAAAGAATTAAATTGGGCTTGCTTGATGATTGATCTAGGTCAAGATCTAAGATATGGGCTTAAGGAATGGTCTTAAAGGATAGTCTTAAGGGGAAGATTAAAGAGAGCAAAGTATGCAGGTTATTGCTGTAAGTAGTGCAAATGCTTAACTAAAGCTAGCCACAAGCGTAGTGACTAAAGCTATAAGCATGTGACAAAAGTAACAAGCGTTGCGACTAAAATTATAACTACTCAACTACAGCAAGATCATAAAGATTAGATTAAGGGTTAGCTTAAGATAAGCAGCGAAAGCTGCTTTTAGTCAACTTAGCAAAATTTGGACAAAAATATAGGTTCAGTGCGAGATTCGCACTGAACTCTAACCCTAAAAATAGATGAATCCAGTAATATATACTGTGAAACATATATCAACAATAAGGAAAATCCTATTGCAAACTAAAAACCAAATTCATAATACCATATTTTACCAATCAGGTGAGATTTTTTTCTCCCGAGACTTAAAAAAGAACCCAGAACTAGAGGTAGTTCTGGGTTTTAAATTGGTATTAGTTTAAGTTTGCACAACTAAAGCTTAGTGACTAAGCTTAGTTGTTCAGGCATAAAAAGTTATACGTCAAAATAAGTACGAATACGAACTTAATAACCTAAAAGTTATCTTTCTCTTTATTTTTTCTCATTACCATTTGCAACGATGTACATATCTTGGTAGTAAGTAACTCCTAATCCAGTGTAGTAACCTTTAAGTTGCGGTTTTTTCAGGATCAGAGTTTCTACATACCAGAGAGGTGCTGCTTGGTAGCCGTCTACTAACACTTGGTTAGCTTGGGCATAGAGTTTTTGGCGTGTAGCTTTATCGGTAGAGCGATTAGCTGTTACCACTAAATTATCGTATTCCTTACTGATAAACTTACGATTGTTAATCGGACTATCACTTAAGAAGATGTTATAGAAAGTTGAAGCTTGCGTATAGTCCATACCATAGCTAGCAATAATTAAGTCATAGTCGGTACGGTTGTACTTATCGTAATAAGAAGTAGCTTCTACGGCCTCTTGTTTTAAGTCAATTAACCCACCTGAAGCTTGACGCCATGAACCAGCCAGAGCTACGTAGATTTTATCGTTTTCTGGAGTTGAAGGTTGAGTTAAGGTTAGTCGTAGAGGATTAGCTGGAGTGTAACCAGCTTGTTTCAGTAACTCAACAGCTGTAGCCACGTTGGTTTTTTGTGCTTGTTTAAACCATGGTTGTTGTTTTACTAACTCTAGATCATCAAGATATGGAGAAGCAAAAGCCGAAGTTGGCACATTGCTCTTGATAATTTGTTTAGTAATCATACTACGATCAGTAAGTAAAGATAAAGCTTTACGTACATTAGCATCTGGAATACGTTGAGTATTAAACGAGAAGTAAGCTGTACGTCCTGCTGGTACGTGGAATACTTCTTTTGGACGCTCTTTATTAATGAGGTCTAAGTATTGCGCTGGTACATCTGATACTAAGTATTCACCTGATAAGTAACGATAGTAGGCCGTTACTGGATCTTTTACATAATCGTGACGTACTTGGGTTAGGTGCACGTTTTTAGCATCCCAATAACCATTCCATTTATCGTACACCATTTGGTCGTTTACACGGTAGTAACCAATTTTATATGGACCATTACCTACAAAGTGATCAGGATTTGTCCATAGTTCACCGTACTTAGCAATTAAGTCTTTACGTACAGGAGCCGTCATTACCGAGGAGAACATTTGGTATAACCAAGCTGTAGGATAGGTTAGTTGCACTTGAATGGTGTAATCATCCAGAGCTTTAACCCCCAGAGCACTTACTGGTAATTTACCAGAGTAAACCTCTTTAGCGTTTTTCACATTTGCTTGGGCGAGGTAGTCTCCATAAGGAGCTGCGGTTTTAGGGTCGGTTAAGCGTCGCCATGAGTAAACATAATCATGAGCAGTTACAGCTTTACCATCTTGCCATTTAGCTTCTTTACGTAAATGGAATGTCCAAGTAAGACCATCATCACTTACGTCCCAAGAAGTAGCTCCTACCGGAATATATTTACCTTCATTATTTAAACGCGTTAAGGTATCAAATACCGGACGTAAGGTTTTAAAATCAGCACTAAACTTAAGTAAGTTAGGATCAAGCGTATCCGGAGAAGCCGGAAAAGCTAAAGCTAAGGTTTGTTGAGCTGCTAGTTTTGTACCTGCTGGTACTACAGCATATGCTGGATTAAGAGAGCCTACAACTAAACTACCTAGAGCTAGAGTAACTGTACTTAAGCGAGTAATTTTCGAATTAAATAGGGTTGTGAGAGTTTGCGTAAATGTTAACATAGGGCGATCCTTAAGGTGAGTAAAGCTAGAGAACTCTAACATTACTTAGAAGATTTAAGTAGCTAAGCGCAGAAATTACTAACCAGGTAAGTTTCTGCACTTTACAGTGCTTTGCACTGTAACCAATAGATCACCACCCTGTGGTAAACCCTCCTCCTAGTTAGCTGAAGCTAAGTATTGCAAGTAAAACTAGCAATATAACTTTGGCTACCTAATTGTAGCATTAAGCCCAGCAGATAGCTAGGGGGAGGCAACAAAAAGATACTTGCAAACGAGGAAATATCTCTTTGTTTCGCAAGATAATTAACCAGATTATGTTGCGAAGAAAAACCAAAAGATATTTCTATCTTACAGCAAAATATTTTTCTTTGCACAAAAAAGTAGCGGTAAAGATGAAAATAGTAGACATAGATGGTTAGTTTGAGTTGAAGCTATTTTAGGAGTTGAATACGTGTGATAAGTTTAAGCATCTTAGGCAGTTTGAGTATTGTTAGTACTTGGTAGTTTTAGCACTTTTAGCGCTTTTAGCAGTTTGAGCTTTGTTGCACAAAAAATGAGCTCTATGCTATGGCATAGAGCTCAGATTGAAAATAGTTTTATTTTTTCTTTGAACGATCGTTACTTGGACTGGTCATAATATCTTGGTAGTAGTTATATGCTTGATCGATATCAGCAAACTCTAACATTCTACCTTGATCGAGAACTATTGCTCGATCACAGTATTCTTTAATTGATTTAGCACTATGGCTTACTAGAATTAAAGACTTCTCTTTATTTTGTTCAAATAAAGCTTGGCGACACTTCTTACTAAAGCTAGCGTCCCCTACAGCAATAACTTCGTCGATTAAGTAACAATCAAAATCAATACTTAAACTTAAAGCAAAGGCTAAACGCGCTCGCATCCCTGAAGAGTAACTTTTTACTGGTTCGTACAGATAATCCCCTAGTTCTGCAAAGTCTTCGGTAAATTGCAGCACTTTTTCTGGATCGGCATTATAGATACGACAGATAAAGCGTAAGTTATCCATGCCAGTAAGACTACCTTGGAATGCCCCACTAAAGGCAATGGGCCAACTTAGGGTCATATTATCTAAGATAATTGAACCGGTAGTTGGATTTTCAACCCCAGAGAGTAAACGGATCAGCGTTGACTTCCCTGAACCATTACGTCCAAGAATGCCTAGCTTTTCACCTTTCTTTAAGGTGAAGTTTACATCGGTGAGGATTTGCTTAGTACCACGGCGTGTAGGATAGCTTTTACTCACATTATGGACAATTACTTGTCCTGATGAATCAAGAATGGGTGAGCTAGGTTGTTCGCTCTTCTCTTGTGAACTTGGATTTGCCTCGTTACCATTGGCTGTGGTTTTATTGTCAGCACTAGCAGTCTCGAGATCAAGTAAGATTTCAGACTTCTCTGTAGCCGTTTGTGCTTTAGTATCATTACTTAGTTTTAGATCATGCCCTTGCGAAGTAAAAAAACTACCTAGACGTGAGAAAAATGACATAAATTCTTTATCCTCCAAAATGACTAGGCAGAACCGCCCATGCGTACAGTGGTTTTACGAATGAGCAATAATCCTAAATAAAGTAACAGAATGTCACAAGTTAAGAGATACCAACTGTTACCCATAGTAATGACATTATTCCCAAAGTAACCATGACGGAAGATCTCCGTACCATGGATCATTGGGATTTTGAGTAGGATGTTTTGTACCGAAGTAGGTAAGCTACTTACAAAGAAGAACACTCCTGATAATGGCATCATAAGGAAACTAATAGTACTCCAAAGCTTCCCTAAAGCTTCAAACTTAAAGGCAACGGCACAGATAATTAGTCCCATTGATACAGCAAAGACTGCCATTAAACCCCATGCCCAAAGCATTTCTACAAAGTCAACCGGCCATGGAATAATATTGAGTACACATAGACCAAGCATAATACCAATTTGGGCGATAGTTGCTCCACAGATCTCTAAGAAAATCCGAGCCAGAATCGTATCGAGAACCTTTACGTTACGGTGATAGAGCAAACCTTGGTTAGCATCTATAGCACCTATAGCACGATTAGCAGCATTACGCCACATCATCATTATCGGATAACCCGTAACAATAAAAGCCACAATATTCAGATTAGTAAAAGCATGTGCTCGCACAAAGTACCACATAGCAGCAATGAACGAAGTCATGAGCAAGGGTTCAATAAAGAGCCACATAAAACCAATGTTCTTACGTCCATAACGCGTAATAATCTCGCGTAGCATTAACGCATGGAGTACGCGTAATTGTAAGCTCCATGAGCTTACTGCTCGCGGGATACTACTTGCTGGTAAGGTAAAAGTTGGTTTATCTTCTTTCTTCTCGTTTTTTTTCGCAGGTTCAGCTTTTTTGGCTGGAGCTGCTTTTTTTGCAGGTTCGGCTTTTTTAGTTGGTTCAGCTTTGGCTGCAGGAGCTGCTTTTTTTTCAGCAGGCTCTTTGCTAGCGTCTTTAGCTGGTTCTGACTTAGGAGCAGCCTCTTTCTTTGTATCAGACTCTTGCTTAGGAGTAGAATCTATTTTAGCAGTTTCTTTTTTAGCAGGCTCAGCTTTTGGAGCTGTAGTAGTTTCCTTAGCTTGAGCTGTTGATGGAGCTGCTTCTGCTTTAGAAGTTGCGTCAGCTTTCTTGGTAGTATCAACTTTAGCCGTTTCTGCTTTAGTTGCTTCTGCCTTAGCAAGCTCTGCTTTTGCGGTTTCAGCTTTAGCAGGAGTAGTTGCAGTAGTCTCTTCTTTTTTAACCGTGGTTGCTGCTTCACTAGCTGGTGCTGGTGTTGCCGCAGAGTTATGATCTGTCATCACTCCTCCTTAGTTACGGTGTTCACGTACACTAGCCAGAATTAAACTTAAGAGACCGTAAATAACTAAAGCTAAAGCAATAGATCCGGCAATGTGGTACAGACGACTTGGCTCGAGCGCTAAGTCTGGTTTGTCAGCTGGAGCAATAACTTCTAAGTAAAGTTGTTTTTTCCCTGCATCGTAAATGGCATTTTGCAGATTTACCATTGCCGCACTAAGTTGTTTGTAGGCAATGTTGTATGCAAGTTTTAAGCTTTGGAATTCAACGTTATTTTGGATTAAAGAGTTGTCACCACCGGCAATCTTATTAACTTGTTCGTTAATTTCATTATTAATACTTTGTTTTTCGATTTCTAATGAACGGATTTGCGGGTTGTTTGGTGCTGTTGAACGTAACTGATCTAAACGTGTATTTACACTAATAAGCTTTTCTTGCAGCTTAGTTACCATGTTAAGCACGGTATCAGTTTGACTATCAACATCGACGATTTTGTATTTAAGTTGATGATCTGACATGGCTTTGGCTGCTTTCGTCATTTGTGCTTTACTTTGCTCTACAATGCTTGTGGCATAGTTAATAGCATCTTGACGTGCGCGTTTATTAAGTGTATTTACGTGTTTTTCAGCTAGTTTCACAAACTCGGCATTAATCTTTTGTGCTGAACCAGGTTGGAACGCACGTACTTCTAAAGTCATAATCCCCGATGAACTATCGATATTAACTGCGACTTTACTTTTGAAGTACTGATAGAAGGCTTCGTTTTGTCCCGAAAAACCTAAAGTGTTATAACGTGAAATCCAGTCACCATGATCTTCGTAGTACTGTTTAAGCGGGATCATTTCAGCCAGCGCATTTACTGCTTCACGGCTTTTAATGTAACTTTGCACAGTATACGAACTTGAGTTTGACTGATTAAAGCCTACGCTCGAAAGCATATTTAGACCATTGATGTCAACCGAACTACTTTCTTGGTTGGCTGCTTTTACCACAAATGTACTATGAGAGACATATACCGGACTAGCAATAAAGCCAAAGTAAATAATCGCCCATAAACTTGGTAACACCACTATATAACGAAATAAGGGATTTTTACGGGTAAAGGTTAAAAGTTTTTTAATTGGATTAGCCATAATTATTCATCCCAATCGTCAATGTAGTTTTTGGTGCGCACTATATTGTAAATAGGATTAGTAAAGGCGTACACAAGGCTGAGGAATTTACGTAGTTGATTCGAAGAAGCATTAGCTACGTACACTAAGTCTTGATCTTGTAAAGGGAATTTTTGTAACCAGAATAAAGCACATGGACTATTTAGGTTAACTTGGTAAACTGTCGGGATTGACATATCACGTGTATAACCTTTATCGAGCCATGCTTGTTGCGCTTGCGGAGTCAGAGCTGTAAGCGGTACATTACGGAATACGTAAATACCAGTTGGATCAGCACGCTCATCAACTAAACCACCCATGCGCGCTAAACCTTGAGCAAGGCTTAGACCAGCAGCTGAGAATTTAATTTCACTGCTTTGATTAACAGCACCCAGAGCGACAAAACTTAACGGATTATCAATCAAGTAAACAATATCACCAGCTTGCAGTTTAATGTTTTGTTGTGGGTCGGTAACTAGTTGTAACAGAGAAATGGTTTTTACTTGTCCGTTACGTGTTAGTTGTACAGAAATATCACGTGCTTGTGCGTCTACACCACCTACGGCAGTTACAGCATCAAGAACGCGTTCTTGATGAGCCGTTAAAGGCATGCGCGTGCTATTACCTTTACGTAATACAGTTACGTTAGCGCTATTGTTTTGATCTACTTGTACTAATACTTGTGGGTTATTAGCAATACGACGTAAAGCATTAGTTACTCGTTGTTGGATTTGTACTGGCGTTAGACCACTAACGTTAATCTGCCCTACAAATGGTACAGTGATTTGTCCTTGCACATTTACCATTTGCGTTGGAATGTTTACGCGTGATGAACCCTCTGAAGTAATAGCACTTGAATTAGTAAAGAGCATTGCTGGAGCTGTTTCCCAAATGCTAATACTAATTAAATCTCCAGCACCTACTTGTCCTTGATAGTTAACACCTAGATCATGACTAGTGTTGCTGTAACTAGCTGTAGTTATACTCGCAGGAGTAGAAAGTTGTTTGCCATTAGCGTCAATAATCGCGCCACTATTAGCTGCTTGATAAGCAGCATTAGCTCCGGCTAGAGGTTGCACGAGCGAAGCAAAGCTTTGATTACGTTGCGCTAGGCTTAATTGCTGTACCGTTTGTTGGTCAACTACAACCAGATTTACCGGAGGTAAGTCTGCTTGTACTTGCGTCTGATCAGCAGCCGCAATTTTAGAATTTGTCGGACCGTCAGCTGGTAAAGTACATGAGCTTAAAAGTAAAGCAATACTTAGAGCTGTGGTGATTTTTGAAAACATCATAACCTGATTTCTAAGTTGCAGAAAAGAAAGTTGCCAAGTGTGACATTGGTAGAACAAAAAAGTCCCTAGAGGTAGTTGTCTACCTCTAGGATTTAAGATAAAAGTGCGAATAAAATGTAAAGTCAGTTTAGTGTAGCTTGTGCTTTCACAACAGGCACTAAACCCCAAAAAGTAAAGTTGTTATTATGCGTAACTCGCGTGACAGAATGTTACCAAGCTGAGCTATTACTCTCTCGTTATTGTTTATTAGCTCTAGCTGTTGTTATCAGCTTTGGCTATTGTTTATTAGCTTTGGTTATTTAGCTATTGCTTATCAGCTTTAGCGATTGCTCCAAGCTTATAGAGAAAGACGAGAGTCGCTGGTTTCTTCCCAAGAGCGAGTTTGATTGAGTTGTTGGTTTGGTGTCACAAAGCGTACATACTTATAGAAGCTACCATTTAATTGCGTAGTATATAAGTGGTAACGACGATATGCCGCAAACGATGTAGCATCTGGAGCTTGTGGACTTACCCAGAACGAGGCTAGTGAACCTTGGTGGGTTAATTGTGCAAAGTCATAAGCACAATCACCTAAAGTTAACACTGGTAGGTTGTGCACTAAAGCCGAAAGACCTGTAGTTGAGTTTAAGCACACTAAACCTTGCGCTTTACGCAGTAAGATCGGCAGAGGTACGTCTAATACATAGTGAATACGACCCTCGAGCTGCGGATAAGCCGCGACGATCTTGTTAATTTGCTCACGGTAGTTCGTAAAACCACGATCCATTGGATGGTGTTTTACAACTAAGTGTGTACGCTCAGGTGCGTACATGGCAAAGTTAATAAGTACTTCTTCTAAGAACTCAGCTACCGAGTTATAAGTACTGTGTACTTTAACTTGGCTATCCGAATGCACTTGTAAGGCTAGTAAGAAGAACTCACCGAGTTTACCTTGCTCTACCTTATGCGTAAATAGCGCTTCAGGGATTACGTAACAACAACGTCTCCAAGCAGATTTTAACCAACAACGAGCATAAGTTTTTAAACTAGTTGCTCGGTGGTGCGCATAGTGTGGGAACGCTGCTTGATACCACCACATATACAGATAGTAAATGGTCGCTAACCATGCTGCAGCCCAGAAGCCAGAGCTAATTGGCGCAACTGCAGGTTCGTCATTACGACGCATGTGTTTGCGGTAGTAGCTTGCATTTTTTGGTAAATGGGAATAGGCATTAACACCAGTTGCTTCAAGCGTTACATAGTGCGGGCGGAAGTAACCTTCTTCGAACACCCAGAATTTTAAGCCTAATTCTTTACATACTTGTTTGGCGATTTGGTGGTACAGACGACAATCCCCAAAACACACCATAGTATCAATATTCTGTTTAGCTACAAGTTGACGTAAATAATCAGCAAACTCGGTAGCTGGTTGAGTGTAGTTTAATACTTGAGCTTGTTGACTCGTATTAAAACTACTTGCACTAGCATGTGCAGCTTGTTCTACAGTTACGGCACAGTTTAAGCTAGGATTAGGATTTACTGCGCGAAAGTAGTGTAAATCGCCACCATTAAAGTTAATTTTCCACACAGCTTTTTGGTGATAAAGTAACCAGTTGCTTAGTTCTTGGAAAAACGGACCAACTGGACCTTGTAACAGCAATACACGGAGTGAAGATAGTAGCAGTTGTTCTAAATTGTGGGTTGGCATGGAAAAAGCCCTAATAACAATTTAAGGATTAAAAACTTATCTATAGAGATACTTTCTTAATCAATGAGCAGCCAAGATGAGCAGTTAAACAAAGTTACTTCTTAGTTTTAGCCAGACCTTAGTCTTGCTCGCACTAAGCATGCTTTCTAGCTGCTGCACATAGAGGTTGGCTTTAGCAACAGCTAGAGCATTACTCTCTTAAATTGCATTCATGTGTATCTTATAGCCTCGGAACGAGGGACAATTGAATAAACCTTAAAAGTGATAAAGTATGGTAACTTTCTTCACTTAGATAAATGTAAATAAAATGTAATTTCAAGCTTAAGTCTCTTCTTCGCAAAGAGAGGTTAAGCTTACAGTTCAATGTAGACTGTAGCACTAATGCGATCATTGCGCATTAGAAATGGGTTATGAGTAATTATTGCTTAGAGAGCTTAGAAAGCTAAAAATAAGTTATCTAACTAAAATTATCTAACTTAGAGAGGTTAACAACCAATCGCTAAGCAATAATTACTAAAAACAAGAGTGCAAAATTTAGGGTGAATAATGGTGGTAGAGCTTGAGAAGTAAAAGGTGGTCGGATTAAGTCGTGTGTAGTGTAATAGTAGGTTGGCACTTAGTGCCTGCTGGCAGTTACTGCCAGCAGCGCCATAAGTGTTTTAGTTGTCCCCATTTACGAGCCAGCCAAGTTTGTTTAACTGCCGCAGGAGCTTGTTGGCGTTGTTGTTCAAGCCAAGTGATAGCTTGTTGAGGAGTTAAGAGCTGTTTAGTAAATGGATGAACGTATAACGGATATCTGGTTAAAGTGGCTGCCACTAATTCAGCAACACTTCTACGCATATTACGACGAGGAGTAGTAAGCTTATCTACGGTTAGTCCCCAACCTGCATAGAATGGTAAACCATAACAATGCACAGTTTTACCGCGAATTAGTGCTTCAAAGCCGGCTAATGAAGTCATGGTATGCACTTCATCAACTAAAGCAATACAACTGAGGATATTAATATCGCTAGCAATAGTATTAGCATATTGTAGAGCAATCTCTGGAGCTATAGCCCCAACGCGGTTTTTAGCTTCAACATCCGGATGAGGTTTATAAATAATATAAGCGTACGGATTGTTCTCACGCACTTGTTGCAGCAGACCTAAGTTAGTTTTCACTTCAGGACTACCGGTACGAATTGAAGCATCATCTTCGACCTGCCCAGGGACAAGGATGACTTTTTGTCCTTGTTGCGGATTGATTTGCCATTGGGCTTGTCCGACATTGTATTTACCAATGTTGGTAGCAATTAATTGTTGGCGTAAGCTTTCAGCTTGCTCTAACTCTTGATTGCTAAACTTAGCCGTATTGAGAATCTGCTCTAAGCGACTTGCTTGTTGGGCATTAAAGTAAATGCCTTGATCATCAAGCACTAGCGATAGAGGTGCAACTAAGTTCGAACCTAAACCCACCGAGCGAATAAAACCATCTTCCATACTAATTACGGATAGGTTTTGTTTTTGTGCCCAAGCTAGGACTTCGGGCTTACCTGTTCCCCACAGTAACAGTTTTACTTGTGGTTGTGGTAAAGCAAGGTTTACCAGTTGGTTGCTTGATAGTTGTTTAGAAACGGTTTGGCTCGTTGAGTTATTTGTAGAGCTTTCTGTAGCATCTACTGCACTATTAGTGCTGCTATCAGTTGTAGAACTACGATTTGTAGCGATATGGTTTGCTTCGCTACTAGTCTTAGATATAGGGTTTGCAGTGTGAGCTGTGAGTTGGGCTTGTGCCTGAATAATTTGGCACTGTTGTTTAGGCCATGCAGCAAAGTTTAAATTACAACTCGGAAAACGCACAAAAGGTTTTACCACTTGACGTTTCCACCAGCTCATATTAAAAGCATATACTTCACCACGCAGTAACTCATTAAAGGTGCGATAGTGAGCTAAGTAGTCAATTACTTCTAAGATATTACCTAACTCTTGGGTATAAGGGTTAAGGTAACGTGGGTACTGAATATAAGCCGCAGTAAACACTTGCATAAAGCTACGTGCTTGACGACGTGAACTTGGCATAGCAGCAAGAGCTGGATGACGATCATCACTAATGCCCCAACCCGCATACCATGGTACACCAAAGGTAACGACCTCTTTACCCATAAGTAAAGCTTCAAAACCCATTTGTGAAGTTACACAGTAAACTTTACTCACAGCTTGCAGTAAATCTAAAGGATTACAATCTAGAGCTAGAAGCTTGACTTGTTGGTACTTAGTAACTAGCTCAGTAAGGTAGCCGCTTTTTTTACCAGCAAGAACATCTGGGTGACTTTTTACCCAAATATTAGCTTCAGGGTTTTCCTTAACAGCTGTTTCCAGCATTAAGGCAAAAGTCTGAGCGTCAGCTTGTCCATACTGAATTGCCATATCACCAAAAGTCTGATCGATAACGAGCACTAGGGGTTTGTCATTCTGTAAAGCTGCATTAATACTCTCTTGGCTTAAGCGTGGAGCTTGATTGTACTTAGACAGATGTAACTCTTGTAAGCGACTTACTGTTTGTGCAGCTAAAGCTTGCTCTTCTTGACTAAAGTTAGCTTCTAAAATAAGTTTCTCAAGGCGCGAAGCTTTAGTAGTGTCGTAGTAGATACCTAGATCATCCCAAACTAAACTTAAAGGAGGATCATTGTTTACTCCTAAACCTAAGCTACGCAAAAAACCATCTTCAATAGCAATATAAGGAAGGTTTTTAGCTTGCGCATACGCTTTAGCTTTTGCCGTAGTTGGGCGATAGCCCCAACCAAGTACCACTTGCGCTGTGCCTTGGTTTGGCTTTTGCAGTTTGTATTCTGGGAATAGAGTTGCCAAATTTGGTAACTCGCGCATCTTGCGAGAAAAGACTACTGCCGCAAGACCATGAGATAAATTTGCTGACATGGTGTCTCCTTAGCGGCAAAGTGTTCTTTGCCAGCAATTATGAGATACGCCATTGAGTACCACGCGTGCTATTCAATAATGATAGTTAGAAGCTACAGTAAGAACTAGATTGAAGCATCTTCAGAAAGTTTAAATATCTTAAGAAATAAAGTTTAAATATCTTAAGAAGAACTCAAAAAGCTAAAAAAGATGAAATCAGATCTTACATCTTGCTCTAATTAGCAGTATTCAGGAGCACGGTTGCCGAGCAGCATATCTTAATAAAGATAAAGAGAAAAGAATAAAGATAAAGAGAAAAGAA
>NZ_NRJG01000058.1 GCF_003585935.1 Psittacicella hinzii
ATTTTTATCTGAATTAAATTTCGGATACAGCTTTCTTTTATTCAAGGTTTTCTTTTATTAGCTATTTACTTTTTAAAAGTAAACTATATAACTATATTAACAGTTTTCTATCATGCAATATTTCAACTTCTCTGCCGGTCCTTCTACTTTATTCCCAGAAGTAATCGAGCAAATTAAAAATGATATTGGTAACTGGAACAATACCCATTGTTCTGTTTTTGAATACGGACATCGTACTCCAGAGTTTACGGCATTTGCTAAGCAAATGGAACAAGATTTACGTGATCTGTTAAATATTCCAGATGATTATGCAGTTTTATTCTTGCATGGTGGTGGTCGTGGTGGCTTTGATACAGTGCCATTAAACATGCCACAAAAACATAAAAAAGCTTTATATCTAATCTCTGGTCACTGGTCACGTGAGTCAGCTAAACAAGCAGAAAAATACATTGAAGTAAAAAATGCTGCTTATGTAGACGATCAATTTAAACGCACTAAAAACGATTGGACAGCAGAGTCTGCTGATTGTGACTATGTGTACTATTGCTCGAATGAGACAATCGAAGGAATCGAAACTTTTGATCCTCCGGTAATTAGTCCAAATGCTTACTTAGTATGTGATATGAGTTCTGATATTCTTTCACGTCCAGTTGATGTAAGTAAATTTGATGTTATCTATGCAGGAGCGCAAAAAAATATCGGTGCTTCAGGTGTTGCAATTTACATTGTTAAAAAATCTTTACTAGGTTTTGCAGCTCCATATTGTCCAGAAATTTTTGATTGGAAAATTAATTACGAAAATGATTCAATGTACAATACTCCAGCAACTTTTAGTTGGTATACTTGTGCTTTAACTTTCCAACATCTTAAAAAACAATTTGGTAACTTAGCTAACTTAGAACAAGTTAATATTAACAAAGCTAACCATTTCTATAATTATCTAGATCAACAAGACTATTATAGTAATCGTGTCGATCCGGCTGTTCGTTCACGTATGATCGTTTCATTTACTACTGGTAATGCTGAACTAGACACTTTATTTGTGCAACAGGCTAAACAAGCGGGCTTACTATCACTAAAAGGTCACCGTGTATATGGTGGTTTACGTGCAGCTTTCTATAATGCGGTTTCGTTTGAAGCTGTTAAAGCTTTAATTGCTTTTATGCAAGACTTTGCACAGAAAAACCCGAAATAATCCCTAAAGTATTAATTTAATTAGGGTATAATATCCAAGTATTTGTTTTTATTTAGCGACTATTCAACAAGCTAAAGTATTATGATTTTATCCTCTATTAAAAATTTAGCAGGCAAAACTGCTTTAGCATTTGCTGCTTTAACAACATTATTTTCGTCAGCTAACCTTGCACAAGCAAATGTAGTAGCTGGTCGTGACTATACTGTTTTAAATCAACCATTAAGCACAGTGCCATCAGTATCTATGGCAATGTCGTTTAGTTGTGTACACTGTGCTGAATTTACACGTGTGTATCGTGTACCTGAAAAAATTGAAAAAATGCTAAAAGAAACTTTCCCTAATAATCATGAGTTTCTTGAATGGCACATTGTAATGGAAGATATTCAATTGTATCGTGATTTTGCACGTTTACGTGCTGTACTTTACGCTACAGATAACGATAAATTACTTCCAGAAGCATTTGAATTACCATACACTTATGCTAATGATCCAGCACCACTTAAAAAATGGTTACAAGGTAAATTAAAATTAAGTTCTGAAGATGTTAATAACTTATGGACTAGTTTCTCAGTTAATACTTTCTACAAACGTGAAGTAGAATTAACTAAGGCATACGAAATCCGTCAAACTCCAACTTTCATTATTAATGGTAAATATGAAATGAATATTGGAGCTATTAGTATTGACAGTACTACCGAACCTACTCCAGATCAAATTGGTGATGCTGTAGTAAAACAAATTAAACAAATTTTACTAGCTACTTGGAAAAAACCAGAAGCGAAAAAATAATTGTTTATCTAATAAAAAGAGGCTTTTTACAGCCTCTTTTTTATCAACCTAAAACCAATCCAACAATTAACCACTATGAGTCAAAATATTGCAGTAGAAGCTATTGAAAGTATTCGTCAAGAAATTAATCAAGTTGACGCTCAATTAATCGAATTATTAGCTCAAAGACGTGATTTAGCAGCTAAAGTAGCTAGATATAAAATTGCTCACAATCGTCCAGTTAAAGACGTAAAACGCGAAAAAGAATTAATTACTAATTTAGTTAATCTTGCAAGTAGCAAAAACTTAAATTTAAATGCCGATCTTTTAAATGCTGTGTATCGTGCAATTATCACTGATAGTTGCAACTACCAACAAGAGATTATTCTGCGTGAACAAAATCTTTATCAATTAGCAAACCAAGAAGAAATTAGCTTATCTTATCTTGGTTTACCTGGCAGCTATTCTTCAGTAGCATGTGAACAATTTGCTAATCATTTAAGTAAAAAAGCTAATGCTACTGGTTTTGCAACCTTTAAAGAAGTTGTAGATGCCGTTACTTTTGGTAAAACTAATTTTGCTGTCTTACCTCTTGAAAATACTTCTTCAGGTTCTATTAATGAAGTTTATGATTTATTATCAAAAACTTCGTTAGAAATTGTTGCTGACATTGCTTTAGATATTAATCATGTGTATGTAGGAAAAAACGTAATCGATGAAAAAGAAATCGAAGTAATCTACACTCACGTACAACCATACGAACAATCGTTAATTCACATTCGTGAATTACAACCTAATGCTAAAGTTGTATTTACAGCTTCAACTACTCACGCTATGGAGCAAGTAATGCAAGATAGTAATCCACGTGCAGTAGCCATTGGTAATGCCGCGGCAGCAAAACTTTACGATTTACAAGTAATTAGTGATTCTATTGCTAATAGTTTAAATAACCAAACTCGTTTTATTGTGCTTTCAAATCGTGAAATTTCTTATGCAGGTAATCTTGCATATAAAACTATGCTGCAATTAATTACGAACCACACTGAAGGGGCTTTAGTTAACTCTTTAGAAGTATTCAAAAAATACAGCATTAACTTAACTAAATTAGAATCTCGTCCGATTCTTGGTTCACCTTGGCGTGAAATGTTCTTCGTTGAATTTGAAGGTCATTTAAATCAAGTTAACATTCAGCAAGCATTAGCTGAACTAGAACAAAACTGTCGTGGTTATAAAGTTGTTGGTTCATTCCCAAGCTTTATTATTAATGACGAAATTTATAAATAATTTTTTAAACCTAAGGGTATGCCCTTAGGTTTTGCTTTTTTGTGCGGTTTATCCTAACAAAAGCTAGCAGAAAATGGTAAAATATGAACTGTATTAAATTTTGTAAAGCACCGTTTTATTCTTGCTAAACTAAGGAAATCGTTAAAAACATATGAGCCAAGAATTCAGTCATACTACGGTAATGTTGCATGAAGCCGTAGAGGCATTAGACATTAAGCCCGAAGGCATCTATATTGATGGAACTTTCGGTAGAGGTGGACACTCTTCACTTATTCTAAGTAAATTAAATGCTCAAGGACGTTTAATTGCTTTTGACCGTGATGAACAAGCAATAGCTGTAGCTAAACAAATTAATGATCCACGCTTAACTCTAGTTCACAGTGAGTTCTCATCTATGGCAACTTATGCTAAAGATCATGGCTTAGAAGGTAAAATTGACGGGATTCTCTTAGATTTAGGAGTTAGTTCACCGCAATTAGATGATGCTAGTCGCGGTTTTAGTTTTATGCATAAGGGTCCATTAGATATGCGTATGAACCAACATGCTGGTTTAACGGCGCGTGAATGGTTATACCAAAATGATGAAAAGACCATTGCTGATGTTTTATGGTTATACGGAGAAGAAAAAAACTCACGTCAAATCGCTCGTGCAATTTGTGAACGCAAAAATCAAGTTAGTTTTGAGGAGTTTTTACCTGATACCGATTCATTAGTACAACTAATCAAACAGGCTTCACGTAAAATCGATAAAAACAAAAACCCAGCTACGCGTAGTTTCCAAGCTATTCGTATAGCAGTAAACGATGAACTTGGAGAATTAGAACGAGTTTTACAAAGTTCGCTAACGTTACTCAAAACAGATGGACGCTTAAGTATTATTAGCTTCCATTCACTTGAAGATCGTTTAGTAAAACAGTTTTTTAAACAACAACATCAAGGAAAGCCTATCCCTAAATATATGCCTATTTTAGATGAGCATTGGGATAGTGAGATTTATTACTCACAAATATCAAAAGCCTTAAAACCTAGCCAAGCTGAAATTGAGGTAAATCCTCGCTCACGCTCGGCAGTTTTACGCTGGGCACAAAGATCAGCTCTTCCGGTTAAAAATAACTAAATTTACTTATTTACAAGGATTTATTTGTGAGTTTGTTTAAATCCCGACGTAAAAATAAAAAAGCTAAAATTTCGGTAAGTAAGCAATATCTCGATCAAGCTGCAAATGCAGATCTAGTTACTGATCATAATCAGGATCAAAACAGCTCTCAACTTACCAACCAAGCAAATACGTCTGTCGATTTAGGTGCAAATAAAGAAACAAATAACGAGTTAAATTCTACACAAAGTAAGGCTAGTCCATCACTTGATCTTAATACAACTAAAGTAAATACTACACATCAAGATATTGCAGATGCTTCTAAAGCCAATGGGACTATGGCAACAGATTTTATTGATGATCTTAGCCAAGAAGACCGCGCGGCAAAACTGCAACTTGAACAAGAAGCCTTACAGAAAAAATATATGGAACAAGCTGCTCAACGTCGTAATAAACTCGTTGAGCAAACGTATGGAAAATTAAATTGGCACTCTGATTTTGTGCCCTTAAAAATTCTGTATAAAGACTTTAGTTCTAAATACTTTTTTACCATTATTTTGTGTTTAATTATTTTAGCTCTTTCTTTGACTAAAATTTATTTAACCCATAAATCAATTAATACCACAACTAGCTATTCTAAATTATTAGCTGATAAAAACTCACTTACTTTATCTAATGATAATTTACGTTTAGAGTTTTTAGCACTAACTTCACATGCTAGTATTGTGCGCATTGCTCATGACAAAATAAGTTTAATTCCTTTATCTCCGCAAGCCGAAGTTATTGTAATTATTCCTTATTTGCCGCAACAACAATCACTTACACCGACACAAATTCCTATTTTACAAATGCCGGTGAAAAAGTAAGACGGCAAGAACTTTAATACAACCATGTCAGCCAAAGAAAGCAAGAACTCTGATAACCGTCATGATTATTTAGAAAAGTTCATGACTAAATCAGAGAAACGAGACCAAGAAAATCTTAAAGATTTTAAGTTTAGCTTAAATGTAACTAGTGGTAGACTTTACTTTTTTGCTATTTGTCTTGTTGTTTTATTCTTAGTTTACGTTATCGTATACTTCTTACAATTTTTTACAAGTCATATTCCTTTACGTGAGGATCACCATTTAGCCAAAGAGACTAATGCTCGTATTCAACGTAATGTTATTGTGAGCGCTCCACGTGGGCAAATCTTAGATGCTAATGGTAAAACCTTAGCTATTTCTTTGCCTTACCAAACTTTTGGTATTGACGTAAAGGTGTTTTTAGATCCTGCTTATAGTGCTATCAATCAAGTTGATAGCCCTACTTTTGTCGCTTTATGTAAAGCTTTAGAGCTTGATCCTAAAAAATTACATCAAGAATTAAAAGCCAAACCTAATTCACGTTACTTAAAACTTAAAGCACAAGTTTCTCCAACGACTTCGGACTATGTTAAGTCATTAAAAATCCCTGGACTTTCATCTTATACGGATTATCGTCGTTTCTATCCGTACGGAGATACCATTTCGCAAGTGATTGGGCTTTTAACTAATGAAGGTGTTGGACAGTTTGGTATCGAGAAACTAGCCGAAACTAAGCTCGAAGGTACTGACGGACACATTTCCTACGAGAAAGACTTTTTCCACAATATTATTAACTATAAAGATATAGTTAATGCTAAAGCTGGACAAGACGTAAAACTAACAATTAATATTGACTTACAAAATATTGCTTACCAAGCAGTAAGTCAAGCGGTAGAGGATAACAAAGCAGATTCTGCAACCGCAGTACTTGTAGATGTGTCAAACGGGGAAATTCTTGCCATGGCAAATGCTCCATCGTTTAACCCAAATAATCGTCGTACCATTGATCCAAATACTCTTAAAAACTACGCTATTTCAAGTAACTTTGAACCTGGTTCGACTGTAAAACCTTTTGTAGTCTATGCAGGTTTAAAAAATCGCGTGATTACTCCAACTACGGTTATTGACACTCACCGTTTTAATATTGGTCGTTTTACCATAACCGACGTCGCACCACGTGATTCATTAAATATTCGTGGGATTTTACAAAAATCTTCGAATATCGGGGTATCGCGAATTGCTTTACGCTTAAAAGGAGATGAAATTCGTCAGACTTATTTAGCTGCAGGATTTGGACAACCAACAGGTTTAGGTTTAATTGGAGAACGTACAGGTTATTTCCCATATCAGAAGAACTTTTCTGAACTAGACCGTGCTGTATTCTCTTATGGTTACTTACAACAAGTGACGCCATTACAATTAGCTCACGTGTATGCAACTTTAGGTAACTATGGTTTAATGCATCCATTACACATTATTAAACCTACGCAACAAGAGGCGAGCCAAGGCAAGCAAGTTCTTGACCCTCAAGTTTCAAAAACCGTTATCGAGTTAATGCAAGGTGTGGCACAAAGTGGCGGTGGTGGTATCCGCGCAGCCGTTCCGAACTATAATGTATCAATTAAAACTGGTACGGCTAAAAAGGTAGAAGACGGTAAATATGTAAATAAATATATCGGTTATACCGCCGGAGTTGCTCCATCTACCAATCCCAAATTTGCACTAGTCATCGTAATCGACAATCCTAAAGGTAGTCAATACTATGGTGGTGCTATCGCTGCCCCAGTATTCCGTACGATTATGGAAGCAACTTTACGTTACTACAATATTCCGGAAGATAATATGCACCAAGATCGTGTAGTTATCTCTAACTCAACGCCTAACTAGGCAATTTTTATTAGAGGCAAATCATGACTAGTATTGATACCTCAAGTTTAGTTAAACAAATTTTAGCGTTAATTGATGAATTAAAACCATTAATTATGCAATATCAATTAACGCACATTACTTGTAATAGTAAAGAAGTAGACCAACACGCTCTTTTTGTGGCAACTAAAGGTCTACATGTTGACGCACGTGACTTTATCCCGACTTGTGTTACACAAGGAGGAAGAGTGTTTATTAGTCAAATTGAGCAACCATTTACTGATAATGAACAAGTAAAAGCTTATAAACACGAAGTTACTACTATTAATCAAGAACAAGTACATATTTTCCATTGTACAGACTTAGGTAAATTCTTAAGTTTTATTGCATTAAAATTTTACGACTTTTTAAGTTCAGTACATAACCCACAAGCTCTAGGCTTAGATATTCCAGTTATTGGAGTTACAGGTACTAATGGTAAAACTCTAACGACAAATTTAATCGCTCAAGGGTTACAAGCTTTAGTTCCTGAAAAAAATGTACCATATATTAATGGTACTATTGGTTATGGTCCGTACGGTCATCTAATTAAAGCTAAAAACACTACTCCAGATGCTTGTGCTGTTCTGGATAATATTTTCCAAGCGCAAGTACAAAATTCAAGCGGTGTAGTGATGGAAGTTAGTAGTCACGGCTTAGCATTAAATCGTGTACGCAATGTGCGTTTTAGTCAAGCTATTTTTACTAACTTGACTCAAGATCACCTTGACTACCATAAAACTATTGAAAACTATTTCTTAGCTAAAGCTCGTTTTTTCACTAAACATAATGTACAAGATTACATTATTACGTGTAATGGTGAAGAAAACGATTATGGTGCACGTTTAGTTAAACTTGTAAGTTTAAAGCTCGCTGCAAATGATAGCGATGAAAATAGTCGTTCTCGCGGCGTAGCAGCTTCTTTACCAGCCTTAGCAGCTTTACAAGGAGCTATTCCTCCTGATGAACATTTAGCTGGAGCAATGAATACTCGTCCTAATCCTCTAGGTGAAAATGACTTTAGTGAATTACAGCCTGCTGATTATGATTTAGTAAGCCAACTGGCAAAAGTTAAAGTAACTCCACGTATAGCAGTAGTGAATATCGGCAAAACGGTTAATGAATTAGTTAACTTTAAAGCGGATATTATTACTACTCTTAAAAACTTAGTTGCTCATCCTAAAGGCTTAAGTATTGAATTTAGCTTTGAAGATAAGTTAAAAGAATATAAAGCTGACTTTAAAATCGAGTCTTCTCTAGTAGGGATTTTTAATGCTTACAATTTACTAACTACAATTACCTCGCTTTATATGTATGGAATTGAGTTAGAGAAAATTGTTGCTTATGCTGATAAATTTGTTTCCGTAAAAGGACGTATGGAATTAATGCCTAATCAACTAAATAAAACTATTGTAGTTGATTTTGCTCATACTCCAGATGCTCTTGCTAAAGCTCTAGAAAGCGCTAAAATGCATTTTAATGATCAAACTGATCGTAAATTAACAGTTGTATTTGGCTGTGGCGGTGACCGTGATCAAGGCAAACGCCCAATTATGGGACAGATAGCTAGTACGATTGCCGATAAGATTATCATTACTGATGATAATCCTCGTTCAGAAAATCCGGCAACCATTGCCGAACAAATTTATGCTGGTTTTGTTGATCATGCACGTAGTGCAGAATATATTCCAGATCGTAAACTTGCCATTATTAGTGCTATTGAACAAGCACAAGCTGGTGACTTTATTTTAGTTGCTGGTAAAGGTCATGAGACTGAACAAATTATTGGAGAACAAATTCATCATTTCTCTGATCAAGAAGTTATTCGTGAATATCTAGAGCAAACAGCTAAGGCTAACCATGACTCAAATTACTTACTCTAACCTTATTGATTTATTAGAGCACACTAAACTTTTAGATGGCGAAGTTGATGATGTAAAACTACGTTATATATATAAAGTACTCAAAGATGTACCATTAGTTATAACTACCGATACACGTAAAATTGAAACAATACTTAATAAGAACTTTTACTCATTGTTTATTGCCTTACCAAGTACTCGTTTCAGTCCAGAAGATTTAGCCGAAATAGCTTTAGATCTTCCAACAAAGCCTGCAGTAATAACAACTAAACTAGACGAATATCGTTTTATTTTAGATGTACTTGAAGATTATTTAATCCCTGTTACCGATACTACTAAAGCACTTGAAGTTATTGCTGCATATGCACGCCGTGTATACAATCCTTTAACTATAGCTATTACAGGTTCATCAGGAAAGACTACACTGAAAGAAATTATCAGTCAAGTACTACGTAAACATTATAAAAAAGGCGTTATAGCTACTAAAGGTAATTTTAATAACCAGTTAGGTGTGCCTATTACTTTAAATGATTTAACCATATCTCATGCTAAAGATGGCATACCTCCGCATATAGCAGTTGTAGAGCATGGGGCTAACCATGCTAATGAAATCAATTACACTACACGAATTAGCCAACCTCATATTGCGATTATTAATAACGTCCAACCAGCTCATACTGAAGGCTTTGGTGGCATTGAGGGAGTGGCTTTAGCTAAGAGTGAAATTTTTAATCATTTAGCTGACAACGGCATAAAAATTATCAACATCGATTCATTTACCAATGATTTATTCTTTGCACGTAAAGGTAAACAAACCTTATTAACCGTAAGTAAAGAAAATGATGCTGCCGATTTCTTTATTGAGCCTCATTCAATTCGTAGTGATCGCGATGGTCTTAGTTTTGTTGTCCAAATTAATGGTTTTGAAATCCCAAGATTATCAACCGCCCGTGCCGATAAATATGCACCTAGTGAAATTTTTATCGATAAGCAACGAGTAAAAATCCGTTCAAACCTACGCGGTGAACACAACGCCTATAACCTAACTATAGCTTTGGCAGCATGTTTAGCTGCAGGCATGACAATGCCACATATTATTAAAGCTATGGAAGATATTAAGGAATTACCAGGACGAGGCAACCTCTTAAAAACTATACCTTTTGATATTATTGACGATACTTATAATGCTAATCCAGGTTCAGTTATCGCTTCAATGAACAATTTAGCTACTTTAACTTATAAAGATAAAATCTATGTTCTAGGAGCCTTAGCTGAAATTGATGAAGAAAGTAAAGTTGAGTTTTATCAAAAAGTGTATAAAGAGTTTGTTGTACCGCAAAAATTCTTACTCTTTGGTTATGTACAATTTACTAATACCTTGAGTGATGCTATTAAGAACAATCCTCAAGAATATAAGTACTACAGCTTTACTTATCAGGAGCAAACAGTTTACGCTGTTGAATATTTAGCTGCTAAGGATCCGCATAAGCTCACCGAGCTATTCTATATGCAATGTCAAACATATAATATCAAGCTATATCCTCGTCCTATTCACTCTTTAGGAATGGTTTTTAAAGGCAGTCGTAGCTCTCGTTTAGAGATCGTGATTTGTAAAGTAATTGAAAAATTTATATCAGAATTTGAAATTGATATCTCTGATTTCATTTCGCAACTTTCGAAAAACGTTGGTGGTAAAGCCTCATATGCCTCTATAATTAAGGATACGCCAAGTTATGATCCTGAATTATACGCAGTCTTTGAGGTTGTTGACTACTTGCACGATAACTATAATTATAATTTTTCATTTGTCTAAATACTCTTAACAGCAAACTATAACCACGGTTATAGTTTGCTGCTCTTACTTGTTGTTTATTAATCTTTATTATGCCTGCACAATTATCATTGTCTTGGTCATCTTATCCAAGTTTAATTATTGGTGCATTTTTTGTATCATTTATTATTTGTTTACTAGTCGGTCCGGCATTAATCCGTAAATTACACGCTTTAAAATACGGACAATCAATTCGTACTGACGGTCCACAAACTCACCTTGTTAAACAAGGAACTCCTACTATGGGAGGCATTAAAATCATTTTAGCAACTACGATTGCTACTTTAATTTTTGTGCCATGGAATAATCTTTTAGTTTGGTTATCTCTACTCGTATTTGTTGGCTTTGGGGTTGTGGGTTTTGTTGACGACTATTTAAAGATTAAACGTCGTAACTCTGATGGCTTAAGCCCAAAACAAAAATATGCTGCTCTGTCAATTGTAGCTTTAATACCTATTTTCATTGTTTACTACATTTATAGTAAAGATGATCTGACCCACCTAAGCATTCCTTTCTTTGAGTGGCGTCCAGAAATCAGCTTCTTATTTGTTATTCTAGCTTACTTTACGGTTGTTGGTGCTTCGAATGCGGTTAATCTCACTGATGGGTTAGATGGTCTAGCTATTATCCCAACTCTTTTCTGTGCTATTGGTTTTGGGATTTTTGCCGTTGATATCGGTTGGTTTGGCGCATTCTCAGGTTATTCGATCTCATCGGTATTAGATTTAACTATTCTATGTGCAGCTCTTGCTGGTGCATGTTTTGGCTTTTTCTGGTTTAATAGTTATCCAGCGCAAATCTTTATGGGAGACGTTGGTTCACTAGCTATTGGTGGACTTTTAGGTTTCCTTGCTGTATTATTACGCCAAGAATTATTACTCGTAATTTTAGGTGGCGTATTTGTTGTTGAATGTTTATCTTCAGCTATCCAAATGGTTTGGTTTAAATATACTAAACGCAAATATGGTGAAGGTCGCCGTGTATTCTTAATGGCCCCTTTACACCACCACTATGAGAAAAAAGGTTTAAGCGAAACTAAAGTAATTGCTCGTTTTTGGACAGTTGCCTTTATTTTATTAATTTTAAGCTTTGTAGCTTATTTTTATAAAATCGCATAAGCTCAACAGTTAATCCCTTGCTTTAGGCAAGGGATTTTCTTTAAGCTGTAGTATAATATTTTTTGTTTGATATAGACACTTGTCTACTTTTGTTTAAGTTTTTACAAATACTTAATTATGTCTCTAATTGAAGAAGAGATTGTACATATTGGGATCGTAGGGGTAAAAAGTTCAGGTTATGAAACTGCAAAATACCTTCTTACTGTACCAGAGTACAATAGATGCAGAATTACCCTTTTTGATGATAAACCAGATCTAGAGTTTATTTCATCACTTCAATCGATTGATGGTAATATTAGCTGCTATCCAGTTAATAGTCCAGAAATCTTAGCTAAACAAAAATATTTAATTGTTACCCCAGGTATTCCTAAAACTCATCCGGCGTTTAAACTAGCGGTTGAAAAAGGAGTAGAGATTATTGGAGATATTGAATTATTCGCGCGTATTAAAAAGCATTCGCACGATATTCAATTCCGTGAAGCACCGGTTATCGGTATTACTGGTTCAAATGGTAAAACAACAGTTACCCATTTAACCACGCACATTCTTAAACATCTAGGCTATCATGTTGCCATGGCTGGTAATATTGGTGTGCCTATTATGTCAACCTTTGCTGAGCAATATAACTACTTTGTTCTTGAGCTCTCGAGTTATCAACTAGAGACCACTAATGAACTTAAATTACGTGTTGGCTGTATTCTAAATGTGTCGCCAGATCATTTAGATCGTTATGGCAATATGCAAGCTTATAAAGAAGCTAAACAACATATCTATGATTTAAGTCAAAGTATTCTCTATAACAAAATCGATCAAGCTACTTGGCCAACCGAAGAAAATGCGAAAAAACATATGACCGCATTTACTTCGAATCCAACTAATTATCCTGCTTCATATTATTATGATCCTCAAGATCGTACAATTAATATTCCAGCTGTATATGGGGATGACAATAGCATTACTTACAATAAGCTCGCGGTTAAAGATTTTAATCTCCAAGGCTTACATAACTACGAGAATATCTTAGCAGCGATTGCTTTAGTAAGATTAACTTTAGGTCAATCTGAACAACAAGATAAATTAATTTTTGAAGCAGCTAAAAGCTTTAAAGGTTTAGAGCACCGTTTTGAATTAGTACATACTTCTAATAATGGGGTACGCTTTATTAATGACAGTAAAGCTACTAATATAGGTGCGGTTGAATCAGCTTTACGTTCGGTCGATTTACATAACAATGGTAAGCTTTATTTACTTTTAGGTGGAGACGGCAAAAAGCAAGACTTTACAGAATTATCTCCAGCTGTAAGTAAAATTAAGAATATTGAAGTACTTTGTTATGGACGCGATGCTGAACAAGTAGCTAAATGTAGTCCAGACGCCCAAATTTTTAAAGAGCAAAGCTTAGAAAGCGTAATGCGTCATATTGCACCAAAACTACAAAGTGATGACGTAGTTCTCTTAAGTCCAGCTTGTGCGAGTTTTGATCAGTTTAAAAACTACGAAGAGCGAGGCAGAGTTTTTGCTGAACTAGCAAAAAAGTATCAAAAGCCTAGTTGGAAAAAACGGCTAGGCATTAATATGCTCAATGGGGTGCAATCTCTTGCTCATAAAACCATTTATCTCGGTGATAGTAAAACCGTTTCAGGCAATCACCAAAGCGATAAAGTTAAACTTTATGACGATTATCTCCTAGCTTTAATCTTTTCTATTTTTGGTTTAGGGATTATTACCGTATTTTCATCTTCGGTATATCTGTCACTTAAACAAACAGGTGGCATTTTCAATCCTAAACAAATATTATTAATGCTCGTAGGAGTCTTAGCTTTTTTAGGAGCTTTAAACTTTAATACTAGTAAATGGCGAACCGTCTTGCCGCTCTTAATAGCTACAACCGTAGGTTCATTAGTAGTTGTTCACTTTGTCGGACATTCGGTAAACGGGGCACAACGTTGGATTAGTTTATTTGGTTTTACCTTCCAACCGGTTGAGTTAGCTAAGCTATGTACACTTATCTACTTATCACATTATTTAGTGAGTGTAGCTAAAGAAAGTAAATTTACCTTACGTTTAATGTTTGGTTTTATGTGCTTTTTTGTCATTATGGCGCTCTTACTCTTATTACAACCTGACTTTGGTTCAACCTTAATGTTAACCATTATTAGTTTTATCACTGTAATATATGTAACGCCAAACTTAAAATCGATTTGTTACCGTGCTGCCCCTATTATGGTAGTAGCTGTAATCCTTTTAAGTGTATATGTAGCACATAAAACTTACCTTATAGACCGTATTACAGGTTTCTTAGATCCTTATGCTGATCCTTATGGTAAGTCTTACCAGATTATTAACTCTATTTCCGCATTCTCACATGGTGGTTTTTGGGGAGTAGGCTTAGGTAACTCTATTTTTAAATCTGGTTATCTTACCGAGGCTAATACCGACTATATTCTTGCCATTTACGGAGAAGAATTTGGCTATATTGGGATTATTTTACTTGTATTATTAGAAGTATTGCTTTATCTGCGTATGTTTAAAATTTCGCACCAAACATACTTTTTATACAAGCGCCCTTTCCAAGCAATAATGGTATTTACCTTCGTTCTTTGGTTTAGTTATCAAGCATTGTATAACTTTGCCATGACCGTAGCCTTTTTACCTACCGATGGTAGTACCCACCCTCTTATTTCTTACGGTGGTTCATCATACGTAATTATGTTTATCGCTCTTGGTATAACTATGCGCGTTGATTATGAAAATCGTTGTATTGCAAATCAACATCCAGTTAAAGAAGCTCCATCTGAACATTTAGTACAAAACTTCTTTAGCAATATGTGGAAACTCTTTTCTGCCAAAGAAACACCAAAAGCAAAACAACCACGTAGAAGTAAATAAATATTTAGCTTTCTTTCGATATCGGAAGAAAGCTTTTTTCATATCTAAGCCTTAAAAGCGGGAAATTCTCGGGTTTTTAATGTATACTATTGAGTGGTTAATTTTGCGATTGGTCAAAATTATCAAGATTAAATTTTTTATTTTTATTCATGGCAAAGAAAGTATTAATTATGGCTGGAGGGACTGGAGGACATATTTTTCCAGCTTTAGCCATTGCAAAAAAACTTGAAGCCCAAGGTTGTGAAATTCAATGGGTCGGCACAAAAGACCGCATGGAAGCACAATTAGTGCCACAATATGGGTATAAAATTCATTTTATTGAGATTAAAGGTTTAGTAAGTAAAGGTGCGAAAGCATGGTTAAAAGCACCATGGCAAATCTTTAAAGCAACTTTACAAGCACGTAAAATCATCAAACAATACAAACCAGACCTAATTATAGGTACTGGTGGTTATGTTTGTGGTCCGGTTGGCGTAGCAGCACAATTAACCCGCACTCCTTTAATTGTTTGTGAAAACAATGGGGTAATGGGATTAACTAATAAATTACTATCTAAGTTTGCGGACTTAGTATTATTTGCTTATCCATTAGAGCAAGCTAAAAAAGCCGAATACGTCGTGGGTCAACCATTACGTCAAGAGTTTACAGAACTAAATCCACTCCAAAATCTTGCTAATCTGTATACAAAAGCAGCAAACGAATTTAAACTTTTACAAAGCTTTGCACAACAGGAAAATATTCAAGTAGCCAAAGAATTGCTCGAAGCTACTGAATACAATTGCAAAGATTATCATGCTTTATATCAAAGCTTAAGTGCCGAGCAACAAGCAGCATTTAATCGTTTATCTTTTTCGCAACAACCACTAAATATTTTAGCCGTTGGTGGTTCGCTGGGAGCGCAAATCCTTAATACTCATGTAGCTCCAGCGATCAAAATGCTCGAAAACAAAGGTATTTATACTCATACTTTTCAACAAGTAGGTAAAGATAATGCACTTAAAGTTAATGAACTTATTACTAATCTTGGTTTAAACCAAGGTAAAAGCACTTATGTAGCTCAAGAGTTCATTACTAATATGGTTGAAAAATATTTAGCAAGTGATTTAATTATTTGTCGTTCAGGATCGATGACTGTTTTTGAAATTGCAAGTTGTAATCGTCCTGCTATTTTTGTTCCTTTAGCAGTACAAAAAGACCAACAACAGTTACATAACGCTGAATATTTAGCTAAAGAACAGGCTGCAAAAATTATTTTAAATAAAGATTTTACAGCCGAAGTGTTAGCTGATTATATTTGTCAATTAAATTATCACGAGCTATATGAAATGGCTAAACGCCAAACTCGTTTAGCAACGCCACAAGCTACAGATAAAATTATTGAATTTGTTAAACCTTATTTAGCATCTTAAAGTTTAAGAGCCTATAACCTAATTTTAGGATATACATTTATATGGATTCACAAAAACTCCTAGAAGAACAATTTCCAAGTAGACGTCAACATATGCGTATTGACGGCTATGTGCACTTTATTGGTATTGGTGGGGTAGGAATGTCAGGCATTGCCGAAGTTCTACACAACCTAGGATATAAAGTTTCTGGTTCTGATATTGGTACTGGAGCAACTATTGACCGCTTAAGCCAATTAGGAATTAAAATTTTCCCAAAACACGAAGCACAAAACGTTGAACAAGCAGCTTTAATTGTTGTGTCATCAGCAATTAAAGAAGACAACCCTGAAATTCAACAAGCACGCGTGAAAAATATTCCTATTATTCGTAGAGCGCAAATGCTTGCTGAAATCATGCGTTTTAGATATGGTATTACAGTTGCCGGTACTCACGGTAAAACAAGTACGACAGCTATGTTAGCAACTGTATTTACTGCTGCAGGTTTAGATCCGACATTCGTAAATGGTGGGGTTGTTAAAACTGCAGGTTGTAATGCCCACTTAGGTAAAAGTGAGTATATGATTGCTGAAGCAGATGAATCTGATGCTTCGTTCTTACATTTATCTCCATTTGTTTCAGTAATTTTAAATATTGAAAAAGATCACATGGAAACTTATCATGGTGACTTTGACAATATGAAACAAACTTACCTAAACTTTTTACACAACATGCCATTCTACGGCACTGCAATCGTGTGTTACGACTCACCAACCGTAAGAGAAATTATTCCAGCGATAGGTCGTAAAACCATTACTTATGGTTATGAAGAGGGCGCAGATTACCTAATTACGAGTTACACTGCCGGCCTATTTAGCTGTAAATTTACTCTTTTAACTCCAGAACAACAAACTCTTGAGTTTGAATTAGGAGTATCTGGTAAACACATGGCATCTAATGCCGCAGCTGCAGCTATTGTGGCTTTAAATGAAGGTATTAGTGTTGATAAAATTCAACTAGGACTTAAATCATTTACTGGTGCAGGTCGTCGTTTTGACCGTATTGGTAATTTCCAAATTGATCCACAACGTCAAGCGCTCTTTATTGACGACTATGGTCACCATCCAACTGAACTGGAGGCGACGATTAATACAGCTCGCGATATGTTCCCAGAACGTCGTCTAGTAATGATTTTTGAACCACATCGTTATACACGTACACGTGACCTATTTGATGATTTTGCTTTAACTTTAAGTAAAGTTGATCAAGTAATTCTTTTAGATGTATATGCTGCAGGTGAAAGCCCAATCGTTGGAGCTGATTCAGCTTCATTAGCTCGTGCTATTCGTGCATTAGGTAAAGACTGTTTAGCTTTAGGACAACAAAATCTGCTTGACACATTAAAATTAGTATTACAAGATCAGGATATTGTTTTCTCACAAGGTGCAGGTTCAGTTTCAAGAAAAGTTCACGCTTTAATTAAAGATGCAGGTTGGCAAAAAGTAGTTGAGTAAGGTATAGCGCAAGATGAAACAAAAATATCAATTAAGTGATTTAGCTAAATGTAAAATTGCCGTACTTTGTGGTGGTACGTCTAACGAACGAGAAATTTCTTTAATTTCTGGTAAGTACGTTTACCAAGCCCTAAAAGAAAGTTCTTTAAATTTAGATGTAACAAAAATCGACACCAAAGACTACAATTTGTTAGATCTTAAAGCACAAGGTTATAATTTAGTTTTTAATATTCTGCACGGTCGTTGTGGAGAAGATGGGCAAATTCAAGGCTTTTTAGATACTTTAGGTATTAAATATACTGGTTGCCGTGTATTGCAATCTGCCTTAACTTTAGATAAACTTTTTACTAAACGTATTTGGCAAGCTTGTGGAGTAAATACAGGTAAATGTCTTGAATTTACTGCCGAACAAATTCTTAATCAAAGTGCACAAGTAAATGTTGACGCTATCGTTGAGCAACTAGGTTTACCATTATTCGTTAAACCTAATGTTGAAGGTTCATCGATTGGCATTACAAAAGTAAAAACTAAAGAAGATTTATATCCTGCTTTAGTAACTGCTGCTAAAATCGATCAACACATTTTAGTTGAAGCATTTATCGATGGTAAAGAATACTCTGTACCAGTGTTAAACGGTAAAGCTTTAGCACCTATTGAAATCATTGTTGATAGCTCATACGATTTCTATAACTACGAAGCTAAATATTTTGCTGATAATACTAAATATGTATGTCCGGCCGAGTTAAGCCAAGAGCAAACGCAACAAATTCAAGAATTAGCAGAACAAGCTGCTCGCGCTGTTGGTATTAAAAGCTGGTGTCGTGTAGATGTATTAAGCAATAGCCAAGGTGAATTCTTTGCTCTAGAAGTTAATACTAACCCTGGTATGACTACGCACAGCTTATTCCCAATGGCAGCTCAACATGCTGGTATGAGTTATATCGATCTTTGTTTACACATTTTATTAGATGCTCTAAACGACGTAGAGCTATCATAAGTTACCTTATCTAAAGCTTAGCTTTAGATAGCTATGCAATCCCTATGTTACGCCCTTTATTAAAAAACTTCTATTTCTACTTTTGGTCGATTATCGCCCTGTTGGTAATATTAGGATTTTTTAATTGGCAATATATTAATGCAAAACTTAATAGCGTTCCTATTAGTAAAATGCAAATCAACACTAATTTACGCTTTACTTCGAATAGCATTATTACTCAAGCCATAAATAATTCACATAACCAAAATAAAGGCTATTTTGACTTTAGTACCAAAGAGCTAACTTTAGCTCTCCAGCAAAATCCATGGATTAAATTTGTCATGGTAAGTAAGGTATTTCCGGATACTGTAAATATTCGTATTAGTGAACAAAAGCCTTATGCTATTTGGACTAATGGTCAAGAGGTTGGCTATATTACTGAAAATGGTAATCTATTTTTTAGCCCTGCACAAATGGCGCAAAATGAAAAATTTACGCAAATTGTGCAACAAGCTAAAGAAAAAGCCAATATTAATGATAATAACCAAAACTCTTCAACCCAAGCTAAAGAAAAAGCTAAAAGCTTACTAAATGAAGTTGGAGAACAAATTAATTTAAATGTGGATAATTTTCCACAACACGATATGCCAATCTTTATTTCTAACCAATATTACATTCAATTAGCAATTAATTATTGGAATGAAATAAAAGATGAATTAACTTCATCGAATTTAAGTATTAAAGAAATTCGTGTAGATTCATCAGATGCTTGGCAAATTATGCTTAACAATGGTATTTTATTAAACCTTGATGCTATAGATGTACGACAAAGTATTCGTCGTTTCTTAGTAGCTGCACAACAAATAAAAGTACCTGACGGCTATTTAATTAATTACGTAGATCTAAGATACAATAACGGGATTGCAGTTAAGTTCATTAAACAAGATGAAGCTGCTAATGGTAACAATTTTCTTTCGAGCTTAGTTCCGGGTAAAGGTGGGGCGCCTTTACTTAATGCAACCTTTAAAAGTGAGCATATTCAAGGTAACTATCAAGATGATTTAAATTAATATTAGATTTAAATTAAAATTCTATTAAACTTAAGGTTAGGTATTTATTACCTAACCTTGTTTTTTATATAATATTATTGACAACCAGTGGTTACTAGAAGTTATTTTTTAGGCTAATTAACTTAAAAAGTAACCGCTTAAGTAACGTTTTGTTGTACAATATTGTAAGATTATGTTGACGATTATTTTGGCTTTTAGCCTATTTTTTGCCAACATTTTCGCCGATTTATAAATTTAAAATTACAAATATATTTAGCTATCTTTTTGAATTTTGGAATAAATCACGTAGATCTGGCTTATTTAGATTGACTAAGATAAAATATATGAGTAATTTAAGCTTTGCAGATAATACATAGATAAACTTGACTAATTTAGTCAAGTTTATACCTCTTTTTTCACTTTACTTACCTCAGCCATAATTTTTTAAGCGTCGTGTCAAGTTCAAAAAATCGCAATCTGATTTTATCTATTCATATAGATTCATCAGATATAAATCTTGCTGCAGGTTACGTTGACAAAGAAAAAGTAAATCTCTTAGCTCTCAAAAAAGGGCATTTAGCTGGTATTAATTTTGGCAATATTATTAACAAAGAATTATTCACTAATTCTGTTATTAATAATTTGCAAGATTTTATCGATAACCATTTACGCGTTTATAGTGAAAGTACAGCCAAGAATCTTGGTCTAAAAACCGTTGACGGTAAACTGGTAATTAAAAAAGTCGCCTACAATATCATAGTATCAGAAGTACGTAAACTTGATACTATCCAGACCCACCTAGTAAAGCAAATTCTTAAGGATAATTTCTTTGCTAAAGACGTGGTATTGAGTGCAGAGAATATTTTTGAATGTACAGCAGATACTGCTACAACAACCTTATTAGTAGATGATGACAATGCTAATAAGCCTTATATGATTAATATTAATCTATGTTATAACTCTGCATGGATTAATTTTATTACAAATACTAGCGAAACAAGTGTCTATTCCCGTTCAATTGAAAAAGGGTTTAAAGAAATAGTTACAAGCATTAACGCTAGTCCCCGAATTAAATCACCGCTTAGCAGCGAACAGGTTTACAATGGTTTAAAGGGTTATCGTTTTTTAGTTAATCGTGCCAGTGTAGACTTTAAAATTTCTCTTTTTAGAGCTCATTTTTATCTTTCGGAAATTGAAAATGCTATTGTATTGCGTTTACAAGAGCTATTCCATTTATGCTATGACAAGTTCAAAGAACTAGATCGCAATGGCTTACGTTTTAAAGCTGACTTTTTAGATAAAGTACAAATTAACTTTATGGGATATGGTTCAGATCTTTTAGACGTAGATGCTGTAGCTGCCTTAGTTTTTTCTGAACGTTTAGCAGACGAACAAACATACCTAAAAAGCGAAAAAGAAAAGAATGCAAAAATAACCTCGAATCATAGTCAAGTCGGAGAGACCTTAGACTTGACCACAGGTATGCACTATTACCAAAATAGTTATTTACCCTCAGTTAATGTACGCGCTAAAGAACTAATCTACTTTACACATGATGCACAAATTACTTTTGCCCATCATAGTTTAAAAGTACAAGCAGTGGCAAATCCAATTGTTGATGTTTGCTTTAGTTTTTCTCAAATGATGGCGCCCCAAAGCGTTAGTTCATATCGAGAGTACATTAACAACTTAGATCAGTTTGCGACTTCTCTCGGTCTAATTTATAACTATCACTTAGCTCAACCTAAACCGGTGAAAAAAGGGCTAATTGATTATTTACTCAATCTTTTAAAACTTTAGATCAACGCGCAAACTTAAGAGCTTACATTTTGCAAAATAAAAATTTATTTACTTCAAGCGCTATATTTATGACCAGATAATAATGAAAAATTCGGCTAGGATTTACTCTATTGTTTATTAAAAGTATAGGCTTTAACAAGATTATTAAATTCTGTGTAAAGTAATTTTGCAAAAATAACTTAACTTAAGTCTAAGTTAAATTTGCGTAAGTATAATTTCTTTACCATATTCTTAAAGGTTACATTAATGACAGATCCAATTGGTATGGAAAATGATTTTGTACTTCCAGTTGACAATTCAAACGGCGGTAAACCTAAAATGAAACAACGTGATCAATTAGAATCGATTATTGTTATTGGTGTTGGTGGTGCTGGTAACAATGCAGTTGACTATCTTTATAAACAAGAGGGATACATGGAAAATGTTGGAAATAGTGTTAAACACTATATTTTCAACACTGATGAAAACTGCTTAAACAACCTCCAATGTGAAAACAAATTAGTCCTAGGTCGCAATACTTTAAAAGGTAAAGGAGCTGGTGCTAATATTAACGTTGGTCAACAAGCTACCCAAGAATCTATTGACGAAATTAAAGAAATCGTTAAAGGTGCCGATTTAGTATTTATTACTGCCGGTATGGGTGGAGGTACAGGTACTTTAGGTTCTTCAGTAGTTGCTGAATTAGCTAAAAATGAAGGTGCTATCGTAGTTTCATTAGTTACTTTACCGTTCAAATACGAAAACCGTCAACGCAATGCTTTCTCTGGAATTAAACACCTATACCTATACTCAGATTCGTTAATTATGATCGACAACCAAAAAATTGTTGATGCATATCCAGATTATGAGTTTACTCAAGGTTTAGATGAAGCTAACAAGATTCTAGCGAATGCGATTTCGGGTGTAATTAAAATCATTCGTAATCCAAGTACAATTAATACTGACTTTGAAGACTTACGTACAGTTTTAAATAACGGTGGGAAATCACAAATTCTATATCGTAGTTTAGAAGGTGAAGAGTTAGAAAAAATTACTACTGAACCAGACAAAACTATCGATGCAATTTACGAAAAAGTTACAACTTCTCCATTAATTACTCGTTCGAATATCGAACAAGCGACAGCATTCTTAATGCTTATTGAATGTTCGAGCCATTTTACACAACGTATTATGGATCAGTTCATTTCTCGTTTTACACGTCACAATGGTGAAGAAATTAGTAACTTTGATGATCTTTTAGATGATCTAGAATCTCTTGACGATGAAAAAATCGAAGCTATTAAAAACGATGGTCCTCAAGTTATTTTCGCTTATAACAAATTACCTGACACCGAAGATAATAGACCTCGTTTAAATGTTACAATTGTGGCTACAGGTATGGGTACACATGCAGCTAAGGCTAAAGAAGCTCCACAACAAGCTGCACCAGTTTACAGAGAACCTGTACAACCTAGCTATCAACAAGCTTCTGCAGCTCCACAACATAATCGTCAATTAGATGCATTAACCATCAATCCAAGTTCACAAGCTAGAGTTTTACAACAAAGCTATAGCGCTCCTGCTACTCAAACAGCAAATGTACAATCTGAAGCAGATTCAGCAAAAACTTTAAATCTCGATCTTTTTAATACATTAAGTCAAGAAGATCAATTGAAATTATTAGCACTTCTTAATGCTAAAGTTTCTCAAGCAAATGTAGATCAAAAGGGCAATGAAGAATACAATGGTCCGCGTGTACCTGAAGACAATCCTTTATTCCCTAATCAAGCAGCTAAAACAGAGACTGTTACACAATCTCAAGCTGCAGCAACTACTCTAGCTGATACTACACCTATCAAAGAACAACATACGTTCCGTCCTAGTGTAAGTGCTGACGATCTATCAATCGACGATTAATTATTTATTGAGCCAAATAGAAATTCTATTTGGCTCATTACATATGTGCGTTTGCAAGCTTGTTATTAAAAATTCAATAATGATAATCGAAAAAGACTGATAGCCGAAAAAGGCAGATAGTCAACAATTGGCATTAGTATTAAGTCGTGGTGTACAGCTCATGGTTAGTTATAATAAATAGTTGTAGAAGTGCTGATTGTCGGTAGTGTTATAGTTTGGTTGGTAGTGGGAGTAGGGAGTGGGAGTATGTAAAAAATAATGTGCAATTTTACAAAGGTTAAGGATTGTCTTTTTAAAATTCGCCTATATAAAATAAAAGTAAGTAAACAATTAGCAGTGTAAATGTTTATTTCTCGGTAAAACTTCCAATTTATCCTCTTAACTTTGCTATAATGTAGTATAGAAAGAAAATATTAGTAGCATAAATCTTTAGATCATCTCAAAGATAACTAATTAATTTTTAACCTTAAATTAACGAAGAACAAGCTATTCAAAGTTAAAAAAGGCATAAATTTTATAACTAATAATCTTTTTTTAGATTGATACAGAATTTCTTACTATAACTTTTTTATACAGTTATAGGCAACTGCTAATTT
>NZ_NRJG01000059.1 GCF_003585935.1 Psittacicella hinzii
GTCGTTTATCAATGTTTTAATTTTTAAGATTAATTTTGATAAATTTTGGTTATTTGTTCTTAAATTTTTGTATTACTTTATATACAAAGTAGTTTTTGCATGGAGTAGGTAAAAATACTTTTTTAGTTAAGTTAGCTATTCAGAAAAGCTTTTCTTGTTAACTGTTTGGATAAGCTTTTTCTGATTATCTATCTGATAAGTATTTTAAGTTAACTTCTTGGATAAGCTTTTTTGTTAACTTGTAGATAAGTTTTTTACGTTAACTTCCTTGGATAGGCTTTTTCATTAACTTGTTCAAGTAAGTTTTTAAGTTAACGCTCTAGATTACTTATTAACCTAACTATAGCTTGAGGAACGCGTAATGGCTAAACGTAAATGGCAAAATTTAGTACTAACTGCTAATGCTAATCTAACGCAGTTAAGCCTTAAAAAACGTAAGTTCTACTTACGCATGGGAGTATGTATGTTAGTAGCTTTTGCTTGTTATCTCTGGTTACCTAAGTGTATTACCTTTTACTTGGATAATCAGAAGACTACTTCAATTATGCATAGTCGTTATTACTTTGGAAGTAAGCTTTTATCCCCAGCCGAGGCTGGACCGATAAGCGTCTATCGCGTAGCCTATCGCCAATTACCAAGCCATGCGCAAGCTAAAATTCGTCAAGCTAGTAAAGAATGGGTAGATCATCCCCAACAACTTGAATTAATCGCTAATTTGTTAAGGCAAAGTGTAAACACTTATCCTTACCAAACTTGGGATCAAGGATTAAGAGGATATAAGTACGGATTTAAACATACAAACCTTACTTTAGATCCAGTACCTCTTACACAAGCTAAAGATGATCCTCTATATCCGTATGGACAAGAGTTACCAATTTTAACTATGCCGCAAGGTAAGTTAAAATCCCATTTAAGATCAACTTTGCATACGTTTTCTAATCGATTATTACCTTATCAGCAGCTAAGGGGGAATGTTGATGATAGTGATGGTAATAGTAATGCAGGTAAGAAGATTAACACTCAAGCTAGAGTATTAATTCCAAGCTTGCCTCCAGAGACAAAGTTTGTGAAGTACTTAATTGGTTATCCTCATGATCTAGTAGATCTTACTCCAGAGGGACTGTTTATTAATGGGATCTTTATTAAAGAATTGCCAGCCGCAATAGTAGAAGTAATTACTAAACTGCCACAGCAAATCCGGAGGATTTATCTGCAACCTGAACAATATTGGGCATATGGAGATGATCCAACCAGTATTGACAGTGTATATTTTGGTCCTGTGCCTAAAACGGCTTTAGAAGCTAAGGTAATTTGGGCTAAATAGCTTTAAATCAGAAAGTATCTACAGTCTTAAGCTGTGCCAGGCTAGACTAAAAAGATTATGAAGTTAATTTAACAAAATTAATAAGCGCTTTCACTTGTATTAAGACCTAAAAGTATAAGTCTAAAGCAAATATAAACCTTAAAGCCACAAGTCATTCTTATTAGGTCACTAATGTTTGTTCAAACTATTAGCTTTGGTATGGTTTCTTGTGGCTTTATGCAAGATGATAATAATGCGATGAAAAAGAATTCGTCTTTAGCATCTTCATCTAATACCCTTTCATTTAATCGAACTGTAACTGATTCAACAGCAGCGATATCAACTACAGAAGTGCTAACTGCAGAATTGCCAATAGCACCAATGTCAACAACCTCTAAGTCAGCAACCTCTTCTTTTCAAGAAGAGAGAGTTGAGCAAGTTGTTGAAACCTTAAATAATTTTACTACTGAAGAATTACAGCGTTTAACGCAAGTGGTAAAACAATTTCTGTGGGATACCTATGAGAAAAAGTAATACCCCACAAAACTCTCTGTCAAAAAATAATAACTTAAGCCAAAAATTTACTTTAGAGACAGCAGAGAGAACGAGCTCCCAAATTAAACAAAAGCTCCAAAGTATCTACCAACAAAAGCAAATCGAGATGGCAATTGATACTCTAGCCTTACAAGTACAAACATTGACCAAAGATTGGCATCAAGTTGATTTTTACTTGCCAAGATCTCGAGAGTATTTGTTAGCTATGCTTGAGCAACGCTTATCTCTTATTGAACAAGAGTTAATTGCTCTAAAGCAAGCAAATTTAGATAAACACTTAGATCTAGCTTACTATCAAAGATTTTATAGATTGAAGTGCTTGCAAAAACTCTTAACCTTTAAAGGTAGATTCTACAATAACTTAGTCTGTAATAAAGACCAAGGTTCTAAAGCTAACTGTGTAAAACATCTTAGCTGTAGTGAAAGTCAAGTTTGGGAATTTGTAGGAGAGTTTTTTGATAGATTTGTAAGGAAGGATCGTAATATATTGAACCTTGTGCGTAGATTTGAACGGAAATATATCAATGTAGAGTACAAAGGTAAAACAGATAAGCAAAACTCTTCTAACCTTACTACCGATCTTACAGTTGATCCTAATGCGACTTCTATTGCTGATCCAAATGCTGATTTTATTACTGATTCTAATATTACTTCTACAGCTAATGCGAAAGTTAACAACAAAACTACAGTAGTAAACAAACCTACAGTAACTAGTAAACCAACAGCAACTGACAAATCAGCAGTAACTAACAAATCTACAGCACCTAACAAGGCTTGTAGAGTAGGTACAACAGCAAGTTCTGTTGAAATTAGTAAACGCACGCAAGCTATACAAGAACGTAAGAGAGTAAGATTCTTAAAAAGAGCTTGGGATAAAACACTGCAGAAGAATAGTGCAGAACTACAGGAAGATGTTTTTAGTTTGCCTGTCGTATACGGGAAGCAACTAAGTGTGGTGGTGAGTTTCTTAGAGGATCTCTTTGCGCTTGCGCAAGATAAGTATAGTTATAAGAGTATGGGAGAGGGAGCAAAATATCTTTCACGTGCCTTATGGTTAATCTATAAGAAATTAGTTACCATTCTTCTTAGTGAAAGCTTACAAGTTTATATTCCCCAACATAGTATGTTAAGCAAGTATAAGCTTGTGGAAATGTCTATGCAGGACTATAGCGAACAAGAATTAAAAGATCTAAACCGTGGAGTTAAAAATGCCCAGATTGTGAAATTATTAATAAATGATATCAACCAAGACCACTTTAAGGGTAGAGGGTTTGAAATCTTAAATAGCATTAAAGTAGCTTATGAACAAGCAGTAACAACTGAAGTAGAAAATAACTACTGGGAAAGTAAATTTCTCCAACCACAAGAAGAAGCTGCTTTTCAAGATTCACTCTCTAACTTAAAACAAGTAATAAATAAATACATATCTATCCTAGAGACTAATAGATGCACTAAGTAATCTGATGTCTTTATGATTTACATACAACCTAATTTTAAAATTTACAATGACTCACTACACTAAACGGAGGATATATGACCTCTTATTTTAATAAGTCAAATAAGCTTAACGATCTAATGAATTCTCTACTGCAGACAAGTAAACTTAAAGGTCAAATTGACGCTAAGTTATGCCAACAAGTCAATTTATTACTACAAGACTTGAAGCGACTTACTGAAACTAGTAGAGGAGGTTGCAGATTAAATCCTGATAATGCTCTTGAAGTTCCTTCTAAGCAAAATAAACTATGCAAAGGACTTCCGTATTCAGATGTAGACTTGGCTCTTGCAAACTTGGTAGAGAGTAAATATGTATCTAATTTATCTCTAGAGGAAAAGCAACCTGTGACTACTCAGTATCTAGAGAAAAAGCAACAAGCAATTACTTTACCTCTAGAAGATAAGCATAAAAAGCTAACGCAATTTGCTCTAGAATGCTTTAATGCAAATTACGCAATCTGTTACCATGTGTTACAAACGACCAGTACTATGGTTTTTGAGCATTTAGAACTGATTTCTAATCTTTCGCGTTTGCATGAGAGCTTTTATCTTGCGAGTTTGTTCTGTATGCAAAAGAATGGTAAGTTGTTACAACAAGAACAAAATAACCAAGTTGTTATCGCACATAAAGAGAAAAAACTTCAATCGTGTATTAAGCAGCTGAGCTATAAATTAAATCAGTATGCCTTAGATAATGCAATTATCACTAATGATTACCAAATTAATCTAGAGCAAAGTTCTTTATCCGATAACTATGGTTATCAGTTATTAACAACAACCATGTTGCTATGTGATCCTGATGAACCGAGTAAAGAACTGTTTGCAAGATTACAAGAGCTCTTACAGAATAAGGAATATACAACTCTCTATCAACAAGATAAATTTAACCCAGCTTTCTTTATTGATAAGTTAGAGCTGCATCAAGTACATAAAGAGGCTAATAAGGGTAAATTCTTCGATCCAAGCATTTACTCAGTAAACCATGATTTAGGGGCAATTGCTTACCTCAAATCATTTAAAGACTTAGTACAATCACTACAAAGCTTCATTCTTAATCTTGAAAATATTGAGAGATTTAAGCAAGTAATTACGGGATATATCCATTCGCAAGTATTTTTTAGTTATAAAGTAAGAGTTCTACAACAAGAACTTTCTCCTTACAAGCTACAGATTGATAAACAACTCAAAGATAAAGAAGTAGAAGTAAAAGATATCTCTACTTTGAGTAAAAAAGAGAGAAAGGCTTTAGAAGTAGCTCTGCAAGAACAAGAACGGCTAGCTTTAGAAGAAAAAGCTAACCAAGAAGCTTATTTACTGAGACTTATAAGGAACTATGTTCCATACTTCATTTATGAGAAAGACATACAACAGGGTAAAGCAACTAAACGTATATGCTTTAATGCTTTAGGTGTACCAAAAAACTTAGCTAATAGCTTAGTAGTGCAAAAATGTATTTTACAACTAAGTAAAGCTAAGAATAATCTTGCTGCCATTAAAGTACAAGGACTAAACTTTAATACCCGTAAGTACATTGAATTTTTACAAATGTTCTACCGTATTAAAGGTAGTACCTGTGATCTCTTAAAGATTTTGTACAAAGCCCAAAATAGTCAATATCCAAATGACTATGATAGTAAAAATACTTGTATCAATCAGCTAGAAATTTTAATTAATACTTGTATTGATTTATTTGGTAAAAGTCCGTTAACCAATAATGCCGTTGCTAAGAGTGGATCAGTTGCTGACAACAATGTTACCGCTGATGCCTGTACCCAAAATTGTAATGAGGAAGATATGAACCTGCAAGATACTCAAGAAAATGAGAAACAAGAAAACAGAGGTCACGAGCAAGAAAAAGAGGTGCAAGAAAACGGAGTGCAAGAGCAAGAAAACGGGAAACAAGAGAAGCAAGAGAGATCAGAGCAGCAAGATAAACAAGAGCAGCAAGAGAAAGATGACTCTGCACCAGATGACTCTTCTCAAGAAGAAATGGTACAAAAAGTTTACAGAGAATATATTAGTAATTATTATAACTCTGTACATAGGTTCGACTATCTAGCATCGGTTTTCCGTTTTATAAATAGTCATACTCATTTTGCTTATCTTGAGCAATATGAACAATTGATGATTAGTCTCTGGAAAGTAGAAGAGCAAATCAAGAACCCCCAAGCTTTAATGATTGCTAGTGAAGAAGTACCAAAGGAGCTTAAAGAAGCTATTGATATCATTAACAATCTTGCTAAGAGTAGTAGCCAAACTAAAGCAGCAATGTTACACAAATACTTTATAAATGATCTACATCTCGAGCAAGAATACGCAGCTTTCAAGTTACATCAACAAAAAGTATTTTCCGGCATTGCTCATTTAGCTAAAGAGGTTGTACGTCAAAGTGATGAAGAGTTACATGCATTTGCTCAAGTAGTAGGAAAGTTTTTAACTGCTAAAGAGTGTGAGCAGCTAGTTAATCTTAATCCAGAGCAACAACAAGCTCTTGAGTTGTTACTTGTACAAGCACTTAAGAACTTACGAGCAAGTAAAGCTTCTGCACAAGGAGAAAATAGTTCTACTAATAATTACACTACTAATTCTACTGCTGATTTTAATCATGTTTTAACTAGTGGTTCACTTAGTAATGCCTTTAAGTTTTTAGCCCTTAAACATCTTGCTAGTCTGGCTTTACCTAGTTTTTCTGTAAGCAAAGAGCTAGGACAGCAAGGCTTTGTGAAAGAGTATTTTACCTTTAAGAAAGCTAAAGGCAAGAAAACTAAACTAAGAAAAAATAAGGCAGCAAGTAATAAGTTAAGAGACAACAAGTCTATTAGTAATAAAACAGCAAGAAATGAGTTAGTCGTTAAAACTGCTAATTCTGTTAATGTTTTACAATATGATGATAATCTTGAATTAGATTACATGCATTGGCAGTTGATGTATCAGCAATGTCTTGCTAAGCAAGAGTATCTTTATACTAGAGACTTAAGTTTACTCTTAAGTAATGCTCTAGCTAATGATGCTGAAGGAGATAAGTACTATAAACATAAAATCCTCAAGCTAAGAGATACCTTTGATGTATCTGACGAACAGCTTGGCAAAAAGAAAAAGAAAAATATTGCTAAACAGTCTGTTCAAGAGACTGCACAAAAGATTAATAAGCAATCAACTAAACAGTCAGTTAAACAGACTGAAGAAATCCAACCTCTTACTCCTAGTGAGATTAAAGAACTAGGTTTAAAAGTAAGATTCAGTAGTTACACTTCATACTTACTAGCAGAGTTAGCAACTAGATCTACAGCGAATAAGCTACTCTCTATACCTTTATCTAAGAGTGAGAAAAAACGAGCTGCACTACAATCTTTACCAGTTGTAACTTCAGAGCAACTCATTCTAGCTGAAGAAGATAGAGATAGATTAATCCAGATTATAGATTTAGTTAAGGAGCGAACAAGTAAAGAGAAGAAAGAGATCTTCGATAACTTAAAAGCAGATTTGCAGAGTTATTTTTCTCCGGAAAATAATTATGCACATATGCGTAAGTTATCTGCACGAGCCTATGTAATGTTTGATTTACTCTATCGTAAATCTTTACTAGACTATAAATCAGAAAATCACAGAAAAGCTACTCTTGACTATAGATGCTTACCACTTAAAGTTCTAGCACCAACTATTGAACTGAAGTTAATGCACTTTTTATTAGAGGGTACTAACTCTGATCTAACTAGACTACAAAAATCACGCTCACAGTTAGAGATCTTAAGACTATCTAAAAAGGTCATGGATATGCAACTTTAAGTAGTATCACAAGTAAGCCCCTCCCTATATATTGTCAGCAATATAATATTGTCTTCAATATATTCTCTATACTAACTTTTAAGAAAACTTATCCTGTTTATAGTTTCAGACAACCTTCCATATAAATTAGGATATGTTCTAAAAATAGGTAATAGAGATTGCTTGATATATTACTTAAATCCTAAAACAAACTCTAATTGTAAAAGTATTACTCAAACAACCCCTAATTGTAAAAGTAATCCTTGGACGTGATGAGATTGAATAATAT
>NZ_NRJG01000006.1 GCF_003585935.1 Psittacicella hinzii
TCTCCCAACTGAGCTAACCGCCCATTTCTACGTAAAATTAATTTGGCGATGACCTACTCTCGCATGGGGAGACCCCACACTACCATCGGCGCTACGTCGTTTCACTTCTGAGTTCGGCATGGGATCAGGTGGGACCAACGTGCTAATGTCGCCAAAAGCGTTTAATTTAATAACAATGCTGTGTTATGAGTTTTTTGTTTTTTAGCTATCTATTCGCTTTCAAATTACTAATACTTAACACCTTATTCTTATGTAAGCATTAAAACAACAAACCTTTTAGCAATTAACCTTTGTTATTTGCTTGCTAGCTTGTCAACTCAATCATGAGTTGGACTATTAATCAATCGGGCAATTAGTATGAGTTAGCTCAAAGCCTCACAGCTCTTACACACCTCACCTATCAACGTCGTAGTCTACAACAACCCTTAGTATTTAAAATACAGATATCTCATCTTAAGGAAGGTTTCCCGCTTAGATGCTTTCAGCGGTTATCCCGTCCGTACATAGCTACCCAGCAGTGCCCTTGGCAGAACAACTGGAACACCAGAGGTACGTCCATTCCGGTCCTCTCGTACTAGGAACAGACCCTTTCAAATATCTAACGCTTACGGCAGATAGGGACCGAACTGTCTCACGACGTTCTAAACCCAGCTCGCGTACCACTTTAAATGGCGAACAGCCATACCCTTGGGACCTACTTCAGCCCCAGGATGTGATGAGCCGACATCGAGGTGCCAAACACCGCCGTCGATATGAACTCTTGGGCGGTATCAGCCTGTTATCCCCGGAGTACCTTTTATCCGTTGAGCGATGGCCCTGTCATAAAGAGCCACCGGATCACTATGACCTGCTTTCGCACCTGCTCGACATGTACGTCTCGCAGTCAAGCGGGCTTATACCATTATACTAATCTCACGATGTCCGACCGTGATTAGCCCACCTTTGTACTCCTCCGTTACTCTTTGGGAGGAGACCGCCCCAGTCAAACTACCCACCAGACAATGTCCTAGAAGAGGATTCACTCTCCTTAGTTAGATTATCAACATATAAAGAGTGGTATTTCAACAACGACTCCATTGAAACTGACGTCCCAACTTCAAAGTCTCCCACCTATCCTACACATTATAGGTCAATAATCAATGTCAAGCTATAGTAAAGGTTCACGGGGTCTTTCCGTCTAGCCGCAAGTACACTGCATCTTCACAGCGATTTCAATTTCACTGAGTCTCGGGTGGAGACAGCCTGGCCATCATTACGCCATTCGTGCAGGTCAGAACTTACCTGACAAGGAATTTCGCTACCTTAGGACCGTCATAGTTACGGCCGCCGTTTACTGGGGCTTCGATCAAGAGCTTCGGTTGCCCTAACTCCATCAATTAACCTTCCAGCACCGGGCAGGCGTCACTCCCTATACGTCCACTTTCGTGTTTGCAGAGAGCTGTGTTTTTAGTAAACAGTTGCAGCCAGCTGGTATCTTCGACTGATTAGAGCTTCTTACCGCATAGGTAATAACCCCAAATCAGCGCACCTTCTCCCGAAGTTACGGTGCTATTTTGCCTAGTTCCTTCACCCGAGTTCTCTCAAGCGCCTGAGTATTCTCTACCTGACCACCTGTGTCGGTTTACAGTACGGTTTAATACAAATTAAGCTTAGAAGCTTTTCTTGGAAGCCGGGTATCAATCAATCTATAATGATAAATCATCATATCTTCATCACGCCTCATCAATAGCTAACCGGATTTGCCTAATTAGCCTAACTACACGCTTAAACTCACTATTCCGTCAGTGAGCTGACCTAACCTTCTCCGTCACTCCATCGCATTTGTATTAAGTACAGGAATGTTAACCTGTTTGCCATCGACTACGCATTTCTGCCTCGCCTTAGGTGCCGACTAACCCTACCTCGAATACCGTTGGATAGGAAACCTTGGTCTTCCGGCGAACGGGTTTTTCACCCGTTTTATCGTTACTTATGTCAGCATTCGCACTTCTGATACCTCCAGCATACCTCCCAGTACACCTTCTACAGCTTACAGAACGCTCCCCTACCCAATAACTAAAGTTATTGCCGCAGCTTCGGTGCTATGTTTAGCCCCGTTACATCTTCCGCGCAGGCCGACTCGACTAGTGAGCTATTACGCTTTCTTTAAATGATGGCTGCTTCTAAGCCAACATCCTAGCTGTCTATGCCTTCCCACATCGTTTCCCACTTAACATAAACTTTGGGACCTTAGCTGGCGGTCTGGGTTGTTTCCCTCTCCACCACGAACGTTAGCACCCGTGGTGTGTCTCCCATATAGTACTTTCACGTATTCGGAGTTTGCATCCTATTGGTACCTCGAGATGAGGCCCGCAAAGAAACAGTGCTCTACCCCATGAAGTATTCATATGAGGCTCTACCTAAATAGATTTCGGGGAGAACCAGCTATCTCCCGGTTTGATTGGCCTTTCACCCCTAGTCACAGGTCATCCGCTACTTTTTCAACAGTAGTCGGTTCGGTCCTCCAATGTATGTTACTACAACTTCAACCTGCCCATAACTAGATCACCGGGGTTCGGGTCTATATCCTGCAACTAATTCGCCTAGTTAAGACTCGCTTTCGCTTCGGCTCCCTGATTAAGTTAACCTCGCTACAGAATATAACTCGCTGACCCATTATACAAAAGGTACGCAGTCACTAAATAAATTAGCTCCCACTGCTTGTATGTAAGCGGTTTCAGGTTCTATTTCACTCCCTTAACAAGGGTTCTTTTCGCCTTTCCCTCACGGTACTGGTTCACTATCGGTCAATCAGTAGTATTTAGCCTTGGATGATGAGCCACCCATCTTCAAACAGGATTTCACGTGTCCCGCCCTACTCGTTGTTAACTTAGTACCACAATAAAAATTTCGTGTACGGGACTATCACCCTGTGTCGTTAACCTTTCCAGATTATTCCACTATCTTTATTGCTATCATTAACGGCTAGTCCGCTTTCGCTCGCCACTACTAACGGAATCTCGGTTGATTTCTTTTCCTCGGGGTACTTAGATGTTTCAGTTCTCCCGGTTCGCCCCACAAAAGTGGTAATAGAGATTTGCTCTATTGGGTTTCCCCATTCGGAAATTCTGGAGTAATAACGCGTCTTATCAACTCCTCCAGACTTATCGCAGATTAGCACGTCCTTCATCGCCTCTGATTGCCAAGGCATCCACCGCTTACACTTATTCAATTAATAGTCCAACTCATAATTAGTTGGTCGCTATTAAAGGTTTTGTATATATAGCTGTTTTAATGCTTACATAAGAACAAGGTATTTTT
>NZ_NRJG01000060.1 GCF_003585935.1 Psittacicella hinzii
TTAGTTCGCAAGTTAGTTCTTTAGAGAATTTACAAGCAGCAGCGCAAGCTGATCCTGACTTAACTTCATGGCAAGGATTAGCTTCTTTAGGATCTTTTGCCACTAAACAGCTGCTGCTAGTTGGAGATAGGCTAATTGGAACTGCAAAAGCTAATACCCAAGCTCAAGATCTACAATCTAAAGTTTATAGCGTGCAATGTAAGCACCAGCCTATAGCTTTACCTACTGATAAAAAGTCGTGCGTCACGATTAATGGTAAACAGTACTGCCGTATTGCTAATCCTTACAATCCTTATATGCAGCAACAAGCTGCTTATTGTGGTGAGGTAGTAATAACTTGGCGTTACCAAGGACAAGTTGCTGACAATTGCCAACAGCAATTGCAGCAAGCTACAACTAGTCCAGCCACTACTTGTAATCAAGTTAATCGTGAAGAACTCTATAAACAGTTTCCACGGCATAGTGATTTACAAAATCCTTATCATGCAGCTTATTCGCAACACCAAGCAGGTGCTAATGCCGGTAGCATTAGGCAAGTAATAGGTTACTCCTATACCTATAGCTGTAATACCCAAGTACGTATTCCGAATTGTGTAGAGGTATTAGTAAGTAATGATAGTTATGCTCATTGCCCATTAGATATAGAAGTTAAAGATGTAGCTAAAACTACACCTGTAACTACTACCCATACTTGTGCCATGGGAAGAAATTGTCCGCGCTTCTTACAGTACGTACAACCTAAAACCAAATTAAAAGTACGTCCGATAGTAGAGAACTTTAAGTTAGAGGAGCATTTGCCTCTAGTGCCGAATACAGCGGTAGTAAGTTTAGGGACTAATACAACTACCAATAGTACTACGGGTACTAATGCATCTCTACCTAATACATTTGTAGCTAATAGCCCTTCAACTACTACTTCTGTTAATAAAACTTCAAGTACTATCTATCAACCCCAAAACCTCCCTGTAGCTTCGCAAATAGGTAACTGTGAGGTTATCAGTGCAAATGCAGGCTTAGTTACTTATCGTTGTACTGAGTTTACGCGCTATGTAACAACACAAGTAAATACTTCTTCACGTTGTCAGCAATTTACTTGTCAAGCTGGAGATCCTGGTTGTGCTCGGTTAAATGTGGCTTCACAAGATATGGGGAAAGTATTAGGTGCTTTATCGATGCTTTCAGGCATTCAAGAAGATGCTAATTGTGATGTAAGAACTGGGATTTGTAAAGTTTTTGCCGGTAAGACTTACTCGTGTCGCTGTAGTTTAGGGAGTTTGGTTGATTGTTGTAATTTACCGGTACAAGTTAATCTCCAAGATTATCTTGAACTAGCTTTTAACCTCACGCAAATGAACGATAGTCTTTCAAAGATTGTCGGTTACGACAATCCCATAGGCTCTTGGTCGAGTTTAGGAGAGTTAGTTACTGATGGATTTGCGAAAGCTTATGAATTTAGTAAGGAAGCTTTAACTTCGGCTTTAGAAAACTTAGCCGGTAATGCCGTACAAAGTGGAACTTTACCTACAGTCGGGGCTGCGTCAACTGGTGCTGGATCTGCTAGTGCTGCAGGTAATGCTGCAGGTAATGCTGCGGGCAATGTTGCAGGAAATGCAGCAGGCACAGCTACAAGTGCAGCGAATCAAGCTGCGGCACAAGTTGCCAGCAAGCAAGCTAAACAAAGCATTAGTCAACAACTAGCTGAAAGTGTTTACACTTGGTTAAAAGAAAAGTTTGGGGAAGAGGTCGCTAATAAAATTTTCACCCAAACTTCGTCTGGTATCGCTTTAAATCCGGCTTTAACTTCGGTGATGAACTATGCAGCTTTAGCTTACAGTTCATACAACTTAGTTATTAATACGGCTAAGGCTGTATATAGCTGCGATGAAAGTGAAATTGAATTAGCCAATAAACGTAAATTACGTTCTTGTACAGTTGTTGCTATGCAGTGTACGCAAAAAGTAGCAGGTAAGTGCATACAAATGACAACTAAAACCTGCTGCTATAACTCACCTTTAGCTCGCATTATGCAAGAACAAGTAAGACGACAGCTGCGTAAGAGTTTTGGGACTTTTGCTAAACCGGACTGTGGTCCACTAACTACCGCAGAGTTGGCACAAGTCGATTGGAGCAAAATTAATCTTGATGAATGGATTGCCATTATGTTAGCTAATCCTCGCTTTCAAGAAATAGGACGTCGCCTTGCTGAACAGAAAACTCTTCTTGCGCGTGCGCAGCAATCTCAAGGAGTTACCCAAACTGATAGTCGTAACGCTGGACAACGTAATGCTGATCGTCTTAATCATTTAGGTAATCAATTAACCTTAGATCACTTCTTCCAACGAGCTAGAGAGTACCTAATTCAATTTAATGCTCGCAAGCAGTAAATGTTCGAAGTAAACATGAACTAATAAGCCGTAAATATTAAAGTAAGCAATAAGCAAAATTAACAAGCTAATAACTCACAAACAGGAGGAAAACCAATGTAACAACAATTCTCACTACTTATTCTGAAACAAATTTTAAAACTAACCATTAAGAGTAATAATCGTTAAAGTCTGAAATCAATATTACACCTTTTATAACTTTACGTTATTACCGCTCGTGTATGCTTACACGAAATTTTTAACATCATTTAAGAGTAGACTTCCTTTAGTTGATCTTTGCTAAGTTGTTGAATTAGCACTGTAAGTTACGAAGTGATTATGATTTTTTGCCGAATGATAAGAGCCCAGTAATTTACAGCTATAAGGAGATGAAGTAAGGAATAAAACTAAAGGAAGTTGCTTTTTCTAACTAGCAGGAGGTTGCATGAAACTACTGTTTTATCTTCCCAGAGGATTGAGCCAACGAGCGAATTTGGTTGTTCGATCTTTTAAGGGATTGGAGCTACGAGTAAAACTATATAAGTTGGAGCAAAAGTTGTTTAGGTTACTTAAGTCGGTGCAAATGTTGCTTAGATTACTAAAATTGCGACAAAAGTTGCTTAACTTGGAGCAAGGTGGGCTTAGATTTTTGCAGGGATTTTGGATTACAAAAGCTGTTAAGGTTGTAGTTGCTAAGGTTGTAGCTATTAAGGTTGTCACCAACAGAGCTTTAAGGATTATGCAAGTTATTAGTCTTGCTTCTTTGGTTAGTGTTATTAGTCAAGGACAAGCTAATCCATCTGCCGCAGCTAATACCCAAGTAATAACAAAGGCAAATACAGTTACTAATAGTAATGCTGTGACTAGTGCTAATACTGTTAATAACGGTGGTAATTATGGTTATACAGTACCACAGAGCAATTATGCCGGAATGCAAAATTGGGGCTATACCTTACCTAATCCCTATGCTTCTCTCTATCCTTATGCTCCTATGTATCCAAGTGTTGTTTCGCAGCCTAGTACAGGGCATTACTTAAATTCACAAGGCAATTTTTCATCTTTAGCTTACCCCCAAGCTCAAGGATTAGCACCGCCAAACTTAACCGCTTGGCAATACCAACAATGGTTATGGCAACAGCAAGTTTATCAGCAACAAGTGCAGCAACAGCAGCATAAGCAGCATTTAGCTGCACAAGGACAAAGATCTTTAACTGCACAAGCACCAAGATCCTTAGCTGTTCAAGTAGCATATGCTCCAGCATTACACAGTAATTCAATTTGGCAATATGGAGCACAAGAGCAAGGTTGGTTTTATTACAACTGGGATTTAGAACAAGAACTTGATGGAGAAGTATTTCCTCAACCACAGCTGCCGCATAACCCAAATCCAGAGTTAGTTCCACAAAGTACCCCAGAACCAACTTCAACTCCTAAAGCTGTACCACCTGTACCGAGTAATATTACCGTAGCATGGCTACAACAGCATTTACCTCAGTATCTAGAGCGAGCTATGGATCAACCAACTACCGAAAACGTCTTAGCTTATCTCTACCTCCAAGCATACGCACAACAAAAAGCTTGGGTATTTGCTGAACAAGCACAAATGGTAAGTCAAGGTAATCCTTATTTAGATAACAACGCAGCTTTTACGGTTAATGCTAGTGCGAGACAATATCGTGAACAACTAGCTAATCAACTACGTAAAAAACTCTTTAACTTACATGCTGATAAGTTTGTCTTGCTAATGGTGATAAGTGGGGATTTTGAGAGTAAGAATTTTGCCGAATTAATTTCCATGGCAGTTAAGAATTACGGGGTTAAGTTGGGGATCTTTGATATTCAGGGAAGAGTATATGCTGGACTAGAGCAGCATATGCAGCAACTACCAGTAGCTAAAGTCCTTGAATTTGTGCAGCAACAACAAACTCCGATCTTTCCTACTTTATACGTAGTAGATAAAGAGAAAACGCAAGTATTAGTTGCTGGAGCAACAGATCTGGTTGATCTGGAAGCTAGACTAATGCGTTACTTATACTCAGCAGGATTAGTAACAAGAGTAGAGTTCAATATGGCACGCGGCATTATGGCAGAAGCTATGTATGACAGTGCACAACTTAGTCAAGTTGTTAATCAGAAACTAGGTTTTATCACGCCAGCAGAAATACCTACTGCTAAGCAACAAGGTGCTGTAACTAGAGATAAATAATGCTTGGTAGTTTGTATCATTTTTGGGGTACAGCTAAGTGCCTCTTTTGGGCTAAAGAGTAATTTAAAAATAAATCTAAATTTTTAGATAAACCTAGACTTTGAGAGAAATCTAGATTTTGAAATAAATCGAAATTTAAATCTTTATTCAAATCATCATTAAATCTTGATTACAAACCATGATTAAATCTTGATAAAAACCATTATTAAACCTTAATTTAAACACTTTTCTAAATTACAGAGGAGAGCTTATGAGCTTAAATCGTCGTACTAAACGTACTATTGTGCGCATTGTAGTGAGCTTAATTGTTTTTGGCTTAGGAGCAGCCTTAGCTTACGAAAAAATGGTAACTCAACGCATGATTAATGACTTCATCTTGCAAGATCGTCTGTTTCAAGAACAACGTATGCAGTTGTTAAAACAAAAAACATGTGAATCAGAACCAACAACATTACCAACTACGCTACCGGAAATGCCTCCGATGCCACCAATGCCACCGATGCCGGAAATGCCGCCTATGCCTCCAGCACCACCAATGCCAGAAATGCCGCCTATGCCTCCAATGCCACCAGCACCGCCTATGCCACCTATGCCTACAACTCCGCCAAAACCTGCGCCATAACTATCCTACAAGTTTTGTAGTACAGCCTACTTCTAAGTAAAAGAGTTAATGGGGAACAGAGTGGAGTAAAGGCGATAAAAATAATGCTTATGGATAGGATAGAGAAAATTGGAGAATGAGATGTTGCAGATTCGACGTTTCTTTAAAGGGTTAAGTGGTAAAGCAAGTAGGCAAGATTGGAAAGAGTTTTCTAGTAATGCTGGACAGTTTAGGCTTGGTTTTAGTCATAGCTTCAGTAATAGATTTTTCGAGAGATTCAGCAAGAGTTTCAGCAAAAAATTTAGCAAGAGATCTAGCACTAGTTTTGGCAAAAGCTTTAGCAATAGTTTCTGTAAAAGCTTTAGTAGATACCTGCTTCTAAGTGTGGGGTTAGTGGTAGGAAATATTGGTGGTCTGAGTACGCAAGCTACCGCGAGTATTGATAACTATATGCGGCAGTATGTACTTATTAACTCGACTAGTCCAGCACATATTCAAGCAATTGATCGAGGAGTTTACTACGGAGGTAATATTGCTTTACGCAATCAGTTAATGACGTTACAGTTAGTAAACTTTGATGCACCTTACATTAATGCTGGTTGTGGTGGCTTGGATTTATATGGAGGAAGTTTAAGCTTTATCAATAAAGAGCAGTTTACTTTACTTATGAAATCAGTTGCTTCTAATGCAGTAGGTTATAGCTTTAACTTAGCCTTAACTCATGTTTGCCCAACTTGTTCACAAGTAGTTGAAAGCTTACAACAAAAAATCCAAGCACTTAATCAGTATCTAGGTAATTCTTGTGCTTTAGCGCAAGGGATTGTTAATGATACGGTTTCGGCATTAACCAATACTAAAAACAACAAGATCTCACTTCTTGCCAATATGAAAGGCTTAGGAGATACGTTCAGTACTTTTAGTAGTGATAAAGTTAGCCAAAAACAACAATTAACCCAAGATCCGATTGTAAAAGAAAAACTCTACGGCAATGTGGTTTATAAAGCCTTACAAAAAGCCTTTGGGAGTAAGTATCCCAATGAATATTACCAAGAGATTATGTCTTTGACTGGCACAGTAGTTTCTTCACCTGGTACAGGTAAAAGTAATGAAACCGATAAAGTGCAAGTTTATGCCGGAGACTTAATGAGTTTACGCGGGTTAATAACTGGTAGTAAGTTAAGTCGTTACACTTGTGTTAAAGGTGATTGCCAAGAGATGAAAGTTACTACAGTAACCCGTGAACCTTTAGCTAAAAAACTCAAGTCTCTGTACTTAGGGGCTGCAGTTGATACCGAGGGTAATGCTGCTCTTTACGGTAAAGGCTTAATTGGCATTTATGAAACCAACCAAGGTTCATTAACTGCGAGTCAGAAAAAAGAACTACTAATGGTAGGAGAGGGGATTAATGCTCAGATTCGTAATCTAGCCATTCGCTCTCCAGATGCCGCACGGAATTATGTGAACTTTGCTGCCGAGTATATTGCTTTAAAGTATGCAGCACGTGAAGTTGAACAAGCATTTAGACTAGTCGGAGTAGCTCTGCAACATGTAGTTGAAGATGATACTTTAGGCATGGTTAAACGCTTAGTTGAACATAACAACTTAAAGTACTTGCAATATATAGATACCGAAATGAGTAAGCTTAATGAATTACAAGTTCTTAACTACTACAACCAACTTTATAGTGCCCTTGATCCTCTGCAAGGACAACTTAAAGGTAAGTAAAGCAGATAACTTAAAGGTAAAAAAGATGCTGCCATATTAAGGCTAGTAACTAAAAATTATGGAGAACTAAGATGTGGGATATTTATGTCATTGGCGATGTTAAATTTTTAAGCGCCATCTTAAATGGCATAGCCATGATTTTTAAGGGCGAAGCTATTTGGGTGGCAGCTAAGATTTTTATTTTGTTGAGTATTTTACAACTAGGGATTAATGCTGTTTTACAGAACTCGTTTATGCAAGTACAGCAGCTAGCGGTTACTTGGTTAGTTGTGGCAGCGCTTTTTGTGCCAAGGGTTACGGTTACTTTGCATGATCGTAATAGTTTACTAACGCAAAACGTAGCGCAAGTGCCGGTTGGGATTGCAGTATTTGCTTCTTTTACAAGTAAGTTCGGCAAAACTATTGCCGATACCTTAGGGCATGCTTTTACGAGTGTGCATGAAGTTGGAGGGCAACCTGGAGTAACGCAAAGTTTTGAGCAACTACTTGCCCTTAGAGCGCGAGTGCTTGAAACTATGCTTACAAGCCAAAAACAAGGATCTGATCTTTATCGTTCTTGGCAACAATACTTAGGTGATTGTACTGAAATCTCTTTAGCTTTACGTCCAGGGATAAATGGAGCGAGTGATACAACTAAGATCTTTGGTACATCATTGCCCGAATCTTTAGCTTTAAACTCGCAAGTCTTTTATACCCAAGTGTATAAAGTAGGTACAACTCAAAGCATGACTTGTGCCCAAGCTTTTACTCACCTTAAACAACAAACCCTAGAGAATGTACAACAGCTTATTAATCCTCTACGTGGCAATGTGAATAAAAATATGCACTTGGCACAGATTAACGCTGACATTGTCACTTTAAGTAACGGACAATTAGATGCACAAAAGTACATCACGGCTTTAGCTATGGCACAAATGCTAACCCAAACTCCGAGTTATACCCAATTAGGACAGGCCGTACAAGCACAAAGCCTTGCTCAACTCTATACTCAATGGACATTACAAGGTAATATTTTTACTCACACCGTAAAACCTTTACTTACGTTCTTAGAGGGCTTTTTCTATGCAGTAGTACCCTTTATTTTTCTGATTTTAATGTTAGGAAGTTTTGGTTATCGGATGTTAGGGAAGTTTGCCATGTTGTTAGTCTGGTTACAAATGTGGCAACCGATCATTACGATTATTAATCTGTACTACCAACAAGCAATCAGTCGTTCGCTTACCGAAGTGCAACAAGCTTATATTGCCATAGATAGTTTTTGGGGCATAAGTATGTTTACGCAAAAACTTGAAAGCTATATCGCAACTTCTGGCATGTTGCTTTCAAGTGTAGGAAGTCTAGCTCTCTTTCTGATCTATGGTGGAGCAGTAGCGGCTACGAGCTTAGCCGGACGTATAGCTCCTCCCTCACCAGCAGCTACCCCAGCCCTTGCTCCGAATGCGGTACAAGGAGCTCCAGTGGTGCAAGCTGGTTCACAATATAGTGCTGATATATATCAGGGAACACGCGTATCTGGAGCTGAAGCTGCAGTTGGAACAGTAAACCTTGCGTCAACGCTTTCGCATATGCAAGCTAATGCTGCCCAGCAGATGTCAGCTGTAAGTAGTGGTGAAACTTTCTCCACTACCCAAGTAGCGACTCAAGCTACGAGTGTAGTCAGTTCGGCTATGGGCAGTATTGCATTAGGTAAAGACTATAGCTATAGTCAAAATAAAAGTTCAAGCCTTAGCGATAGCCATGTTGAAAGCGCAAGCAATAATGAACAACATTCATCAACTTATCAAAAACAAAGTAGTTGGAGTTTAAGTGGTACGGTAGGACAAGGTTCTGGTGTGCGTAGCTCACAAGTTATTAATCCTTTTCATGAAGATAATAAAGCTGTGGGTGCAATGAGTGGCATGGTAGGAACAGCAGGTATGGCTGCCGGAGAAGCTATGACTTCGAACCTTAATAGTAATAGTCCGATGTTAACTGATTATATGCAACCAGCCCAAGGCAACACTGCACCAACGGCTATTCAAAATACTGGAGTAGGAACAGAGTTTAAAGCTCGTCACCAACGAAGTGCGACCGAAGATCAAAGTGTTGGAGCACAAGTAAGTACAAGCAGTACGCGTACGCGTCAACATGGAGATAGTACTAACTTTACGCAAAACCAACAAAGTTCAAGCTCACAATCACAAACTAGTGGTTTAAGTAACACTAACTCTCAAAGCAATAGTGCACAAACGCAACAAGCTTATAGCTTAAATGATACTTATCAACAAGAATATCGCCAATTAGCACAAATGCAAGCGTCTTTAGGTTCGCGTCAAGATATGTCTGTGCTCGCTCTAGCCCAACAAACTCTTAGTCAACCAGGAGCAGCGGATTATCTGTCAAGTATAGTGAGTGCTAATCCGCAATTAGCACGCGCGGCTGCCATGCACGAACGGAGTTTAGCTCCTTTAGTACCAGATACACAACAACGGCAAGTGGCAGCTCAAATTCAAGCACTCTTTAGTAATGAGGGCATGAACTCTTATCAAGATCGAGCCAATATGTTGTGGTTCTTAACCTATGGACAATTACCACAAACAAATATTCTCCAAGGAGGAGTAAGGATGAATCCAACACCACCTACAGCACCGACACCAAAAGTTGATCCTAGTGCTACTAGTGCTCAAGCCCAAAGTGCACCACAGCAACCAACTACAGCCCAAGCACCAAGCTCTCCAACTAGTCCACAAGTGCCGGCTAATCCGGTAGCTATGCCTGGTGCTGGTGCACCAACCCTAAATACTAATCCGAATCGCGCTGAACATACGCCTGTTGATCCGGAAGTAAGCAAATCATTGCAACATTTTCGGAATAAATAAGGATTGAGGTTTCAGAGTGTATTCTCTGAAGCCTTATTTTTTAGATCGAGGAGTAATGAGAGGTTATAGATATGCAAAGAGATAGTTTAGACAATGAAACTTACGGAGCAACAAGTTTATTTAGTAGTTCATGGCAAGAGTTGTTGAAGTTTGATCCGCGAGCTTCGCATTTACCAATAAAAATTGTCTGCTTACCTACTTACGCTCCTTTAGGAGCGCAAGTAAGTACGCTCTTAAGTGCTGGTTGCACCAGCACAAGCGTACAACAGAAGCATCAAGCCAATAGTCTCTTAAGTAAGAATTTAACAACTCAAGGAATTAAGAGTACTACTGAGTTGTATCTCTTTGCTGAGCAAGAAGTCTTAGCACAAACTTCAGCTTACTTAGATTGTTACTTCCAAGGACAAGCCTTAGCCGCACAGCGCAGTAATAGTCATCAGCTTACGACGCATCAAGAACAACAAAATAAACAAGAGCTACGAGAGCAACAAGTAACATCAACTCTAATACCAGAGTTAACATCAGCGTCAACATCAAAGGAAATCCCAAATCTAACTCAAGCAAGAGCTGTTAGTGAAGAATGCGAAGTTTATTACTATGTACAACTGGAACAGTTACGTTTGCATAGAGAAAGTAGTTTTAGAGAGGTGTTTGCGGTTACTAGTCTTGCTATGCAAGCAGCTTCAAAAGCCATTTTAATGTTGTGGACTTATAGTGAGATCCAGCAACAAAACTTAAGACAATATCTCCTTGCTCTTACTACAGCCTCAACTAGTACCTCAACCTTAACAGAACAAAGTACTTCACAACCTTTAATTATCTTTACTCATGAACCAGATTTAATTGCACTTATAGAGTTAATTGGTTCTTACGTAGAAGAGGGTAATGATGATCTAAGCAATCACAACTCTCAAGCAGACGATGGAGGGTGTGTAACACTTCATAACGCTAATATCTCTAATAGTGCTAGTAACACAGAGGTAGTAGAGGCTAATGGGGATGAGGATAGTAATCTTGCCAGTGAAGGTTCTCTTCTAGGAAAGCAAGCAGGTATTAATGGTATTAATAGTACTAGTGGTACTAATGAGCAGTTTAAGCAATGGAGCTTTTCTAATCAAGAGAGATTTTCTAACCAAAATCGCTCTTCTCATCAAGTAAAACCTAGACTATATCAGAGCTTAGATGAAGATGATTATCTGTTTGGTAGTGAAGTTGCGCTTGCTTACTTAAGTGAAACGGCTCTCCCTCTATCTTCAGCGCGCAGTAAAAGAGTAGTTAATGAGTACGTACAACTACTCTCTTGGGATATCTCAGAAGCCGAATCATATTGGCAACACTTTTTACAAAAACAATTACGACCAGTTATCCCAATCCTCAATCTTAAAGCTCCTTACACTAAAGCTTACTATGTGCAAGAGTACATGCAGTTCTACAAACATTACTATCAACAATTATGTGACAGTACGTTATACAGAGATTTGCGTTATCCTACTGCAGACTTAGTGCAAGACTTGCAAGGTAAGGCGTTAGCCTTACCTCCAAGTATTGAACATCAAGCAAGACATCAGATTTTTCAGGATCTAACTTACTTGCATGTAGTGCATCCTTATGTCTGTTTAGGTAAGTTTGTAAAAGAAGAAGTAAGTGCTAGTGCTAATACTAGTACTAAGGTAAACACAGAAATGGATTACGTAGCTACTGAAGCTAATGGATTAGAGGATGGGGCTAATAATTTAACTACTGAAATAAATGACTTAACAACAACTCAAGCTCAGCAGAGATTTACTTCCGCTTTTCATTTACATGACTTTCTTGCGTACTGTAAAGCTAAGTATGCTTGGCAGCAGCAAACTACATTATCTCCCTTGCAAGAGCAAATAGTACAAGTAGCACAACGCTTACACTCACTATTAGCTAGTTTATACACTTGGCAAACTGTAAATACTTATCGATTTGCTAGTACAGCCATAAAGAAGCAAGTTGAACAACTTACTGCTTATTGGCAAGCTATCCCAACCTATGCTTTAAACCTAGAGCATGAAAGTGTGCAACTCATGCAACAAACTCAAGAAGCAACTAGTCCAGCTATAGCACAGATTAAGCTGCAATGCCAAGTAGAACGACAAATGCCTCTTGCTGTAGTCCAGCAACTAGTTGAGTATGTTGCTGATGCTTTTGCGGATCAACAAGAAGTAAAGCAAGTGACAGAGATTTTACGAGGTGGGACAATTAATGAACAAACTAAACTCGATAATGAAGTCTTAGCAGCTAATCAACGCCTACTAAAACAAATCGTTGATTTACGTCATCTACAGTCGCTACTTAGTGATGGTGAAACTTCTTCTGATGAAGTGGTGAACAAGAGTAAAGTAACAAATAGTAACGCTGCTGAGAGTGAAGTAACAACTAGTTACGCTTGTAAATCTAGTGCAAATGCTAATGCTAAAACTAAAACTAAAGCCAAAACTAAACTAAAATTTAAACCCCAACCTAATCAACAGCAGCGTTGGCATAAGCTCTATCTGTGGTTAGATCTTAGTAATCAATTAGCCTTAATTCGTAGTCCTTATACAGAAAAGCTCGTTACTTTAGCAAATCGTTATTTACACAATGGCTTTAATCATACTTATTTGCACCATAGCCAACAGCATATGCAACAAGTATGCCAAGTATTACAACAATGGACTTACCAAGCTGCGAAAGCAAGTAGTGAATACTCTTTACTTGGCTTAGTAGTAAATAATACGATTCCTCATAGTTGGGAGTTACGTTTACTTGCTATGCAAGGTATTAAAGTTGCTCCACAAAAACTAGCTGTACATTGGTGGGATTTACAGTTGCTACAACGTGCGAACTTAACTTCTTTAGCTTCGCCAGCTTATAGGGAGTTTAGTGATACTGCTTTTAAGCAGTATGCTTATCAGACCTTAGATTTTACGTGGGAGAACTTAGAACCTGTACTTGCCTTAGGTAAAAGTATTGTGTGGCATCCGGTTAATTTAGGGCAACAGGTATTAGGGATCAATCGACAGCATCTAGTTGAGAGTTTGCTTTTAAAACTCTTTACCGATTATGGTGAAGAAATTGTTCCTTTACTCTTAGCCGATCTATATCAAGATCTAGACTTATTACCGCAAAAACGAATTCTCTGGCAAAAGAGTTTAGCTTTACTCTATCAAGGAGTATGTGATTTACCTCTTGAGCAAATAAGTATTGAGGAAATTATTACTTTAAGTGGAAGCTCTCAAACTCGTAATCAAGCGGATAATCCATCTTTGGGAACAAAGACAACGGAGATAGTTACAGATCCTCGTTTAAGTGAGTTAATTAGTGTTACTGAGTGTTACTTAGGTAAGGCTAAAGCACAAAGAGAACGTAACATTAAACCACCTAAACGCACACCAGGAACTAATCGCCAGTTTATGCAACAGGTGATGGAGGTATTTAGTGAGCAAGGAGATGCTGACTTAAGTGAAAAAATCCAAGCAACTCTTGAGCATTTACAAAAACTCACCCAAGTAGCTACTCCTAATCATCTCTTATCTCCAGATCTTGCTTTAATTGCTCCGTATAGTAGTTTACAATTTGCTAAATCCTTATTTAAAGTACAACCAAGTTTGTATCAAGCTTTGCAAAGTACTCTTGAGCAAGTAAACGAAGGGATGGTTAGTCATCGGGTAGGAGATTTAATTTCTTTAACTAATACTACTTGGAGACAATATCAAGTTAATCTTACTGCTACCCAAGTACTCGCAGCTCTTGATCCTTGGACTAATAGTATTCTCGATCAAGCTTGGTACTTAACCCCAGAAGATCTACACTCCTATCTCACTAAAGAAAAAGTCCTCCTTGAGTTTATGCAAGTGTGGTACAGCTTTAAGCTGTATTTATCTTCTCAACTTATTGGATTGGAGCTTTATAACGAACTAGCAGATAAAAGTGCAGCACAAGTTCTAGGTAAAGCTTGTTGGTTAACGGCTAATGCTCGTTTAGAATTAGCGCAATATAGTCCAACGCGCTATAGCAGTTTCTTAGAACAGCAGTTAGAAGTAACCAAGTTACTTAAACAAGCAAGTGTAACTTGCTTGCAAGCCTACAGTCAAGTAGCCTCAACAATCCAACTAAGTAACTACTATCAAACGCAGTTTCAGCAAACGCAATCACCGCAAACAAAGTATCAGCAACCATCAAAACAGCAAACAACATTGCCTGAGTTAATGCAGATTGGTAAAGAAGAATTGTATATCTCAGATCATGAAGGAGTACAAGTTAGTAGATTAGAACTAATGGTAAAAGCTTACCAAGATATTTTAGCTACGAAATTTATAACAACCAGTAAAACTTCCGAGCTTATTCTTAATAATCATGGTAATAATGAAATTAATGGTATAAATAAATCGATTTATTTGCAACAAAATAATGACATTGATACCCTTAGTTCTCAAGTGTTAGAGCAAGCTGCAAGTAAGGTAACTGATCAAGAAACAGAGGTTACGGTAGATGAAGTTACTGAGCTTAAGCAACAAGCAGCGCGAGTACGTACTAATCTGTCGCAATGGCAACTTAGTTTTACGGATTTAGTCTCTTTAGCAGCCGAAGGAGTAGTACTTAATCCTCAGGTAACTGCTGGTAAGTATCTCCCGCAATACACTAATCAACCAATTCGTTCTTTAACTCATCTTGATCCATACTCCCAAACTCCACCTTTAGCTTTAGTGGATTTAAGAAGCCTTAACAAATACCCTGCTACGCATAAAGTATGGCAAACCCCATACGTTATGCTGCTAGATAAACGCTTAAATCCTCATTACCCTAAAGAGAATGGCAAGATCAGCTTATACGATCAAGGTTATAACTGTGGCAAGCTCTTAGAACTGAAAAAACTATTTCCTAAAGCGCAAAAACTAGAAAACAAGTGGTTAGATTTTAAGTATGCCAAGTATTGTAAGTTTAGTTGTCGGCAATTTGTAAATGCTCACTATCTACGCCAAAACTACTTATACGCACCAGATCCGGCTGGACAAAAGTTACATGTAGTTACTAATGATGTAGATAAGCTTGCAGATGTGATTACTAAGCAAGGTGAACATATTTGGCAACTAGCTGCTTTACGTGATTATGATTTTCTGGCTTATGAACAAAATGAATGGCAAGAAAGCTCTTGGTTAAATTTTATCCGCCGCTATAAGCAGCAAGTAGATGAGCAGTCAATTGCTTTGCAGCAATCAACTAACCATATTATTGCTAATACCACTACTCATACGACTGAACATAATCATGTTAATAATCATGTTCATAGTCATTCTCATTGTACTGTTGATGAAGAACAGCTAGAATCACAAGTAACTTTAAGTAACGCTAACCAGCAAGCCACAACCACCAGTAAAACTTCTACCCCTGTAGTATCAAAGCTGGGAAAGTTTAAAGCTCCTTGTGAGCAAGTGAGTATTTTAGCTTGGTGGCAAATAGGGCAAGCGATAAACAGTATTACTAAACATCCGTTACTAAGTGTTACTTTGCAGCATGATAATGCTGCAAGAAAGAGCTTTGTTGGCAACAGCGTCAAAGAACTTTCTCCAAGTATTTCTATGTTTTGGGGGGGGGGGGGTGTTAGTAGCGACAAAGCTAACGGTTGTGTTAGTTGCAGTAATTATAGTTACGGCGGTTCTAACGCTGTTAGTAAAGATATAGATGAGAATGGTAACTTAAAACAAGAGCTATGGCAAGGCTTGCTATACCATCTAACCAAGATTATGGCTTTACCAAGATTTAATCTGTGGTTAGAAGCTTATCTTACTAATAGTAGAGAAGCATGGGTAGCGGCTCAAGAAGAACTGGAGTTAGAGCAACAAGAGCATTTACAAGCTAAAACAACTGCAAGCAAGTCAACTAGTTCAAGAGATAAAGAAAGTAAAAGTAACAAAAATAGCAAAAATAGCAAAAACTGTAAAAATAGTGCTTTAGATCTTACAGCCTTAAGAGAAAGTTTTAATGTAGAGCAAGTTTTAAATCATCGAGAGTTTAGTCGACAGTTAATGCAGGTACTACCTTTACTCGAAAAAGATATAGTGCAAGAGAATGAACTATATTCTGAACTAGATACAGAACTAGACTCAAAACTAGAAAGAGGTAACTTTACCAAAGCTCTACAAGCTTTGCATCTTTGGCAAAAAACAGAACTTTATGCTTATCTCTTACCTTATGTCAGTGACTATTTACAGTTATGGCAAGAGGAAGTAAAACTTACTAGCGAGTTAGCGGAGTTAAGTTTTTGGCAACAACTGTGGTTGTCCTTTGCTTGGCAAAGACAAGTAGTCTTAGATTGCTTTAAGGTTGCAGGCGTATATGAACTAATACCAGCGGCTAATTTAAAAGTCATTACTAATATCCCTATAGACAAACTTAACTCTTCTAACTCTAGTCTCGAAGATACTTCTCTGCCTGAATCAACTAGATCAGCAACCGATATAGTTACAGTTAGTAGTTTAGATAAATGTGACTATGTGTTACTTAACCATGCTTCACAACTTCCAGTAGCCATGTGGTGGAGGGGTCGAGAACTAGGTTCGTTAGAACCCAGTTCATTAAAACTTAGCTCATCAAAGATTTTTGATCTTACTTCAAGTGTAGATTGTAGAGTAACTTCAACAGTTGCTTCACAAGAACCATCAAGAAAAGAGTTAGAGACACAAAGTCTCACTTTGCGTCAAGCTTTACTTGATTATTTTCTTTGGCAGCAAAGATCTACTGCTTTACGCAACCAAGATCACACTCTAGCTAATCTAGCTCTAAGACAAAGAGTTCAACAACGAGTACAGTCGTATTCTTTAAATCAGTTGCACTCACAACTGTGTCAGAGCTATTACCTATCACTTGTGTCACAACCTGTAACTTTATGTAAAGACTTTTGGCAAAGTCAAAACTGGTGCTTATGGTTACAACATAAAGCAACAATTCGTCAAGTAAGTAGCAATAGATTACTTCGTTATCAACCATCAGTACCAAGTGTATTTGTTACTAAAGATAATGCACAAGCTCAAAGTTTTAATTCTTACAGCGTTACACAAAGTGACTTTAATCTGGTTAGTAATCCCAAGGATAGAGCTAATGGCAATGCCGTAAACTTAAATCAAACCTTACCAAATCTCCACTTACAGAACTTTCCGCAAAACCATCTCTGGCAAATCTGGTTAGAGAAAGAAGTGGGTACTGTAGCAAGTATGCTGCCACAGTCTTTAACTTCTTTCTTTGCCCAGAAAGTTATAGTTGTAAAAGGAGAAAAGAGTAAGACTGCTACTAATGAACAGTTTGCGCTTGATAGTGCAATTCACTTACATCCAGCAGATCGTAAGTTGTTTAATACAGAGTTAATGTCTTTAGCTCTGTGGGAGGCAACTAGCGATAAGAGACAGTCTTCTATTGTTGATTGTGAGATTGAACATAAGTTAAGCAACTTGAGGGAAGTTAACAACCGCAACTCAAGAAATGTATGTGAGTTATCCAATGCTTCTTTGAGATCTGGTTATAAGTCTTTTCCAGAGTTAGGTGCTTACTTAGCTTTGGATTGGCAGTGGCAATACCATCTCTTACAACTTCATCAAAGTCATAAACTCTTACCAGAAGCAACGATTGATAATTTATACAACAACCTTACGCAAGTCTATGGACTGCATTATGGAGTAGATGTAACTTCTAGTAATGTAAGTGGTGGAGATAAGTCTAAGGTGGAGAGATGGTTAAGAGGTAAGTTGGGAGGAGACAACTCTACTCAACAAGGTAGCAGTACTAATTCACCCTTATCAAGAGCAATATCGTTATTAATATCTAAAGATAATGTACCTACTTGGCAACCTTTAAACAATCTTGCTTCTGAAAAGGTTGCTTCAGTAGATGTAACTAAAAGTAACACAGAGTTAAGATGTAGCTTAGATATAGAGGCTCAAGCATCTTCAGCGCAAGAAACTAAGCAACAGAAGAGCTCTCTTGGAGGATTTGCTGCTCTTTGGCAAAAACTAACAAGAAAAGAGGCGTTACATAAAGTTACTTATGATGCAGATGTTGCTGTAGATAAAAATGAACTTACTGCTGAGAATGATAGTGCTTCTGTTGAGGTTACTACTATTGTAATTGACGACAGTGATAGTGGTTCTGTCGTTAAAGATAGTAGCTTTGCAGACGATGCAGGTAATGTTCTAGCTAATGAGGAAGAGGTCTCTACTAACAATATGAATGCTATTTCTGATGATATAGATCCATTCAGATCTTTATCCTCTCGAAAAGTAGAGACTAGGGTCGTTGATAGAGTTTTAAGTTTTAATCAAGCTTGTGCGCAAGCTGGAGTTAAAGCTGTATACAGAAGCTCTTATCTTAGTAACAACACATCTACAAGCAACCCAACTCAAGCTGTAGTTAATTCTTCATCTGTACTGCATGGTAATGCTGTTTCATCAGTAACAGAAGAAGAGAAGCAACACAAAGAGGTTTCTCCTCAAATAAAAGAAGAGACTAAATCAATTAACCTTAAAGATGCTTCTTTTTCTAACAGCGTGACAAAAAGTGACGCTAATACTCTAAGTTTGCAGGTGGTAAATCCTCAAGGTTACATCACTGCTCTTGCTGGACAGCAAACTGCAGTAGCATTAAAGGACGCTCAAGAGCTTGAACGTTTACGTTTAGAGATCTTACCAGCTTATATGCATGAGCAAATGAACGCTTCTTTAACAGAAGTGACACCCTGTTACTTTAGTACCTTATTAACCCAGAAGTTGCAACTTTCTGTAGCTTTACGTAATCTACCAGAACTCTTACCAGAGACCTTTTATGTTACGCAAGTAGTGAATACGCAAGTAAATAGGAATTGGCAGCGAGCTGCCATAACTAGTTACTTGCGACATAAGCAAGATATCTTAGCTCCAGATTATCTCTTTACAGCAACTACGAGTACTCTACCTCAAGCTTTAAATTATTTACCTCAAGGTTTAGAGTTAAGTGAGTATGAAGCTTGTCAGTTAGCTTTTAGTTACTTGTTTACTCAAGCTTGCTATACCATGCAGTTTGGCTATATGAATAAACATCATATGCCAGCTTTAGGTGATAGCTATATAGATCCAGTACAAGTAAAAGAAATCTTTTGGGGAGGAAGTTTTGGCGAGCAAGCAGAGGCAAGTAGAGAGTTAGTTGCACAATGGGCACTGACTCTTACTAGTAGCGATCAAGTTCTAGAAGCTTATACCAAAAATACTTCTTATAGTAATGAGCACGTTGTTGATGGGAGTAAGAAGCTTTCTGTTAATGGTGGGGAGAAGTTTAGAGATGATGGAAATAACTATACTGACGGCACACTTTCCACGACAACTTTAGCTGTTGGGGTAGATATGCATTTTGCAAGTTATCAAGTTACTCATCTTGATTTGCATCTGGCTAAGCAAAAACCTCATCTACAAATCAATGAGCTAATTACCAAGTGCCGGATGTACTATCTCTACTGGAGTAGATTATTACCACAACTAAAAAACTACTCTGCTTGTTTACAAGGTGAGATATCTTGGCATTTAATGCCAAGCTTACAAGTTGAACCTTTAGCGAAGTTATACACCACTACGTATAGTGTGTATCACTTAGATGCTAAGCAAGAATACTTACTAGCTCAATTGAACCAAGAACAACAAGCTTATCTCTATTACTACATAGGTTTGAATTTACAGCAGTTACAAGCTCAACTACAACAACGCTTTAGTTAAGATTGTGGCAGTTAAGGCTTTTGAGCTTATTAGATATTTGTCAGTAGTAGTTAATTTAATAAAGCTTTAATTGAAAGCGTGATGTTGAGTGACATTTGTATTTAAGGTGTCGGTTGTATAGATGCCTTAAATACAACTTTTAACCAATTTACAACAACTTATAACCTGTATGGATAACTATGTAAGTTATAGACAACTACCACAATATATTAGGTAGAGCAAACTACATTAGATAGAGTTAGCTTTAACCATTGTAGACAACAATAACCAGAGGGAGGAATATGCAGCAACTTAATGATCCCTTTAGTCAACCAGTATGGGCAATATATACCGACTTTTATCAATTAGATAATTTAGGTTTAGTAACCCCTGATTATTTTAATGGTAAGCATATCTTTCAGCTTGAACCGGAAGTTATGCAACAAATCACCTCTAAACCTTGTCAAGCTTTAAAGCGAGTTTTAGCGTTAGATCCGGTATTAGAAGTAGCTTTGCTTGATCCATTACTCAAACGAGCCCAAGAGCTGTTTTATAGTGCTCCTTATCAAGAGCGAGGAGTCTTTGCTCATGCTGGTGGAATGTTGCAGTACTTCTTATACGCAACTCATGCTGGACTAATGTATTACTTAGCCCATGCACGTAAAGTAAAACAAGCTCGCTCTGCTCATGAAAAAATCAGTAATGGTTTAATTTACTTAACTATTAGTTTAGTAAGTCAGGCAGTGAACTTTGGGAGAAAGGTAACTATCCGTGGACATGAACAGATCTATCCCCAACATGCTACTAATCTTCAAGCATGGATAACTCAACTTACTAATCAGTTTTACGGTAATGAGTACTATGGTAGTAAGTGCTATGGTGGTAGATACAGCTCTGGAGTTGATAGTACAACTCTGAATGTTAAAGTTCATTGGCAAGAACTTTCTGCTTTAAATTCTGAACAGAGTAAACAATTAGCAGCTCATTACATTAATGCTTTAATTAGTCCAGCTTTACAGAAAACCTTAACAGCTCTTGAACTTAATTGGCGTAACTTAGTGTTAACGCAAGTAATGCAAGCAGATCCGTTATCACACTTAAATAAAAGCATGGAGTATGGACATAAGGTTGCTTGTGAAACTGCACAAAAGCAACTAAAAGTTGCTGACCTAGCAGCGCAACAAGCAGCTGCTAAGCAAGAATACTTATCTAATACTGCTTCACTTATTATTCAAGTACTCGAGCATACTGCTCGTGAACATGGCAAGCAGTATTTAGTGAGTTATTTAACGCAAGCTTTAGCTTACTGGCAATTACAACAAGCTGAGATAGCTCATCCACCTCATGGAGGTAATCCTAAAGGAGTACTCGAGCATCATTACTTCTTAAGTATTTTGTACAGTCAACTTATTGCAGATTACAACGATTTGCAATGGAGCTCTTTATTACATAGTGCCAAAGATAAGTACTTAAAGTCCTTATGGCATGAGTATCAACAACTAACGAAAGATGAATTATAAAAGTGAATAACTTTTTTCAGATAACCTTCAGACAACCAAGTAAGTAACTTAAATCTTAAGTGCATGAGTTAAGTATTTACCTAACATTAATTTAATTTTGAATTTAAGTCTTAACTAAAGTTCTAATTTAAGAGCTAACTTATACCTTAACTTATTTACCCCATAACTAGAAGAGATAGGAGTTTCTATGAGCAAATCATCGAACAATCCTTCCCCCAAAAAACGTAAAGGTCTAAAAGATCTAGCAGCATCTGCCTTTGCGTTCATTCCTTTATTTAGAGATGAGGACAATGAAGAACTTGATCCTTATCCAAATGCCGTAAAGATAAACGTAAAACGAGAAAATAATTCAGCCTCTAATGCGGTAAATAGTATTGCTTCTACACAACAATCAAGTCTTCAAAGTACGGAAGATACCTTAGTAAGTAATGCAGAATCATCCTTTTTAAACCAAAACTTCACAAACCAAGAACCAACAAACAAAGAATTAACTACGACAGATCCCTTAACTACAGAACAGGTATCTACAGAATTAGCAGCCACAGAATTAGATTTAGATCCTGAAAGCAAAAGTGTGCAAATAGGTATTGGTATTAGTGAAGAGGAGATGAGTAGGGTAAGTAAGCGTAATCTTCACTACCCGATGAATATGAACTATTACTTTAGTGATAGTGCTGTAATAAATTCTAATATTAATACCGACCCTAATGCCAACCCCAGTGCTAGCGTTGATGCTAATGACATCCCTCAACGTAAACTACCCATTATAAATAATCTAAGAGTAAAACCAGGCATGACTCCACCGGAATATGAGGAAGTGTTTGGTGAAGTAGAGAGTAATGACTTCTTCTTTCAAGAAACAAACTATGGTATTTATTATGCTCCGAGATCGATGTTTGATGATCCGAATAGTGAGTTTTTTGATCAGTACTTCATGTACGACGATGATGACGATGATTACGACATGAGTATTGATACTTTTGGTGATATTAATAGTTTTGGAAATGATTGGGGAACAGGTGGTAGTGGCTTTAATGATCCTCACAATATGTTTAGTACAGCCTACTCTTCACCTGATAAAACTAGAGTTGTAAACCAAGCAATAACGCAAACAGCGTACTGTCCCCCCAGTAATAGCGTCACTACTACAATTACAAATCAAGTTACCTCTACAACAACTAATGATACTAGTGTTGCTGATTGTGATCTACAGTATGCAGAGATAAATTCACTATTGGCTGAACTTGAAACTAGTCAAAGAGATGAACTTGAAACTAGTCAGAAAGATGAACTTGAAACAAGTCATATGGATGAACTTGAAACAAGTCATATAGATGAACTTGAAACAAGTAAGGGAGAAGAGGTTAGCCAAACAGAGCAAGTTATAGTTGTAAATGAAACATCTAATCTTGAGCATTTAGGAGAATTGCCTACTAACTTCTATGAAGTAATTGCCCAAGATGAAGATTCTTGGTTATGGTATAGCGATCTATGTAATTACAAACAAAGCCAAAGAGAAAGTGTAGAAGCTATAGATCTTGCCTATACCGAAACTACTGCTCTACCAGATATTGATTGGCTATACAGTCCGATAGATAACACGCTTAACTATGCTACTACGGATTATCAAACCGTTCTTTCTAAACGTGAACAAGCTATTACTCAGTGGAGAGCTCAAAAACAAGCCCAGCAAAAGCGTGCAGCACAAACAGCTAAACGCTTAGCCGCAGCTTCTGTTTTACGGCAAATCAATGCTACGCAAAATCTCGAATCCTTACTCGAAAAAGTTAACTTTATGCAACTTTTAAGTACGGATTTAGTGCAACGTCGTAAGACTTTATTGGAGATGGTGAAGTTTAATGAGTTTTCTCCAATTAGCTTTTGGGCACAAACTAAAGGAGTATTTATGGCTCATTTAGTGAGTAGTCTAGCTACTCAAACTGGTAAAGAACAGTCGATTAATCCTAACTTAGTTGCTCAACGGAATAGTCAAGAAGTATTCAAAGAGCAATTAAGACGAGTTAGTAGTCGTAAATGGAGAGATTTCTTTACTCTTGCGAGTAAAGAACTGTCTGGAGTAGAACTAGATAATCTTGAGGCAGATTTCATTAAACAGATCTATCAAAGCCCAGAAAGCCAAGTAAATAACAATCCAAACTCTCAAGCAAATAAAGAACCGAGTTGGGAAGCGAAAGTAGCAACACTTATGCTCAAGTGGCAACTCTTTACTAAGTTCTTAGAACGCGAAAGAGAGCAAGCTATGCCTGAAGATTATGTCTCTCTTGAAGAAGAGAGGGCACAAAATGTTCAGATATCACCACTCACACCATCTGCAACAGCTGTTATAGCAGCTGTAGAAGCAAGTGTAGCCCAAGAAACAAGTGTAGCTCAAGAAACAAGTGTATCTCAAGAAGCACCTGAAGATATAGCTACTTCCTCTACTCTAGTTACGCGTAAACGTCGAAGAAGAAAGAAAGCTGTAGTTTGTTAGTTTGTATCATTTTTGGGGGACGGCTCAAAATGATCGAGAAAGATATCAAGATTAAGATTAGGTAATTTTGCCAATAAGGATAAGCTTATGAGCAAGGAAGAATGGGAAGATGAACAAGAGACTTTAGAACAAGTAGTACCTCATAAAGTACATATCCCAGTTGATAACTTTAATGGATTTGATGATGCGGATTTTGTAGCTTTTAGTGGAGAGGGAGTAATTAATGGAGGGTTTCAAGGGAAGTTTAGTGGAGCTTTTGCTGCCGCAAAAGCAACCTCAAGCTTTCAAGCTTCTTCAAACCCTCAAGCTTCCACTAACGCAAAAGCTACCTCAAGTTTACCTGTAAACGCAGAATCTAGAGGTAAACAAGCTAGTGCTACAAGTGCTAAAAATACCAACGATAAGCTAAGTAATGAACAAGTAAATGCTTTTGATTTCACAGCTAATTCTCGAGATAAAGTTGAGTCTATGCAATCTCAATTTGGTTTCGCTCAAACAAGTAAGTTTTCATCGCAAGAGGAGGTGGGATTTACATCTCAAGAGTTTAGGAATTTATCTCAAGATTTTGGGTATGGGTTTAAAGAGATTGATAGTTTGTTTCAAGAGTTAGAAGAAAGATCTAAGGAATTGAATGAATTGTCGCAAGATGAAGAGTCATTATCTCAAGCAGAACAAGCTTCAAATCCAGAAACAGCCAAAACCACCTCTAAACGTAAGTCTCGCTCTAAATCTAAAACTAAAAAAGCTTCAACTCGCAAACAAGAAGCACATGCCGAAATAGATAAAGTGCGTCTGGACGAATTATTTGTGCAGTTTGAGCAAATGCCGGTTGAGAATGTAATTAAAGGTGCAAAACAAGAAGATAATCATAGTTTTACGCGTTTTGCTCATACTCTTCAAGATGAGTTTGCGCAAGTCAAACAACAAGAAAAGGAACAAACGAAGAATAGTTCGAGAGAACAAGATAACTCTTTATCTGTTAAGGGTGAATTAGGATTGTTTGGAATTGCTGATAATGGGATTAACGGTGATATCAATGGAGAAATTAATAGAGAAATCAATGGTGAGATTGAGTTAAGTAATGATGTAAATGATGAGATAAATGATCTTTTCGGGGAAGAGAGAAAATCTAAAGCTAGATATAGCGATAAAAATAAATTTAAAGCTGAAAATCGAAGATTTTCGTATGATGAAGATGGTGGGGAAGATGTAGAGGGTGAGAAAGAGCCAAGTCCTCACACATCACCTAATCAGTTTAAGAATCTGACTATCGTTTCATCTACTTATCTAAAGTTTAAGCAACAAACCTCAAGCATTAGTTTTACTCAAGATGATTTACATAATCTCCTATCTCAACACGAATTAGGTAGACGTATTAATGCGCGTATCGAGCAAGGTTTAATCTCTCTGCAAGGTGATGACTTCTTAACAGTCGAGATTCTTAGTTGTATGTATGATTTCTTGTTATGGAATCTTAAACAACAAGTACCTTTTCAGCAGATCGAACAGATTCTAGAGAACTACCAATTAATGAGTGTACTACCTAGTTTAGAGGGTGATAGTTTAGATCATAGTTATAGTCAGTTTGTAGGACTAGCTAATTTACCAGAGTTAGTTTGTGCTCATTATCAACCTTTAGATGCTCATATGTATGCTTCACAAATGGATATGGCACACATCAGCGCCCAACAGCTACAACTAGAAACTTGTCAGCGTATAGCAGCTAAAGTAGATGAGTTATTGGCTAGAGAGCAAGAGACACAAGGTTCTAATAACTTAGCAGCTAGGGCTGATAAGAAAGAAGTGGGTGCAAGTCATGGCTATGCTGTTTCTAGTAATGAGTATGTAGAAGCTCGTAATGAACATGAAGAAGCTCATAATGAATTATCAGTAATAGACTTACTCAAACAAACACAAGAGCGACAAGAACTTATTTGGCAAAAGTACGAACAACTGTTAGCAACCAATCCGCAACTACAAGCAGCTAAAGATACAGCTTACTTAACCCAAGCAGCACAGTTAAAAACCATCCCTGCGCAACAAATTAAAGCTCTCGGCCAAATTAGCGAACATACCTTTACTCTAGCAGGGCACTTGTCTGCACAAGAAAAGAAGAGTAAAGTGGGGAATGTAAACCTTAACTCTAATTTTAACTCTAGCTTTAACTCTAACTTTAACTCTCCTAGCTTTGTAAATCGAGAGAATGAGCAAGATGATCTTGATGGTTCGAATGACTTTAACGCAGAACTTAAAGAACTCTTAAGCAATCGAGGCTTTGTTGGCATCGGACAACAAGGATCAACCGCACAAGCAATCAAGTTCTTGGAGAATATTAGTTTACAGGAGATTGATTATGTACGTCTGATGCATCATCTTGAATGCAATCTGTCAGGAAGTGCTTGGGCATATTTATCTTTAAGTGCTTTAGAGCGAGAGATCATTCAAACCATTGTTATGCCAGATGATCCTAAGCAGTTTGATGAGCAAACGCAAAGTATCAAGTATGACTACTTTTTAGATTTACCGATATTACCTTTACTGGTAGAAATCTATCTCGCTGAACATGCAGAAGAATTAGCTGATGATTTTTTACAGTATATGTAAGGAGGACTAATGTTTAAATTCACTTCACCTCTCACAAATAACAACCAAGAAGATTCTGTAGCTTCTCAAGGTTCTACGGGGTCTACAGATACAACTGCTACAAATGATCCAAAAGCTACAACTATAGGTGCAAGATCTTATAGTACAGCACAAGATAAAGATTCGATTTTAGGAGATGCTACTAACGCGAAAAAAGATGCCAAGAGTTCTGCAGAATCTATCAGTTCTAAATCTGGAGTAGGTAGTAAATCTAAGGAGAATAATAACAGTGGTAAAGATAGTGCCAATAAGAGTAAAGAGTTTCCTGCTCTAACTTGGTATCACAAGCTTGCTAACCTTGCCGTGCAAAGCTTAGAACTAATTATTACTCCAGCTTTACAAGAAAAGTTACGTACTCGTTATGCACACGAAGATGTAACAATACACTGGCGTCCGAACTATGAACTTATGCAGGTCAAACTGTGGTTATGTTTAGCGTGGGGGTACTTAATCTTAGGTGTGAGTTTAAGTATTGGAGGGCTGTTCTTTGCGGTATTGGCTAATAGTGGTTTAAGTAAGAGTTGTTTGTTGCTCTGGCTAATGAGTATGCTTTTAGCCTTAATTTCCTATCCTCAAGCCTTACAGAATCGTTATTGGTTAGATTTACGTTATCAACGTAAACTGCTGATTTTCAATTCACAGACGCTACAATCCCAACTAGTGCCACAAAAATGGTGGTTAGGTAAAGGCTTTTACTGGGATAGTAAACATACGTTCCGTCAACAAGCAATCCAACAACAATTTAAAATGGCACAACATCCTGCTTATAGCCAAACTACAACTAAAATGGGATCATCTTGGTTACACACTCTAGATAATGGTGAGCAAAACATCTACTTAGATTGTGAGCATACTAATGGGCATATGTTAATTGTTGGCACTACAGGATCTGGGAAAACAAGGGCTTTTGATCTGCTAATTCAACAGGCAATTATGCGTCAAGAAAGTGTAATCATTATTGACCCTAAAGGAGATCATGATTTACGAGAAAAAGCTTTAGCTACTGCTCATAAGCTTGGAATGGCTGATCGCTTTTTAGCTTTTAGTCCTGCTTTTGCACAACAGAGCATTGCCTTAGATTTATTGGGTAACTATGCTAAAACTTCCGATCTAGCACAACGGATTATTTCTTTAATGCCCAATTCGGCTAATGCTGGTCCATTTAGAGCAGTTTCGTATAAAGCAGTACTAACAATCATTGAAGCTCTGCAAGCTTTACATAAAAAGATTACGCTCTTGCGGATCTATTTATGTGTAACTATTGGTTTAAAGGATCTATTAGTTGAGTTACTCATTGACGTTTGTCAACGTCACCAATTAGATGACATCTTGCAAGTAGTGTCTAATCCTGCTATGGATACACGAGCTTTTAACGTAGTTTTACGTACCTATGTTAAAGACTATCATCCACAAATCCAAGAAGAAGCCTTACTTAATCTTATTGAGCTCTACAAACATGATTCTACGCACTTAACGAAAATGCTTGCGACCTTATTACCTGGTTTACAAGTACTGGCAACACCTCCGATGAACGAACTGATTACTCCAGAACTAGAGCAAGCCCATAATCGAGTACTCTTTAATCTACAGAGTTTAACTACAACCAATTACATTCTCTACGTAGGCTTAGATAGTTTATCTGACGCTACTTTATCTGGAAATATCGGGAGTTTATTACTTTCAGATCTTGCAGCCTTAGCCGGAACTATCTATAACTATAAAGATATTAAAAAGCCGTTAAATATCTTTGTGGATGAGGCTGGAGAGGTCGTAAACGATGCCTTTATTCAGATTCTGAATAAAGGGAGAGGTGCAGGGTTACGTTGCTTTACCGCAACGCAAACAATTGCCGACTTTAATGTACGTACAGGAGATCGTGAGAAAACTCGCCAAATGTTAGGTAACTTTAATAACTGGTTAGCTTTAAGAACAACCGACTTTGAAACACAAAAGTACCTTGCTGAATCTTTACGACGCACTCGTATTCAAGTAAAACAAGGTAATTACGCAAACAAAGATGCTTTTACTAATAACTCCTTTAGTGAATCCCTTAATGTTGAGAATACACCTTTAGTAACTCCAGATATTCTTGCTGAATTACCAAACTTTGAGTATATAGCTCGCGTTGCTGGAGGACAAATTATTAAAGGTAGATTACCGATTGTAAGTTTGGACGAGTAGAGTTACCTTTACTCAAACTAACCTCAAACTAACAGTAAAGCAATTTTGGAGAGAAGTAGAAATAAATAGAAAGAAGTAGAAATGAATAGAAAGAAGTTGAGAGGAGTAAAGATCTACAATGCGTTATTTTTATCAGTTTATTTTTATTTTGTGTTTAGGAGCAGTATTAGTATTGCTGATCTATGGTTTTCTGGGTATAGATCGAGGAAGATTGGTCGGGGCTATAGTACATTTTTCTGGCTATAGCGCTAATGCAAATACTGCAGGACAGCACTTACAACAGCTTGTAAGTTTAGGAGTAGTTAGTGTCCCGGATAATTGGCAAGCATGGTTAGCAGCTGGTGGCTATACTTGGCAAGAGATTTCTCAACAAGTAACAAGCGAACAATCTCTACCTGCTCTAACTCAACAAGTAATGCACACTACCGGAGCACGTCTTAATGCAGAGAATTTGCAAGACTTTATGTTGAGTTTGCATTTTTATTTCTGGTTACTTAAGTTAAGATTTACTTATTTAGTACCACATTTAGTGTTGTTAGTACCTATGGTAGTGGCTTTATGGTATAGCTTGCGTTGTTATCGGCATATCGGTGAACATAACTTACGTTATGTTTCCCCGCTACGCAAACAAATTAGCTTGTACACGTGGGGGATTAGTACTTGGTTGGTAATGGTATTACTAGCTTTACCGTTACATTTACCTTTAGGATTAGTGACTTTAGGGATTTGTTTAATGTTACTTAGTGCTTATGATCTACGTAAAATTGTTCAAGTTTCACGTAAAACCACGACTATCACACCTGTTTAATACACCAGTTCAATACACAGATTTAACATACCAGTTCAATGCACTGGTTTAAAATATCAGATTCTAAATCTTACAACTTACTCTTATTTTTTACATACGGCCTTAGATTTTTTAGATTTTTGGATAGCTTACTTTGAGAGCTGTACACCACAGATTATCCAATACAACTCATACAACACCCTATAACCTCAATCAACTCTATATAACCTCAAATAACCCCAGCACTTAGTGAAATAAGGTTTAATTTGTAAGGACTTAGTTACGACTTAGCGTGAATGACAAGCAATAAATTGCCTATTTAGTTGCCCTAAGTGTAGTAAATAAAATGATAGATATGCAATCTTAAAGAGTGATTTGGTTGCTAAAATCACGATTTTAAAGTTCTATTTGTTGTTTTTAGGAAAAAACTATGTTTAGTATGTTTGTTGTGTTATATAGTTATATGGTTTTTAAGCCGTATTTGTTAAAATATAAGCTATCCTTAATAACGTATAGTAGGTTGTAAGTTAATTACTTTGTTGAGGAAATAGGACTTTATCGCCGGTTTTTGTGTGCTTGTTTTGCAGATTTAACTTGGGATTGTCTTGGGAATTGTTTTGAGAGCAGTCTTAAAATAATCTCAAAATACTATCAAAATAGTCTCAAAAATAATTTTCAAACCGAGCCATAAACTTACACTTATGTTCATGCCAAAACATAAGAGCAAGCATACCGTAAATAAAGTACTATCTAATTTTATTCTTTAACCCATAAAGGATAAGATTTTATCAGAGCTATGTATTTAGCTTTATTTTTTGTCCTCGCAAAAATTTGGGAAAAATAAAAACAGCTACTTTCGTAGAACAATACTCTACAAAAGTATTGTGTTTATGTTAAGTGTTGCTACAACTAACCATAAAATATAAAATAAATTCGTAACACTAGTTCTTAGTTAGGACTTAATCAGAATCTTGTAAATTAAAGCATTCATCATGAAAGATTCTGATGCATAAGCACCCGTACTAATTTATTAGTACAAGCGTATAGAGTTTATTCATGCTACTTAAAATATTTATATTTTAAGCAGCTTGCGTTCAGGTCTTTTTACTTTCGCTATTAATAGAGGAATAACTATTTTCTGCTTTATTTTGCTGTAGAGATAGTTAATTAATATGCGATAAAAGGCAGTAAAAAGATACAACGCTGTATAGATTCTTATACCCTGGGGAATAAGGTTTATCTTCTAAGATAAGCTTTACGTGAGTAATATCACGTAAGTAGCTGTAATTTCCCGGCTAATAGGATTTTTACCTTTAGTCGTTACAGTAAACTAGAATCATCTTAGCGAGTGCAATATTTGCATATGGGTAGTTGCGTTAGCAACTAGTATTCAACTTTTATTAATTGTAAAAGTTAGTAAAAGTTATCATCTTACTTATGAACATAACTTGTCTTTACAAACATCCTTATTTAAAGACTTAATGCCAAAAAATCTTTAGATAAATATATTTGTAAGTAGCAAGCTTTAAAAGTAAGCCATATTTATTGCCAGTAAATATGTTGTGAGATTTAGTTTTTAATAATTAACCTTAGTTAGTTGTTAAGAGCTAATGATTAACTTGCGAACTTTTTTAGCAAGCAGACAAGAACTTTCCTATGTTAAATATTGACCTCGAGGATTAAACCCTCGAGTTTTTTTTATGGCTAGATTATAGAGATATATAGTTCTCGAACTAAATCAACAGATCGTTGATTTTGCAAGTAATCGGATAAATTTTAACTTGATCCTATTGATTTTTCTCTCATATCCTCTAATATCTTCTCTTAAGCTTCTAAGCAAGTAAATCCTCTTTTTCCTTTCTTCCTTCTCCTTGAGACGACCTTTATTTGCGTCCCCCAAAAGTGATACAAACTACATACGATAAACAACTAACGTACAAACGATAAACTTACCAACTACAACTGTAAAACGGTACGTACTACCTATAAACTCCACCAACCACAGCAGTAAAATCGTCAAAACTACAAACTAACAAGCCTCATTTCTTCTAATAGTCAGCTCTTATAAGGATTTATCGAGCAAGATTGGTAAGATTTTGCTAGCCTAGTTATCTCCTTTCAGAACGAAGATCGTAGTATAATCGAGATATCTCGATTATAGTGATATAAATCGATCGTACACTCTCCTCTCGATTTAATAAATCAAATCCCCTAAAAAAGAGGATTGCTTCAAAAACACAATCTGTAATAATTAGATGTGCATAAGTAACTAATCGTAACGCTTTCTACTATTGATATTAATAACTAACAGCTATGTATTATTTTTACTTTGAGTAATAAGTACTGATCACTAGGACTGCTTGATCTTCTTCAAGATAAGCTGCGCTTAGAAGTTAAATCAAGTTATACTGCTTAATTTAGTAATACCTAAAATTGGCAATTGCTTGGAGGTTTTATTAGAGATTTCCTTGTCTTAATAAAGCACTAGCAATTTAGATTTATTAAAGGTTTGAGATAAATTATTCTAAAGATGTTTATCAAATACTTCTCTTAAATACTTCTTTCAAATACTCATTCGCAATACTTGCTGCGAGATTTAAGTTCTTTTTCTTAGTTCTTTAAGTTCTTTATTTTAGTTAGGGCACTAATCTTAGTTATAGGGCATAGTCTTAGTCATAGACTTAGTTTTATCATTTGTCCAAGGTTTAGTTTTAGTGCCTAGTATAAGTACTAGTACTTAATGCTAGTACTTGCTACTTTTCCTTTTTAATTATGACCAAACCACTTTCCCTTAGATTCTCTGGTTTTACGACTCCATGGCAAACTAAGCCCTTATGTAAATGGTTTACCTATGGTAAAGCTGGAGGTACACCTAAATCTTCACAAGCTGTTTATTATGCTAATGGAGAGATCCCATTTTTAAATATTGCAGATATGACTGCAGCACGTAAATATATTCAGCAAACAGAAAAACATATTACTCAAGAAGGCTTAGATAGTTGTGCTGCTTGGTTAGTACCTGCAGGAGCGATTAATTTTGCGATGTATGCATCCGTAGGTAAAATTACCATTAACCAAGTACCGGTAGCTACTTCCCAAGCTATTTTTAAATATGCAGTTTGCTGATACGGTGTTACGTGATTTTATCTATTATGATCTAAGTTTTAAAACAGCTAATCAATATTGGGATTGTTTAGTAGGAACTAATACGCAAGCGAATCTCAACGCACAAAAAGTAAAAGCTGTAGCTATTAGCGTCCCGGAACCAGCCGAACAAAAAGCCATTGTTAAGCTCTTGCAGGCAGTTGATGAGCAACTTTTTAAGGTACAAGATCAATATCAAGCTTATCTCTCCCTTAAGGAGAAGTTATTAGAGCGAATTTTTCCACAATTTGAAGTAAATGCTCAAGAAGAGATGGGAAAAATTAAATCTGATATATATATATATATGCCTTAAAAAATCAACATATTATGCCGTTAAGGTTTAAAGGCTTTACTCAACCTTGGCAAAGAACTAAATTAGTAGATCTAGCAAGTAAAATTACGATGGGACAGTTTCCTCAATCGAGTAATTACACTACCAATCCTCAAGATTACATCTTAGTGCAAGGTAATTCGGATATAGTGGAGCAAAGAATAGTACCTCGCACTTACACTACGCAAATTACCAAACAAGCGCAAGTGGGAGATCTGATTTTTACCGTACGAGCTCAAGTGGGAGGGATGGCGATTACTGAATATCCAGTAGTCTTAGGAAGAGGAGTTTGTGCTATAGCTAGTGAGAATAAGTTCTTGTACTATGCGTTACAAGCTTATAAACAGCAAGGGCATTGGGAGCTATTAGCTAGTGGGACGATTTTTGCAAGTATTACTAGTTCACAGTTAAAGAATATAACTTTAGCCTATCCAGAAGTAGAAGAACAAGAGAAAATCATTAACTTGTTTGAACAAGTTTATCAGTTAATTGCACAAACTGATCAATTAGTACATCTATATGAACAACAGAAGTTCATTCTTATGCAAGCCTTAATTGCAAAGTCATGATTAAGAATTAATCAGGCTATTTGCATAGTCATAATTAAAAAAGTTTGTTTGATCTCCTAAAAAAGAGTTACATATCAATGGTTTAAATTAAATAGCTTAATATAAAGGACTGAATGTAAAGAACTAAATTTCAAGAACGAAATAATTGTGGTTAACACTAAAGGTGTTAACCCTTTTTTTGTTTTCTTTGTTTGTGTGTGGTTATAGTTGTGGTTGCAGTGTGTGTTTATGAGGGGTGGGGTTGGTGTATTACTTTGTTGTGATGTGTATAGCATATACACTGTCTTATTGTATTTGTGGTGTATCACTTTTGGGGGACGGCTTACTTATTTGACGGAGAATATCAAAATAGGAGAGAAGACTTGCTCTTGTATTATTTTAAGCGTGCTTTAGGGGTCGCTTTGGCTTAGCTTTGTGAAGCTAAAGTTTATTTACGTTATAATAGGGTTTCAAGAATACTTAACTTTATTTAAGCTTCTTCTTAGTTTATCGACGTAAGTAGCTTAACTAAAGTTAAAGTATCTTTAATTAGGTTGGCACATTTTGTGTCATGATAAAAAATTAAAGTATAGCTTTGAGAAGATTCTGTTAGTTTTTAGATAAATCTTATGCGTATAGTTATTTTAGGCGCAGGTAAGGTAGGAACTTCGATTATCGATAACTTTATCGATGATGAGTGTGATTTAGTAGTGGTTGATACGGATAGTGATCTCTTAGCCGCGATTGCTGCTAAGTATGACTTAGTTACCATTACGGGGCATGCTACGGATTTAGACACTTTAGATCGTGCCGATCTAAAGTCGGCGGATATTCTAGTTGCGGCTACCCAACACGACGAGATTAACATCCTTGCTTGTAAAATTGCTCATGAGATCTACAATGTTGAGTGTAAAATTGCGCGCTTGCGTGACCGTAAGTACCTCAACCATCAAGATCGTCTAATTGGGCAAAACTTATTTCCGATTGATTATGTGGTCGAGCCAACTTTAATCGTTGCTAATGCTATTAATAATCTTATTCGTTATCCAGGAGTAGAGTACTTTACTTATTTCTGCGATCAAGAAGTAGCTGCCTTTGCCTGTCAGGCACAATATGGTGGTTCATTTGTCGGACGCGTGGCAACCCAAGCAGCTGCCGAACTAATTAAACTAAACATTAGTTTAGTAGGGATTATTCGTAATAGCGTAATTATCTCGATTAATGATTTTACAATCATTAATGCCGGAGATACAATCGTACTTATGGCTGAACCGGATAATGTCATGTTAGCTATAGGTTACTTCCAACGAGCCCTAGCTAAACCACGTCGTATTATGTTAGCAGGTGGTTCACGAGTTAATACTTACCTTGCTGGTTTCTTACGCTCTAAAGCAAGTGTAAAACTCATCGAACAACAAAGCGATAAAGCTCTAGAACTAGCTAATAATATGGCAAACGTACTCGTAATTGCCGGTGACTGTTCGGACGAGAATTTACTGTTCGAAGAGAAGATTGATAGTACGGATATTTACGTTGCAGCTACAGGGCAAGATAACCTTAATATTCTAACTGCGGTGCTAGCTAAACGTATGGGTTGTAAACGTGCCATTGCCGTAATTGGTAAAAGTGTAAACCGTTCATTAATTCACAATGAAGAGATCGATATTATCTATTCCGGACAAAACGATCTAGCCACTGAATTACGTGCTCATGGTATGGCGTCAACATTCAAGCGTGTCTACCGTGATCCGAATAATATCTACTCGCTATTCCAATGTAAGCTTCATGGCTATATAGGTAATAAACCGATTAGTGGTATTGAGTATGGGCAGTTAAAACTGCCACACAATATTCGTTTTGTGGGCTTAATGCGTAAAGGTTTATTCCAAGTAGTAACGAGCCATACGCAGTTCTTACCAGATGATAAGGTTTTAGGTATTTCTTATACTCGCGAAGACTTACAAGCCTTTGCTAAACTAATTCAAAAATCACCAACCCAAATCTAGGGAAGCTACAGATGTTTAGTTTTAGTTTTAATCTAAAATTTGTCCGCTATGCCCTAGCGAATGTGACCTATGTCATTAGTTTTCTAATGTTCATTACTTTATTAGTATCGATTTACTTTAAAGACGGTCACAGTTATGTGTATATCCGACAAATCATTATCATGCTGATTGCCAGCTTTTTATTAAAGTTTGGGCTTAAGCGTGAAGAAGTCATTAAGTTGCGTACTCCGGATCTATTTTTAACCACGAGCTTAATGTGGGTCTATGGGGTATTTATATGTATGTTCCCCTACATCATTATTGCCAACTATGACTTTGCGAATGCGTTTTTTGAGATGTGTTCAGGGTTGACTACTACTGGAGCAAGTATTATTACGGACTTTAAGTCTTTACCTATTTCCTTGCTCTTTTGGCGACAAATTACGCAATGGTTTGGGGGCATAGGATTCATCGTCGTAGGTGTACTCATTCTACCTAACTTAGGTACTGGGGGAATGAAGCTGTTTAAAACTGAATCCTCGGACAGTGAAGAGAAAGCTTTCTCGCACTATCGTGATATGGCGTTTGCCATTGCCGTGTACTATCTGTTTATTACCTTTAGTTGTGCGTTTAGTTACTGGTTATGCGGCATGGGGAAAATGGATGCCATTATGTATTCATTTACAACCGTATCAACAGGTGGTTTTGCGCCAACCGATGATTCGTTTGGGGAGTTAGTAACGACCTACTGGCCCGGAGTAGTATTTATGTACCTCTCGGCTCTGCCTTTCCAAGTGTTTGTCTTAAATTTACGTAACCGTTCTCCATGGCGCATTTTTAAAGATCAGCAGATCCAAGTGTACACGCTGATTCTCATGGTAGTAGCCTTCTTAATTAGTATTGACCGCTTACTCTACCATACAGGTTCAGAGCTTGGTAGTCAGTACCACTATAGTCTGTTTTACATATACTGGGAATCTTTAGTAAATCTAATTAACCTTTCAACTAATACAGGGTTTGGGATTTCGGACTACTCAGCATGGGGTGCGGCATCTATAGGTCTGATGGCAACCATGGCAATGCTGGGTGGATGTTCAGGTTCAACAGCCGGAGGGTTAAAAATCTTCCGTCTGAACATTATTCAGATGTTTATTCACCAACAAATGAATAAAACCATCCACTCGAATGCAAGTAGCGTTATTTTCTATAACGGTCAATCGGTAGATAAAGATGACCTGCAAGGGGTATTCTTTTTTATCTGTATCTACTTTATGACTGCAAGTTTTGCGGTATTTATTCTAAGCTTTACTGGTCTGTCGATCGATCAAAGCCTTTCAAGTGTAGTAACTACGATTTCAAACACCGGAGCACTAGTTGTAGGTGGAGTATCTGATACTACCGGTGGTTTTGATGGACAAACTAATCTACAAAAAGTGATTAATGGTTTTGTGATGCTCTTAGGACGTCTAGAATGTACAACCATGTTAGTGTTGTTAATGCCTAAGTTCTGGCGTTACTAAAAGTTACAGAAGGAAAGCTTAAAAGCAAAAACCTATATACGTAAAAAACTCTC